>NZ_CP014163.1:305233-610466 GCF_001543245.1 Aerococcus urinaehominis
GGAACAACCAGGTTACTGACATCCTGACCAGTTCTTAATGTCACCCAATATTTACTGTCAGGAATGGGGATATCTTTTTCTCTACAAGCTTTCAGGAGTTTCTGATAATTTAAGTGATACTTCTCTGCAACGCCTTTAACACTCATTTTCCAGATCTCTTGATATAATTTTTCTCTATTCAAAATCATCGTTATCCGTATCCCTCCCATCCAGGTCAATATCTAAGCATTTACTTTCATCAGCAAACTCGCCCAGCGAAAACGCATACTCAAATAGTTTTAGATCTTTTCTTCCTCGTTTTCGCTTAATATAAAAAGTAATTCTTGCTTCAAATCCTGAAATTCTTCGATAATGGTATCCAGGCTTTTCTCAATATTTTGCACGCGAACCTCAGAAATTTTTCCATATTTATAGGCAATCAACCGTTCCGCGATAATGTGGTAGGACCAACTTTCTGTCCATCTGCGATCTTTTTCTTCATTATGAACAGCAAAACCAATAGGTAACAAATTATTTCTCATACCTAACCCAACAGCATTAGGCGATATCCCCAGGTAATCCCCAGCAATTTTAAGCGTTATTTTCTTGCGATTTCTGATCTCCTCATCTGTGTATTGCGTCATATTCCTCACCCTTTCCTTAATACCTAAAATTTACTCACACATTGATTTACCTTAATCATAACAAAACAAGAGACACAGAACTACGCTCCAATCACAGCATAGCTCTAGGTCTCTTGTTTACATTTCAATATTTAAACTTTCTCAGACTTTAGCTTAATCTCTATACTTTCGTCCTTTGCAACTATGCTTTCAACTAGCCTGATTTCCAAATTTTTTATGATAAACTTCTACCTACGTGTGTCGAGTCTTTAGAAGGCCTTAATATTTAATAACCTTCTTCTTTTTCTTGACGAAGTCCAAAGATTTGCTCGACCGCTTCGTCGTAACTATCCTGTTAATTTTCTACCTTCCATAATTCTTTCTGTATTTCATGTAGCTCATCATTAATAGCTCACACCCTTCATCTGGATCATTATTGAAGACTTCTTCAAGGATCTGCTCTAAAACTTCAAGGTAGTTCCTTTATCTCCAATCACTCGATTCAATCCGCCTGATGCAGCAATTCTTCTTTCACCGTTCGAGTCTGGCACTTAGACGGGTTTTCTATGCGAGTGATACAACCCCAAACCACTGATTTACAACCTCGGCAGTTCCACTTGACTCGTCTAAAAATCTCTCCACAGCAGTCACAGACGACTAGCCTTTCATTATCTAACTTCTGCTTAATCTGCTCTCCTTTGAGAAAAGTTTTGATATCTCCAAATTGCTTTCCCATATCTTCGGTAGAAGCCAACGCTTGACTGCCATTTTTTAAACCCAAGCCAAAAACGAGGTCCTTAGACATCCATTAAATATCTAGAAACCCCGTTATTTTGCAGTTTATCACTTAACTTTTTCAATCAATACGATGCACTCCACGTGTATCGACCTTAAGCTATGGATTGATTTTGATAGGGTGGTAGGGTGGTTTTACTGATATTAACTACTTTCATCAGTCTACTGAAAAGTCACGCCAAACCACTCTAAAAGATACATAAGATTCCAATTAAATGTATTATAAATCCTTGCTCTCATAGACCTTAACAGTCAAGAACAATAATAAAGCAGATACCACTAGAACGATTAAAGCAGATGATAGGATTAAGGTGGCTGATTTTATTGATGTTAGCCACTTTAATACACCTTGAATGAACGGACTATTTGCTAATGTCCACCCAAACATTATCAATACTAGGAAAATTATGATAGTAACATAACTCATGAATACAGGACCAAAAATAATGTACAACAATTGATAACCTAAAATTAACATGATAGCCATGGCTACAGTTAAGAAAATTTCTTTGATGCTATTAGCTTTTAGATTTGGAAGTATGTTGTTTAACAATATTATAAGTGATAAGTTAATACCGACTTGCAAAAAATGGAAAATGGTTTTACTTATCACTACTTCAAGACGGCTCACTGGCATACTTTGAATGAGGGCGTGATATTCATTTTTGTCCTCCAGACCATCGATATTTCGCATATTAAACAAGGATATCAATAAGCCTAAAATTAAAGGTATTTGATCATCACTCACTACAAAGAAGACTAAGATAAGAATAATCAATGATAAAATTAATAGTTTTCGACTTACTATCCAATCTTTAACTAGTAATGCTCGCATTTAATTGTCTCCCTTCAAGTGATAAATCATAATATCATCCAATGACGCTGGTTCAATTAGAACCTTGTCACCATAAATTTCTTGAAAACTACTTACATCTTCGCTCAAACCATCAAAGCCAGATTCTCTCTCTGTATAACCAATTAATAAGTCTCGCATCTCTGAATCGAGCAATTGAAGTGGACCCTTGATGAGATTGTAATTTTCAAGCAAATGATCTTTAGAATCCTGAATCAATAATCTTCCATCATTGATAAAGATAATATAATCCGCAATTTTTTCCAAATCGGCTAGGATATGGGTGGAGAATAATATCGTCTTTTCTTGATCTTGGATAATATCATACAGTAAGTCTAGAATCTCCAACCTTACGACTGGATCTAATCCAGATGTTGGCTCATCCAAGATGATCAGATCCGCATTATGGCTTAAAGCAACGGCTAATGAAAGTTTAACCTTCATACCTGTAGATAAATCTTTTACTTTTTTCTGCAAAGGCAGCTTAAAATCACGACAGAGAGAGTCGAATTTATCTTTATCCCATTTAGGATAAAAACCGTTTACTAAGTTGCCAATAGAACAAACATTCAAATTTTCATAATAAATATTTTCAGCATAAACAAAACCTATTCGCTCACGTGCGGCTTTTCCTTCATTTTCATGATCATAGCCTAAAAGATCTATTTGTCCTGTATCTGCCTTAATCAAATCCATTATCAATTTAATGGTTGTTGATTTCCCAGCTCCATTGGGCCCTATAAATCCCGTAATATAGCCTTTTGGTATCCGTAAATTCTTTAAATCAATTTTAAAGTCACCAAGTGTTTTGGTAACATCTTTCATTTTTATCGCATATTGCATTTTTTATTCCTCCACTTTTTCACTGAACCGTTGAACTATTTCTTCAGAACTTAGGCCTATACTTTTTGCTTTTATAATAACTTGTTCGATACTCGCATCTATTTCTGCTAGAATTTTTCTTTCAATCAAATCAATATCCAAATCGGCTACATACGTTCCTTGACTTGGGATGGACATCAGAAATTTTTCTTGTTCTAAATTTTCGTATGCTTTTTTAACAGTAATAACACTGACTTCTAAATCTTTAGCCAACTGTCTAATAGATGGTAAACGTTCTTTTTCCTTTAATTCACCAGATATAATGTTACGCTTAATTTCTTTTATTATCTGTTCGTACAATGGGACTTTAGAAAATTTCGAAAGATTAATATTCATCATTTAATTTCTTTCCTTCACACTTTGTGTATATACTATATACACAAAGTGTACAGATCTGAGTTTCTTGTGTCAAGCATTTTATTTACAAATAACAGAATCAGAGGGCACCTTCCGCCTGAAAAAAATTTACTAAAAGGTTAATACCTATTTGTCCTCGAATTACACAAATAATTTTATTATTTTTGTTCAATTTATTCATATAAGAAAAGCTCGCTGTAGGTTTACACCAAATAAATTCAAAAGAGACTATTTCTGCACATCATAAAAAGAGAGACACAGAACGATGCAATCCCCATTCTGAAGCATCGTTCTAGGTCTCTCTTATTTTTCTACTGTAATGATTTGTCCTGTCTTCAGTTTTAGCTCAATGCTATCTTCCTTAACACGCACTTCCTCCACCTACTGATTGACTAAGCTCTCATCATACTCCTCCAGCTTAACATGATGCCCTTGAGGAAGGCTTTGATATCTGCTAATCTCCTTCGCTTATCTTCGTTGGTCGCATTGGCAATCAACAAGGCTTGCTTCTTATCTCTGCTGATGGGCTCACTCTCTTGTTGGGCCACAGAAGCCATGATGGTGATGAGTACTTCTCCTTTGGCATCGAGCTTATTAATATTTTCCTTTTCAAAGTACACCCCCACATCCTTCGCTTTCAGTTCCCGAATATATTTTAAGCAATCCAGCGTATTTCTAGCGAATCGGGAGATGGATTTGGTAATAATTAAATCAATTCACCCCGCCTGACATTCTTCAATCATCTGGTTAAACTCTCGGCGATTCTTAGTATTGGTTCCAGAAATCAACACTTTACTGACATTTTCGATACTACAAGCAAAAAACGAAGCCCCCAGATATTCACTAAATGTCTAGAAACCTCGTTTTTATACAGTTTGTTGTTTTATTTTCCCAATCAATACTGCAGGAAATAACTGCTCCTATCGCACAGGTCTCCGTAATTACTTACTGCGTCGCTTTACTCCTAGTAAGTAATACTACGGTCTCGACATGCAAGGTATGCGGAAATTGGTCAACGGGCTGAACACTTACCAACTCATAGCCAAAATCTGCTAGCCAATTAATATCTTGCGCCATAGTCTTAGGATTGCAAGACACATAAATCACCTTATCAGTAGCTAAGCGACCAATTCGGCGCATTACCTTACCACCAGCACCTGACCGGGGTGGGTCTAGCAATAATAAATCTGGCTGCCCCCAAGTCTCTTCGACCTCAGCCATACCTTTACGAGCGTCACGAGCGAGGAAATAGGTATTGTCTAAGCCATTCTCCTGGGCGTTACGCTTGGCTGATTCAATAGAAGTTTCAACGATTTCTATACCGGCCAGTTCTTTGGCGGCGTCCGCAAATGGTAGCGAGAAGGTCCCTACCCCACAAAAGAGGTCAAGCACCCGCATATCAGTTTTCACGTCAGCTAAATCCAGAGCGATATCGACCATTTTTTCTGCCTGCACTGGATTAGGTTGGAAAAAGGTATCAAACCAAAGCCGGTAGCGATAGCCAGCTAATTCATCATAAATATAATCGCGGCCATGTAAAACGATTACCTCTTCAGCCTGGGTTCGGTCAGCGATATCCGTATTTTTAATCCAGGTCAAACTTGCCAGATTAGGAAAATGGTTGGCTAACCGTCTAGTCAAGTCATTAGCTGCTTCCTGATACTCACTCACATCAGCTGTTGTAAACAGGGCGACCATTTCCTCATCTAAAGCAAATGATTTTCTTAGCATTAAATGTCGCAATAAACCTGATTTACCTTCCTTATCATAACTCGGCAATTGCCAATCTTTAGCCCAGTCAGCAATTGCTTCTTTGTAGGCGACCATTACTTCAGGCGCAATCAGCGAATCCTTCATGTCAATGATGTGGCGGAAATTACCAGCTTCATGCATGCCGATGGCACCATCTAAGCCAAAGGTTAATTCCATCTTATTACGATAGTGGTAAGGATCTGCCATACCAAGCGTATCCTTAACTAAGGACTCATCGTGACCCTGATCACTTAAGCATTGTTTAACATACTGAGTCTTATAGTCCAATTGAGCTTGATAGTCCATATAAGCCAAGGGCGTCCCCCCTGCTTGCGGCTGACCAGGCTCTGCCTGCCCGATCCTACTTGGGGATGGTTTAAGAATCTCATCATAGTTTACCACTGCCGACTTGCGTCCCTTAGCATTGGGCACAGTCACCCTGACCAAATCGCCTGGCAGAGCCCCACGAACACTTAATTTGAGTTTCTTGCCAAAGGGACCCTTATCAGCAGGATGGTAGTAGACTGCTTGGCCCATGCCTTTTTCATCAAAACCAATAATTTCTACATCTAATACTTCACTCGGATAATCTTGTCTTGCCATATTTCTTCCTTTATCAGATTTATTTATAATTTATCATTACTTACTTATTTCTTAGGCTAGCAATTTTAACATAGACCCTTTTATTTTAACATAGGCAAAGCTAGCAATAAATTAGAAAAACCACCCATTTCAAATGAGTGGTTTGTTTGATAAATAGACTAGTCTTCCCACTGGTCTAACTGTGGACCTGCTGGTAAAATTTCTTTACCAAAGTGGTTGCGACCATTTTTACCCAGGTAAGTGCCTTCTTTAATTTCGTCCCAATCAGTAGATTGGTTAAAAGCAGGTATGTGATACAGCTTTTTCAGATAAGCCCAAAGATTGGGGAAATCTTCTAAACGGTATTGGTTAACTTGGAAGGCTGGATAGAAGACCGTATCAAATCGTAATAATGGTGTATACAAGACGATGTCTGCCAATGTCAATTGGTTACCGACTAAGTAATCATGTTGGCTTAATGCCTTGTCAATATCCGCCAGGGCAGTGAAGAAAATATCCACTTGCTCATCATAAGTAGCCTGGTCTTCAGCACCATGGGCCTTATAAGGCGCGGACATGATATCAGAACTAATTCGGACCACCCAAGCATCAATAGCCTCACGGTCATCCTCATTATAAAGGTTAGGTGCATCACCAGTGTGTAAAGCTTGGAAGCGTGTCACAAAATCTTTTACAATATCAAGGGACTCTTGATTAACTACCTGGCCAGTTTCAATATCAGCTAAGACAGGCACTGAGTATGGACCGTCGTAGGCTGGATTAGTATTATGGTATACATCACTGACGTATTCAACCCCTAAAACTGGGTCTTTAGCGCCTTCATAGCGCTTAAATTCCCAAATCTTTTCTGTTTTAATTGGATCAACCACTGATTTGGAAATAGCGTCTTCCAAACCTAGTAGTGACCGGGCAATATCTGTTCTTTGGGCAAAAGGACAAGAACGAGCCACAATCAGGTGGTACTTATTAGCTGCAACTTCATAATCATAGTCTTTTTCATATACTTTTGACATCATAAACCTCCCCTATCTTTATATTTATATTTTGCCAGGTTAGCTAACTTTTAGCAAGTAATGCGCTTTAATTGCATTATTAACTATGTTCTTTATAATGAAAGTGTGATGAATAAAGGAGGAGATTTGATGCAACAAGAATTAGTTGAAATTTGTGTACGGGTTCGCGACATCGATAAAACCCTTGATTTCTACACAAACCTATTCGACTTTGAAGTTAGCCGCGAGCGTAAGTTTCCTGAGGATGGTTTTGACTTAATTTATTTAGCTAGTCCAGGCAGTCCACTTGAAATTGAGCTAACCTATAATTATGATGCGGACCCTTATGAGATTGGTGACGGCTTTAGCCACCTAGGTGTTAAAGTTGCTGATCTTGAAGAAATGCACAAAATTTGCCAAGCATCTAACTATGAAACTGGCGAACTAAAAGGCCTAAGTGGCGGTGAGCCAAGCTACTTCTTTGTTACCGATCCTGACGGCTATCGGATTGAGGTTAAGCGAGATAAATAATTTGTCTGCTAGACTTATTACGTACAAAATACCCACCTAAGAGCGATCCCTTAGGTGGGTATTTTGTATGTAATCTTGTATGATAACGGTCAGAATGAGTGCAAAATAATTTTGCTTTCTTAGGGCTTCTCGATAAAAAGAAAAAGCGCCTCAAACGCTAATATATCAACGTTTTAAGGCTCTTTGTCAAATAGTGTTGGTGATATTAAAGATCGAAGTTTTGACTTCGGTCTTTTTTATTTTTCTAGCCATCGGCTAGAGTCTCCAGAGAATTGGTCATCTGTTCAACAGCCATGGCACCGGTTCGAGCCAAGCTCTCTCACCTCGCCAGCCTCAAACAAGCTGTAGTCAATCGCTATATCCGTACGTCGCGTTGCTCCTACAGCTCTAGGATTGTCACAGCTTGTAATTCTTTGGCGTGCTCAACATGGCTAACAGATGCCCATTCCCCTCCGACTCTAGCAAAGAAATATCTTATCAATTAAGCACATAGGGCCCTAGATTCTGCATCTAACTTTTCAATCTTTCTCTTTACAGTAGTTTTACTTTCCTTTTTTGCCTCATAGGATTTAAAAGAAAGAAAAGCCCGTGCCCTTAAATGATAAAAATTGCGGTAACCAAATCCGGAACGTTTAATATTCTTAATTTTATTATTCATACCCTCAATTGGCCCATTGGAAAGTGTATAACGAAAGCTATTGATAATAGCAGGTAAGTATTTGAGCAGAGTATTCATCGTTTTTCTCAATTTTTTTGGGAGCCGTTGGCTCTTATTGCGACTAATTGTATGTAGGAAAGCATTGATATTCCCTGTTTTAAGGTAATATTTGAGCTCGTTCACGACATCATAGACTTTTCTAAATTTACTGTCGATATTAAGCATAAATTCAACTATACCTGTTTCTGTTATAAGGCCATCAAATAAGCGATGTGTGCGGTAATTAACACTATTCAGTGCTTCTTGGTTCTTTAAAATCAGCTTCCATAACTGTTTCAATTTCCGATAGTGTGTTGATTGCTTAGGTTGTTGATTCATCACAAGAATCCGTTGGCTATTCAAAGTCTGATTCAGTAGTTGGACAATATGGAATCGGTCAATAATAATTTTCGCATTTGGAAAGATTTGTTGTAAAAAATCATAATAAGGTGAGTACATATCCATGGTAATCGTTTCAACTAGCTTTCTCTTTTCCAGAGGGAAACGCATAAAATAATCTCTTAAATAAGCTTGCGTCCGATCTTCTAATATATCAAATAAACGATGATTAGCTGCATCCACTAGGATGCAAGACATAGCGCCTGAGACATTTTTAACAGATTTAAACTCATCAATAGATAAATGCCTAGGTAGTTGCCGGTAACTTTGTTTGAATTGTTTAGCAGTCGATTCAAGCAGACGAATAACAGTAGAATTTGAAATATTAAGTTTTTTAGCGATTAAGGACATACTTTGCGACTCTGATAATTCTTGTATCGCTAAACACTTGATTTGGCGACTAATAAAGTAATTTTTAGCAACTAGATTAGAAGAGGCTGTAAACGTAATTTGGCAATTTTTACAGAAAAATCGCTGTTTTTTTAATACTAAAGAGATTGGTTGTGTGTTGAATTCACCTATTAAAATGCGCGATAGTTTATAACCATGCTTAATAATACTAGCTTGGTCAGCCTCCTTATGGAGGCAATTTGGACAGCTGTCTGGTTGATAAGTTAGTGTGCCGTAGATTACTTTATGAGTCACTTGTTTAATCTTTTTAATCGTTACCTTGTCCTCTAATTTAATATTTTCGTCTGTAATACTTAATAGGTTTTTGATACAATCATTTTGAGCCATGTGAATTCTCCTTTGTAGTTTTGTCTGACAACTTAATTATAAAGAATTCGCTGGCTTTTTGTGATTCTAAATAAAAAAGGTGTCAGTGAGTTTTTACTCACCAACACCAAAAAGTATAGAACCCGTTTTAAGGCACAAAATTTCTTTCTCGATATGTTCTTATGTCTTCTCAAAATGGAGACGATCGGGCTCGAACCGACGACCTCTACACTGCCAGTGTAGCGCTCTCCCAACTGAGCTACGCCCCCGCAACAAAGTTAATTATAGCATGGTCTCATATAAGAGGCAAGCCTTTTCTCTATTTTTTTCTAGATATCAAATTAAAATCACGCCAGTCACCTAAAGACTAGCGTGAAGCAATTTTTTAAATTTCTTGACGATTGGGGTAGCGGTCAAGCGCTAGAGCAAGAATTGCCATGGCACGTTCGATCATTTCTTCACTGACACAGTAAGACAAGCGAATCTCATTCTTGCCGTATCTTGGGTCGGTATAAAAGGCCTGAGCTGGTGTAGCCAAAACAGTATAACCATCTATTTCAACCTGGTCTAGCATCCAAATAATAAATTTTTCGGCATCATCTACTGGTAACTGAATGATATTGTAAAAAGCGCCCTCTGGTTCAGTGACTTTAACCCCTTTAATTTTCTGTAGGGCTTGATTAAGTACCTCGCGACGATTTTTATAAATTTTACGGTTATCGTAGACATATTGGTCATCTACTAAATCCATGGCCCCTGCTCCAACCTGGTCCAAGGTTGAAACTGACAAACGCGATTGGCAAAGTTTCATAATATGGGCCATAAATTCCTTGTTTTTAGAAGCTAAAGACCCAATCCGTGCACCACAAGCTGAATATTTTTTTGAAATAGAATCAACTAATACAACCCGCTCAGCAATTTCTGGATAATCACCAAAGGATACAAAAGGCCGATCTGTATAGTTAAACTCCCGGTAAACCTCATCGGCAACAATAAATAAATCATGTTTGATCGCTATAGCAATTACCTGCTCAATTTCTGCTTGGGTATAAACCCGACCGGTTGGGTTGCCAGGACTAGATAATAGGATTGCCTTGGTTTTATCAGTAATTTTATCCTCAAAATCAGCTATGCTTGGCATGGCAAAGCCATTGTCTATAGAACTATGGACACCGACCAATCGCCCTCCTGCCATCTTAGCAAAGGTATCATAGTTTGGATAAAAGGGTTCAATGGTTAAAACCTCATCACCTTCATCTAATAAGGTCATCATCGTGAAGACCAATCCTTCTGAAGCCCCCGCAGTAATTACTAATTCCTCAATGGCGAAATCCAAACCATAGTTACGGAGGTATAGCTGCATCGTTTCTAAGGTTTTTTTCATCCCCCGTGAATTGGTATATTCTAAAACTGAAACCTCAAAATGAGAGATAGCATCGTAGAAAACCTGTGGTGTTTCAATATCCGGTTGCCCAATATTCAAAGGAATCACCTTAAGTCCCTTGTCCCTAGCAGTTTGCGCGTAGCCACTTAGACGACGGATGGGTGAACTTGCCATGCCTTCAACCCGGTTTGAAAATTTCATATTGCCACCTACTTCTAAATTGATAAAGGTATTTTACCCTATGGCAATATCAGTCTGCAATATCTGGTAAATTTATATTTTTTTAAAGGTCAATTTCCAGGTAAATTGGCGTATGATCTTGACGGTCACCAGAATCAATCATTTCAGATCGTTTTACTCGGCCCTTTATCCGATCAGAAACTAGAAAATAGTCAATTCTCCAGCCAGAGTTATTAATTTTAGAAGTTTTTACACGTTGCGCCCACCAAGTATACTGCCCTTCAACATCACCATGTACATGACGGAAGGTATCAATAAAACCACGATTTAATAGCTTAGTGAATCCCTCGCGCTCCTCGTCAGTAAAACCAGCTGAGCGGCGATTATTTTCCGGATGAGCCAGGTCGATCTCATTGTGGGCAACGTTAAAATCACCCGTTGCAATAACCGGCTTATCCTGATCTAAGCGTGCTAAATAATCAGCATATTTAATATCCCAGGCTTGCCGATCTTCCAGTCTTGCTAAAGCAGAACCAGCATTAGGAGTATAAACGCCGGTAAAGTAGAAGTCTGGAAATTCCAAGGTTATAATCCGCCCTTCACTATCCATAGGCTCAGGCGCACCAATAGCTGGATAGGTCACCTCTGGCTGATAGTCTTTTTTCCATAAAATCATGGTACCAGCATAGCCCTTTCGCGCTGGTTCCTTAGAAGAGGTCCAGGCATAATCATAGCCAGGCACCCGGTCCATTAAAATTTCCATATGCTTTTTACTTGGCCCTGAGGCCTGCAATTTGGTTTCTTGGATGGCAATGACATCAGCATCATATTGATCAATAGTATCTAATACCAGACGAGATAGTTGGGCCCGTGCAGAATCAGATGTGAGGGCAGCATTTAGCGAGTCGATATTCCAGGAAATAAATTTCATAGTCTAAGCTCCTTTATTTATCAATTACTAGCTAGTCTACCATAATTTATTTAAGCAAGCATTTAAAAGGACTGCAAACTTACAAGCCGGCGATGCTCAGTTTTGTTTGATGATCCGCCATAAGCCGACAAGTCCAGTAATAATGACAGCATATTTAAAAATAGACAAAACTAAAATACCAGTATTTTCATAAGTCACAGGGACAATTAGGGCAACTAATAAATAAGCAATTAGATAGCAAATACCATTTACTAGCAAACCTAGTCCCCATTCTTTAAGCGTTAGGACTCTTGCCTTAACAGCTAGTTGGCCCCAAAATGCTTTAAAAGCCGTTACTAATTGTTTCATCATTTAGGATACCTTATCCTCTCTATTTCAATAAAAAAGCCGGCTTAGCCGGCTTTTATAATTTTAAACTTATTTATGTTCCGCTAACCATTTTTCAACAGCTGTTGCCATAGTCGCAGAACCAACAATCAAGGCTTCCTCATTAAATTGAACATATGGATGATGGACTGGGTAAACTTGGCCATTTTCATCCGGTAATGGGCAACCTACAAAGAAGTAGCAAGTCTTATCTAACTGGCTAGCAATGTGGGCGTAGTCTTCAGAAGCAAGATAAGGGCCAATGTTTTTAACTTCATAGTCATCACCTAAAGCCTCTTCAGCAGCTGTTTTCACAAGGTCAGCTTCTTCAGCTGTATTTACTAAGGCTGGGCAGTTAGCCATAACAGTAAACTCAGTTTCAGCACGGAAGGCCTTACCAATATGCTCAACAATCTCTGGCAAGCGTTTAGCCATATGTTTGGCTGATTCGGGATAAAGTGAACGAGATGTACCTTCTAACACAACCTTATCAGGAATAACATTCACTGCACCACCTGGAGCTTCAAATTTACCCATAGACAGAGAGGCACCCTGGTTAGAAGGTAATTCACGCGCTAGGATGCCATTAGCTGCATTAATGATTTGGCTAGCCACAAAAACTGGATCAACCCCGTTGTTAGGCATCGCACCATGAGCACCTACACCCTTAACCACAATTTGGAAGTTTAAGGCAGAGGCTAGGACCTCATTACGGGCAATCTCGACATCAACCTTGTCACCATTTGGCCACATATGTAAGGCAAAACCAGCATCTGGTTTACCATCTTTAAATAAGCCCTCTTCAATAATAACTTTACCACCGTTAAGGGTTTCTTCGGCTGGTTGGAAAAGGAATTTCACTTGACCTTGAAGTTGGTCTTCATTTTCCTTAAGCATCTTAAGGACCATCAATAAGATAGTCGTATGCATGTCGTGCCCACATAGGTGACCATTGTCATTTTTAGATGTACAAACAGATTTTGATTTTTCTTGGATAGCTAAGGCATCCATATCAGCTCGAACTAAAACAGTCTTACCTTTGCTAGCATCTCCAAGGGCGCCTGTAATACCATATGTATTACCGACATTTTCGTAGGCAATCCCAAACTCATCTAATTTAGCTTTAACTAACTTAGTTGTTTCAGGTAATTCGAAACCGACCTCAGGATTTTCATGCAAGGTACGACGAACCTTCACTGCATCATCAAATAGTTCTCTGGCACGATCTAAATAAGCCATTTATATTACCTCCTATGTATTTGAAATGATTTCATCATCATTATACGCTTAATTTTTAAATTGTCTAACTTTTCTTTATATTGGCTTTTGTTAGCCATTAATTAATGCTGGCTAGCCCCAGTATCCGCATCGGAGGCTGGTAATTGGCTCGCCCCACTATTTTGATCAGTAACTAAATTTTGACTAGCATTAGTTGTTTGGTCCGACACTTGACTTTGACTAGGACTAGTTTGGCTATCAAGGCTATGCATATCCTGATTTTCCACGCCGCTATCACTATCATCTAGTGGATTTGTCGCATCCATATTCTGATTCGTTAATTCTATGCCGGGCCAGTTTGTCAGCACCTGTTGGCTAAAGCCGCGGTACTTACCAGTCTGGTCATGCAAGGCCACATAGGTAAACAGTTTATTTTGGTTGCTAATAATTAATTTAGCTTGGTTGCCGGACCGCAGTTGGCCGATATACTCCTTGGCCTGACTGAGGCAATTTTCTTCATCAACTAAGCCTAGGGGGCTACCGAGATCCTCGAAATTAGATCCATATTCGGGCTGATTACTATATAGGAATTGGTTATTTTCATCAATATAAGTTACCGCTAGAGGTAGACTGGCTAAAAGTTCATTAATCTGATCAACAGTCAGCAAGCCACCAGCTAATTCTACATAAGTATCCCCGCTCACCGCTTGCACCCGGTCACTGGCTTTATTTAACCAGTCTGGATCTGTCATATCAACACCTGTAACCGTACGCTCACTAGCCTGCTGGGCTAGGAGATCCTCCTTAGGAAAAACCGGATCAGTGACAAGAGGTTGAACAGCCTCCACATATTTAGTAAACCGGGTTAAGACTTCACGCAAATAGCTGATGGTTCCCTGGTCCAGTAAATTTCCTTGGCTATCAAAGGCCGTTTGACAATGACCCAAAAGAAATTCTTGTCCTGGCATCACCAAGGCATCAATGCCGGGAGCTTCTAAATTTTGTCTCAGGTGCAGTTGAGCGCGGGAGGTGCCTTGGTCCAGGTAAGAAGCTCCTAAAATTTTTACTGGCTTATTTTTCAAAGGATGGACCTTAAAAGACAGCCATTCTAGTAAACTCTTTAATGGAGTTGGAACGGTATGATTATGTTCAGGTGTGGCAATAATTACTCCATCAGCCTGGAGGATTTTTCTTACTACCGTATGGATAGGTCCCTCCTCGGTCCATTCAGGATGGTCCGAGCTAAAAAGGGGTAATCGGCTAATATCAACTATTTCAAGTTCAAATAGGTCCTGGAAGTGGTCACTAATATAGGCCAGTAGCATGCGATTATAAGATTGGTCAGCAACTGATCCAGCAATACCAATAATTTTCATGACTTGTTTACTCCTTTTCTACCCAGCTATAATCTTTTATCTCAGTCAATTTACCATCGTTAAGATCCTGGTAGGCCTGTGAGTGGTCGATGTAGCTGATGAACTTAGCAAATATACTATCTAGTTTGTCAATATCCTTGGCATGAATTAAGTCACCTTGGTCGTCAAAGGCTTGCAGTGAAAATCCTAGCAGAAACTCAGAATTAGGCATGACTCGGGCCCGAATATCTGGAGAATCCAAAATTTGCCGTAAATAGGTTTGCGCTCTAGAAGATCCCAATCGGCCGTAAGAAGCCCCGGTAATTAATACTGGCTTGTCTGCCAGTGGATAAATATAAAAAGATAACCAGTTTAGCGCATTGGACAAAGCTGAGGTAATGGTGTGGTTGTATTCAGGGGTAGAAATGACTAACCCATCAGCTTGATTAATCTTGTCTGCCATCTCAATCACTTTTTCCGGCAAATTGCGGTCGTTTGGCTTAGTAAACATTGGCAGACCAGCTACTTCTATGAGTTCAATCTCAGCAAGGTGAGCAAAATGCTTTTGCATATAGCGCAAAAGGTTACGATTAGTAGATTTTTTAGCATTAGAGCCTACAATAGCGACGATTTTTTTCATTTGATGAATTTCCTTTCTTAGGCTAGCTGCAGTACTTGATTAGCAAAATCAGACCCATAATATAGGTGGTTACTCTGGTCAATAGCAATCAATTTAATATCAGTATCTAAGGAATGGAGGTCTCTGATTTGCGGTCCACTAAAATTAAAAAGACGACTAGTCCATATCTCCCCTTGTAAAGACTGCTTACTAACTACAGTCAAACTAGCCAGAGAAGTCGTCAATGGATAACCGGTACGGCTATCAAAAATATGATGGTAGACATTGTAATCTAATTTTAAACAACGTTCATAAGTTCCAGAGGTCACCACCGATTGACCTGGTTCTAGCTGTAGTATAGCGATATGCTCTCCTCGCGATTTTTTAGGGTTTTGTAGGCCAATACGCCAATAGTTATCCTGGGGACGGTTAATAGGAGGCCCTAAAGTTTTTATATTGCCTCCCAAATTGATTAACCCACTCACTGCACCAGCGGCTTTAAAATAATCAATGATTAAGTCTGCTATATGGCCCTTAGCCAGAGCTCCCAAATCAATTGCCATTCCTGTTTTTGCTAGCTTGACCCGCTGGTTTTTATCATCCAAATAGATATCATAAGGGTTAATTAGATTAAGGGTCCTGTCGATAGCTGGCTGATTTGGCTTTTTAGCATCCGAGAAGCCTATGCGCCATAACTGGACTAAGGGACCAATTGCGATATTCAAAATGGACGGTTGAGCGATACTATGTTTTTTGCCGACTTTTATTAAATAAAAAAGCTCCGGATGGACCGCCACCCAGTCACGTCCTGCCATTTGATTAACTGCCATTAATTCAGACGATGGATCATTGGCCGAAAAACGTGACTCGTAAACAAATAGACGGTGAATCGCTTGGCGCAAAATATCCTGGCTATTAACCGCTTTGACCTGCAGATTTATCCAGGTCCCCATCATTTGTAGGCGATGGCTACTAAATGTGACTTTTTCCATAGCGCCTCCCAGAATTTTTCGTCTAATAAGCTACTTAACATATCTATCCTATCATAAAAGCTATTTTTTATAGCTTAGACTGACTCGCATAAGCTATCTTTTCGAATGAGTTTAAAATGGTTCTATACTTTTTGGTGTTGGTGAGTAAAAACTCACTGACACCTTTTTTTATTTGGAATCACAAAAAGCCAGTGAATTCTTTATAATTAAGTTGTCAGACAAAACTACAAAGGAGAATTCACATGGCTCAAAATGATTGTATCAAAAACCTATTAAGTATTACAGACGAAAATATTAAATTAGAGGACAAGGTAACGATTAAAAAGATTAAACAAGTGACTCATAAAGTAATCTACGGCACACTAACTTATCAACCAGACAGCTGTCCAAATTGCCTCCATAAGGAGGCTGACCAAGCTAGTATTATTAAGCATGGTTATAAACTATCGCGCATTTTAATAGGTGAATTCAACACACAACCAATCTCTTTAGTATTAAAAAAACAGCGATTTTTCTGTAAAAATTGCCAAATTACGTTTACAGCCTCTTCTAATCTAGTTGCTAAAAATTGCTTTATTAGTCGCCAAATCAAGTGTTTAGCGATACAAGAATTATCAGAGTCGCAAAGTATGTCCTTAATCGCTAAAAAACTTAATATTTCAAATTCTACTGTTATTCGTCTGCTTGAATCGACTGCTAAACAATTCAAACAAAGTTACCGGCAACTACCTAGGCATTTATCTATTGATGAGTTTAAATCTGTTAAAAATGTCTCAGGCGCTATGTCTTGCATCCTAGTGGATGCAGCTAATCATCGTTTATTTGATATATTAGAAGATCGGACGCAAGCTTATTTAAGAGATTATTTTATGCGTTTCCCTCTGGAAAAGAGAAAGCTAGTTGAAACGATTACCATGGATATGTACTCACCTTATTATGATTTTTTACAACAAATCTTTCCAAATGCGAAAATTATTATTGACCGATTCCATATTGTCCAACTACTGAATCAGACTTTGAATAGCCAACGGATTCTTGTGATGAATCAACAACCTAAGCAATCAACACACTATCGGAAATTGAAACAGTTATGGAAGCTGATTTTAAAGAACCAAGAAGCACTGAATAGTGTTAATTACCGCACACATCGCTTATTTGATGGCCTTATAACAGAAGCAGGTATAGTTGAATTTATGCTTAATATCGACAGTAAATTTAGAAAAGTCTATGATGTCGTCAATGAGCTCAAATATCACCTTAAAACAGGGAATATCAATGCTTTCCTACATACAATTAGTCGCAATAAGAGCCAACGGCTCCCGAAGAATTTGAGAAAAACGATGAATACTCTGCTCAAATACTTACCTGCTATTATCAATAGCTTTCGTTATACACTTTCCAATGGGCCAATTGAGGGTATGAATAATAAAATTAAGAATATTAAGCGTTCCGGATTTGGTTACCGCAATTTTTATCATTTAAGGGCAAGGGCTTTTCTTTCCTTTAAATCATATGAGGTAAAGAGGGAAAATAAACCTACCATAAATAGAAAGATTGAAAAGCTAGATACAGAATCTAGGGCCCTATGTGCCTAAGTTAAAAGATATTTTTTACTAGAGGCGGAAGAGAATGGGCATCTGTTAGCCATGTTAAGCACGCCAAAGAAATACAAGCTGTGACAATCCTAGAGCCGTAGGAGCAACGCGACGTACGGATATAGCGATTGACTACAGCTTGTTTGAGGCTGGCGAGGTGAGAGACCTTGGCTCGAACCGGTGCCATGGCTGTTGAACAGATGACCAATTCTCTGGAGACTCTAGCCTATGGCTAGAAAAAATAAAAAAGACCGAAGTCAAAACTTCGATCTTTAATATCACCAACACTATTTGACAAAGAGCCTTTAAAATCAGCAATACAGCTAATGTAAGCACAAAAAAAGGGGCTAGGAAATTCTCCCTGCCCCATAATAACTTATTCAACTAATTTTCTTAAAGACGGAATCCGCTCTAAAGTTTTAAAGATAAAGAGCAGAATTGCCAAATTTATCGGAAATTGAATCACAGTCCGAACAATCCGAGCCCATGAAAAGAAGGCGTTTTGATACATCATATTTAACCATAAGGGGGTTAAAATAAGGCTAACTAATATCGTTGTTGCAATTTTAGCAACCACCAAACGCTTCAAACTATAAGGGTGACGAAATAACAGTAGGCCATATATTACGGCACTTAAGATACTATTTAAGGTAAAACCAGGGAAAAAGAATCCAGATGGGCTAAGCATAAAACCTAGGATATCAGCAAAACCTGCGGCCACTCCAGCATAGACCGGCCCATAAAATGCCCCCATAATTGCAAGTGTTACAAAAGAAAAATTTATTTCCCAAGTAGGGCTAATTACCAAACGAAATTGGTTTAAAACCAAATTCAGGGCAATCAAAACCCCCATCCCAGCAACAAGCTTAGCGCTCGACATTGAACGCGGTAACCATTTATTCATAAAAAAAACCCTCCTAAAATTTGGAGAGTACCTTAACAGGTTACATTACACCCTTAAAAATTGAGCGAATGCGGGCAGACACCACGAACACACAGTCCTTCGTCCAGCAGCAACATTCCGTCTCCTGGCACTTAACGCGTATACCCTACTCTCAAGGAACCATTCTAAGCTTATTAAAGTAAAAAGTCAATTTAGGCCAAGCATATTATTTGTCTTTTTAGCTAAAATTGCTATCCTAAAACTAAGGAGGATGATTTACATGAAACAAGTTACTATTGAAGAATTCCAATCAATTGTCGAAAACCAAGATGACTTACATATTTTAGACGTCCGTCCTAAAGATTTGTATGAAGCAGGCCATGTGCCTGGTGCTGTTCACCTACCTTTATCGCAATTAGAAGATAGTCTAGATGAACTAGATAAAGATACCCATTACTACACAATTTGCCACGATGGTGTAGGTTCTAAGAAAGCTGCAACTATCTTAGATGAAAATGGCTTCGACGTTACTAATGTCGAGAAAGGTGTGCCAGACTATCAAGGTGAGTTAGAAAAATAAGCATAATAAAAGGGTTCGGCAGTAATTGCTGAACCCTTTTAATATAATCACTTTTTATGTTATCACTATCTCATTACCATACCACCGTCAATTAAAATAGCTTGTCCGGTCATATAATCTGAGTCTTCAGAAGCGAGATAGGAAACTAAACCAGCCACATCTTCAGGTTCTTGCGAACGACCCATCAAGATGCTTGATGAGAATTGCTCGAAGGTTTCACCTGGGGCATTACCATTATATTTAGCCATCTCAGCATCAATGCGATCCCACATTTCTGTACCAGCAACACCTGGGCAATAGGCATTAACTGTAATACCTGCTTCCGCATACTCCTTAGCAGCTGATTGGGTTAATGAACGCACTGCGTGCTTAGTCATTGAATAAATGCCTAATAAATCATAAGACTCATGACCGGCAATTGAACAAGCATTAATAACCTTGTAGATACGGTCTTTATTTTGTTTCTTCATTTGTTCAGTAGCTGCCTGGATCCCCCATAGCACACCCTTAACGTTAATTGCTACCATTTTATCAAAGGTTTCCTCGTCCACTTGAGCAAGCGGTTTAATACCTTCGACTCCTGCATTGTTGATAAAAACATCTAGGCGTCCATATGCATCCACAGCATGAGCAACTAGGTCAAATTGGTCTTCACGTTTAGAAACATCACCTACGAAGTAGGTTGCCTCATAACCTTCATCTTGCAATTCTTTAGCCGTATTCTCAGCAGTATCTTCATGGATATCTGAAATAACAATCTTAAAACCATCTTTAGCTAAACGTTGGGCAATTCCTTTACCCAAACCAGCGCCTGAACCAGTAATCACTGCGACTCTTTCACTCATAGAAGTACCTCCTGAATTAAAGCCCTTACATCTTACACTAATATTATACGAATAGATAAACAAAATGGCAAACCATATGATTCGAAATCGAATTGATGGTCACTATCCTTAAAAATGTATTTAAAATATATAAGCGCTATGGGCAAAACAAAGCTAATTATCTATAATAAGTTAACTTATACATTCGATGGAGGTCCTCATGAAAAAATATGCCAGTTTACTAATTAGTTTCCTACTCGCCCTGGTACTAGTCGCCTGTCGTCCCCAGTCTAATCAGACGCATACAATAAGCGGCCAGGTGAGCCAAATTAACCCTGATGGCTTTAATTTGCGTGATCAGCAGGGCCAGGAATATCAGATTATTACGTCAACCAGTAATCAACCTGAGCTACAGGCTGGCGACCAGGTCCGAGTGGATTTTGATGGCACCATGGCCATGTCGAATCCGCCACAAATCACTAACCCAAGTGATATAGTGGTTGACAAGTCGCTTAATTGATTGCTTTTTCGTAGGCATAGCGCGGATAATTATCTTCAGTAATACTTATGCTCGTGACGTAGTTAAAAGCTTGTTTTTTTATAATATGTTGCATGGTCAGATTATCAGGATGGGTATCGATCCTTAGACTGGCCATGCCTTTTTCTTTGGCCAAATTTGTAATATCCTGGAAAATTTGCTGGCTTGCTCCTTGTCCCCGCAAGTCATCCGCTACCATCAGACGGTGAACGGCATAATAGGGCCCACTAACTTGCCAGTCATCATACTGGTCATAGCCTTTATCACCTGGTGCCAGAACACAAAAGGCTTGGACCTGGTCATCTAGTAACCAGACATGGCCCGTTTCTGTTTCAAGTACTTGCGCTAAACTAGTCAATAAGCTAGGCCGATTCTGCCATTGATCAACCCCCTGGTCAGCCAAGAATTGGCTAGCCTGGTTAAATATAGCAGCAATAGCGGGATAATCACTAGTCTCAGCAAATCGGTGAGTTAGATCTGACATATTAATCCTCCTTTAATAGGGATAAAACAATAGGGTTAAAAATACAAGTAACAATAGATTTACCAGCAAGAATACTTTCAGATAATGGTTAGTTTTTATAGCAAGAGATGGCTTTATAATATTATAGCCGATTAGGTTAGCCAAGGAGGCGACTAAACTTCCCAGACCTCCGATATTAACCCCCAGTAACAGCTGTCTTGGCCACTCTGTAAATGGCGCAATTAAAATGCTTGTCGGCACATTTGAAATGACTTGGCTCAAGCCAACCCCCGCTAAATATGTGGTCTGCTTTTGGTTTACATTACTAGCCAACCAATCTTGGACCACAGTTAATTCAGAGAGATTACCCACTACTATAAAAAAGCTGGCAAATGTCAGCAACAGTAAGTAATCCACATGCCTAAGAAAATGGGGCCTGAACAAAAGTACAAAAACTGCAATCCCTAAACTGGCCCAGTAGACATTAATTAAACCAAAAACAGCTGCTACCATAATCAGCATACCGATACTAGCCCAGATTACCAGTCGATAATTAACTGGTTGACTAGAAAGTTGGGTACTAATAGGCGCCTTAGCCACTAGCAAACTTAAAACCATAACACCGAATAATCCAGCTAGCATTAATGGCAAGGTCCACATCATAAATTCAAAAAAGTTGATGCCATAATGGCTGTATATCACTAAATTTTGCGGATTCGAGAAGGGAAAGAAAACACCGCCTAAATTAGCAGCTACTACTATCAAAGCGGCACTTAAAACCCGACCTTTAAATCTAGGCAAATAACCCAGCAATTGCAGGTAAATAGGAAGCAAGGTCAAAACAGCAATATCATTCGGCAACAAGAAAGAACCTAGAAATGCTACCAGAATTAAGGCTTGAACCAAGCGACGGCTATTAGCCGATTTAGTGACTAGGAAAATAGAAGCCTGTTTCAGGAGTCCTGATTCAGCAAAAATACCCAAGACTAACATTAGGCCAAATAAAGTAACTATAACGCCATAGTTAATAAAGCGCCAATCAAAACGCCCGACTATCACACTAAGCAATGCTAAGCTCAAAGATAAAATGACCATACTATGTTTTCTAATGAATAAAATAAGCTGTTCCATGTACTAACTCCTAATTATTAAGCCTAATTTGCCTAGTTAGTATAGCACACAGTTCAAAATAGTGTGTCGCAAAAGTCCCATAAGACTAAAGCCTTGAAGGCTGGTTAGGCCAAAAAAGTTAATGAAACAAAAAGAAGCTGCGCTTCACGTCATAGCTTCTTTTCGATTCAAATTATATTTCTCTTTAAACATTTTAAGCAAATCGTCAAATCAAGACTAAACTTTTCAATACTATAGGTACTAATCCGTTTTGGGTAGATGTAGTGGCACGGGCAGCGTAATACCTTTAGCCACCATGGCATCATAAAGCTGGCATTCAATTTCAGATGTCCTTCCAGCAATTTGGTAATAGGCCGAACAGAACTGGACAAAAATTCTAAAGCCATTATCATCCATCATAATTCTGGAGAAAGTAGCTTGTTCATTTTGAAAACCTTCAATAAAGCGTGTAAATTCTTCTAATTCCTCTTCATCGTGTTGGTCAAGGAAGGCTTGATGGTGATCAGCTGCCACCTGCTCAGCAGCCCCCAAGGCCACGTCACGGTCAGCGTCAAAGGCAATTAAAATACTTGTTTCAACTACCACGAAATCATGGTCGTGAGAGTAGTTAGTTAGAACCTTCTCAAAAATAAATCGGTTAGGTAGAGAGATATAGCGACCAGTTGGACGAATATTTTCGACTAATCCTCCCATTTCAGCTAAATTAAATTGTAAAAAATCAAAATCCACAACCTGACCACGTTGGCCAGCAATCTCGATTACATCTCCAATTCTAAATGGATGGCGAAAAATAGTATAGAAATAGGCTACAATATCAACGATCATGTCTTTGAGCGCCAAGGTAATGGTGGCAACCATTAGGATAATGAAAATAGCCGCCGAGCCCACACCCTGGAACCAAATGTAAATAAGTAGGACAATAGCTGGCAAAGTGATAAAGAGGCGTGATAGACGGAGAATCATAATCTCACGATCATCGTTACTAGTCAGTTTACGCGCTAACAAGCCTACCAATTTGCTGGCTAGATAAGCTAGCGCAATGGTCCCTAGTGAAGCTAAAAGACGGCGTCCAAATTCTTCAGGATTGCTGACTCCTTCTCCCATATTATCAATAATTTCCTGGAACAAATAAACACTCCTTTAGTAATCCCATTAATTAAAGGTTAATTAAACATTATAAAACCATTCTACCACAGTCAATCACTTTAAATAAAGCAATATAAAACCTGGTAAATAGGGATAAGGCCCCACTAATAACGACAAAACTGGAAGCATTTCTGCCTCCAGTTTTATTAAGCTTATTTTTTATTTAAGTCGGCCTGGTTTTTTCTTATAACCATAGTAGGCATCTTCTAAAATTTCTTTCATATCAGAAACAAGCGCGAGACGAGGATTAACTGGCGTACACTGATCTTCATAAGCTAAATAAGCTAGCTCTTCTGTATATTTCATGTACTCATCCTTGTCAATGCCTTGACCTTGGATAGACATATTAATACCTACTCGTTCACCCAAATCATAAACCGCCTTAGCTAACGAAGCGACACCTTCTTCAGCAGTTTCAGCTGGTAAACCTAACATTTTAGCCACATCTTGATATTTTTTATCAGCGATATAGTGGTTATATTTTGGCCAGGTGGCATGCTTAGCTGGACGGGTACCATTATACCGAATAACATATGGTAGCAGGATAGCATTGGTTCGGCCATGAACAGTATGGAAGCGACCGCCAAGCTTATGGGCTAGGGAGTGAGAAATACCTAGGAAGGCATTACCAAAGGCCATACCCGCGATAGTAGAAGCATTATGCATTTTCTCCCGCGCTACCGGATCAAAGTTATTCACTGAATCTTCTAGATATTCAAATACCATCTTAATCGCCTGTAAAGCCAAGCCATCTGTATAATCAGTTGCCATAATAGATACATAAGCCTCTAAAGCATGGGTTAGAACATCCATACCAGTATCAGCAGCAACATGGGCTGGCACACTATCAACAAATGCTGGATCTATAATGGCAATTGTAGGCGTTAATGAATAATCTGCTAATGGATATTTCATGTTATTAGCCTTGTCCGAAATAACTGCAAATGGTGTCACTTCAGCCCCAGTACCAGAAGTTGTTGGAATAGCAACAAATTGGGCTTTTTTACCAAGTCTAGGGAAGCGCACCGCCCGTTTTCTGATATCCATAAATTTTTGAACTAAATGACGGAAGTTTACTTGTGGTTGCTCATAGAATAACCACATAATTTTAGCCGAGTCGATAACTGAGCCTCCACCGATTGCAATAATCGTATCAGGTTGGAAGGCTCTGATGGCCTCGGCACCACGTTCAACAGTTGTGATGTCTGGATCAGGCTCAACATCTGTAAAGGTATTATAAATAACCTTATCCTGGCGACGATCTAGTTGTTGAATCACAGTCTGTAAGTAGCCTAACTTAGCCATTGATTCGTCAGCGATAATCATTACACGGTGGGTATGCGGCATAGATTTGAGGTATTGAATTGAATTACGCTCAAAGTAAATTTTTGGTGGTACTTTAAACCATTGCATATTATTTTGCCGACTCCCCACTTTTTTGATATTTAGTAAATTCAAGGCATTGACGTTACCACCGACTGAGTTAGCTCCGTACGAACCACAACCCAATGTTAGCGATGGAATAAAAGCATTGTAAACATCCCCAATACCGCCAAAAGTTGATGGCTGGTTCCATATTACACGGATGGCCTTGACTAATTTGCCAAATTCAACAGCTAATTCACGATCACTGGTATGAATGGCTGCTGAATGGCCTAAACCGTGGAATTCCACCATTTGACGCGCCATATTCAAACCTTCTTGACGACTATTAGCCTTCAATAGGGCAATAATTGGTGATAATTTTTCACGGGTTAAGGGCTCTTTTTCCCCTACTTCTTGGCACTCTGCTACTAAAATATTAGTACCTTCTGGCACTTTAAAACCAGCTTGTTCAGCTATCCAAGTAGCAGGGCGACCGACGATATCTGCATTTAGATTGGCTTCGGCACAATTTTCTGAGTTAGCCTTAGCACCAAAGCAGAATTCTTCTAATTTAGCTTTTTCTTCAGCATTAACCACATATGAGCGATAAGAAACCATTTCGGCCTTGAAATCATCATAGATTTCCTTATCAACAATTGCAGCTTGCTCAGAGGCACAAACCATACCATTGTCAAAGGATTTAGATAGGACAATGTCATAGGCCGCTTGTTTAACGTCAGCTGTTTTTTCGACATAGGCTGGCACATTCCCAGCGCCAACACCAAGAGCTGGTTTACCACATGAATAAGCTGCTTTGACCATAGCATTACCACCAGTGGCCAAGATCGTGGCTATATCTGGGTGGTTCATCAATGTATTAGTAGCTTCCATAGAGACTTTCTCAACCCATTGGATACAGTTTTCAGGTGCACCCGCAGCTACCGCGGCATCACGGACAACCTGAGCGGCATGTATTGAAGATTGAACTGCAGCTGGGTGGAAAGAAAAAATGATTGGATTACGGGTTTTTAAGGCAATCAAGGCTTTAAAGATTGTCGTCGAAGTTGGGTTTGTAGTGGGCACAATGGCACAAATTACGCCTACAGGTTCAGCAATCTCAGTAATACCTGTTGTCTTATTTTCAGAAATTACGCCCACTGTTTTTTGTTTACGCATATAGTTGCCTACATGCTCACAAGCAAATAAGTTCTTGGTTGCCTTATCCTCAAAGACACCCCTACCTGTCTCCTCAACAGCATGCTTAGCTAAGACACCATGCTGATCTAGAGCAGCTACAGATGCTGTAGCCACAATTTGGTCTATCTGCTCTTGATCTAACTCTAAGAATTCATCCAAAGCCTCCAGACCTTTGTTCACTAGGTCATCTATTACCTTAGTTACATTTTCTTCAGGCTTCTTTCCATCTTTCTTAGTCATTATAATTCCCCTTTACATTTTCTTTACAAGGTTATGTTAAATCATTCACAATCTTTTTTAAAGTAAAAGTTTTACCGATCATTGAAAAAGAACAGTAATATTGGGTACGCATAAAATAAAAAAAAGTCAATACCTTACTATGTGAAAAACGGTATTGATATATCAACATTCTTAAATAACTATTCTGACAAGCAGATTAAAATAAATACATATTTTGTATACATTTAGTTATTATTTTCACAAACTAGTAGTGTAAATTTCAATAAAATGCAAAACCAGTCATAAGCAATCATTTTTTCGCTTATGACTGGTTTAATTATTGGCCGTCTGGGTAGCCTTGCATATAGTGACGTCGACAAACTGGCAAATATGATTCATTACCGCCAATTTGAATTTCATCACCTTCATATACTGGTCGTCCATCAACAATCCGCATATTCATAGTTGCTTTGCGCTCACAGTACCAGCATATCGTTTTTATCTCTTCTATTTTATCCGCAAATTCTAGTAAGGTTTTAGAGCCTTCAAACAGATGATTTAAAAAATTATTTTTTAAACCAAAACACATCACCGGGATATCTAGTATATCTACCACCCGTGCAGCCTGAATAATTTGCGCTCGACTTAAAAACTGGGCTTCATCAATTAAGACGCAAGAAACACGTTGGTCCTCACTCTTCTTACTTACTAAATCAAAAAGATCATCCTGACTAGATAAGGCATAGGCTGGGCGCTCCCAGCCTACTCGACTAGCAATTATGCCCTGACCGGAACGATTGTCGGTTGCTGAAGTGAAGACTAAAACTTTTTTATCCTGTTCTTCATAATTATGGGCAACTTTCATCAGCTCAATTGATTTCCCTGAGTTCATTGCGCCATATCTAAAATATAACTGTGCCAAATCTTTAACCCCCTATTTAGACTGAGCTAATTTCTTAGCAGAAAAGATAGCTAGCATAGCCAAAGCTAATAATACCATAGAAGTATAAATAGCTGGCTGAGCGGCTTGTAAAAAGTCAAAACTATAACCATATAAAGTTACTGTCAAGGCGCCACCCACACCTTGAATGACTGAAATAGCAGCAAAAGCCTTAGCAAAGGATTCTGTTCCAAAGATTTCCTTGATAAGTAACTGGGTACCTACTGCGATCATAGCATAAATTGAACCGAACAATAACCCGCCTACTAACATAATTAAAGGCGACTGGCCAATAGCTATTAGGGCCAAACCTAGTTGACAAATACAGGCAATAACTAAAAAAGCAGTCGTCGGGCTAGTCCGGTCAGAAATCGTTCCTATCCCTAATTTAAACACAATATTTCCAATCATAACCATTGATAAGAGTAGGGAACCAACTGTTAAACTAAAGCCAGAAAACCCAGCGATTGTTGGCATATGAGAAGTAAGACCAACTAAGGCCGTCGCGAACAGTCCAGCTATTAAGATTAACCAATAAACCGGTGATTGATACGAAAAAGAACTTAAGCCATTATTTGTTTGACCAGAGCTAGGGCCCTGGCTATGCTCACTCAAGCGCTGGTAGGGCTGATGACCGACCTCTTCAGGGGTTAAAGCGAAATCTATACTTATACAAGGAATAGCGCACAGTATCAAACCGATTGCAACAAAAATATAAGCCCAGCGCCAACCCAGATGTTCAATAATTTGCGCAATAATAGGAGAAAATAAGGCCCCCCCAATTCCAGACGAGGCAAAGATTAGACTAGAGACAAAACCATGCTTAGAAACAAACCAGTTGTTAATTAAAATCGCCATAGGCACTGTTCCAATTAAGCCCAAGGCCGCTCCACGCACAATCCCTAATAAGTTAAGCTGCCAAACAGCCGTAATTTGAGATGACAAAAATGCCGCGGCTGCCATAAGAGCAACACCCACAATAATCAAGTGTTTGTACTTAACTCGCTGTAAAATTTTTGGTGCTAAGGGCCCTAATATGGCATTAGTGAATACTATCAGCGTCATATGTAAAGACACATCCCCATGCAAAACACCTAAGTCAGAAGCTATAGGTTCAATGAACACACTAGAAACATTAGAATTTAGTCCCCAACCAGCTCCCAACAAGAGCATGGCGGCAGCAATTAGTTTTTTATACTGCTTATCCATCAGACAACCTCCATCTTTTTTACATTCACTTCCATACTAGCATAGAAAATAATGAAGGACTAGCCAATTCAAGGGCTAGTCCTCTATTTTTTGTAAGCGTTACATTTGCTTAATTAGATGTATTTTACTCCGGCAATTGCCACACACAAAGTGGCTAATATCCAGGCGACGCTGGCGCCAAAAATCCTGACCACATTCTAGACACCGGTAGTGATACTTATGATGTATTATTTTTGGACTAGGCACATGGCGGAGACCTTCGACTTGTTGCAACAAGTCTTTAAAATCTTGGTCGCTATGTCGGTAGCCCTTCCCTGTTAAGTGCAAGTGATAATGGCAGAGTTCATGGCGAACAATACCAGCAAAAACCGTCCAACCATGGTCAGCCAAAACCCTAGGGTTGAAATCCAGATGGTGATCATTGAGGTGGTAGCGACCACCGGTTGAACGCAGGCGCTTATTCCATACGGCTAGATGGCTAAAAGGTCGCTTAAAATAAGTCAAAGACTGACTTTCTACAAAATCCTGGAGCGCCTCGTTACTTAATATTACCATCTTTATCTGGACCTACCATTGATAGTGAAATCCTATTTTTAGCCAGATCTACATCTTGCACCCACACAGTTACAATATCGCCAAGTGACACAACATCTTTGGGATTTTTGACGAAATCCTGGCTTAAGCGAGAAATATGAACTAAACCATCTTCTTTAACCCCAATGTCAACAAAAGCACCAAAATCGACCACATTGCGCACTGTTCCCTGCAAGGCCATACCTGGCTTTAAGTCCTTCATTTCTAGAACATCAGATCTTAATACCGGAGCCTCGATGTCATCACGCAAATCACGACCCGGTGCTAGCAAACCTTCCAAAATATCGGTCCAGGTCTCTGCTCCTAAATTATAGTCTTCACTTAGTTGGTCCGGATCTAGAGCCTTTAATTTTTCTTGATTGGTTTGGCTAGCCAAGTTATTAATATCTATACCTTGATCAGCTAGCATCCGCTCAGTTACCTGGTAACTTTCTGGGTGGATACCTGTATTATCTAAAATATTATCTCCATTAACAACTCTCAAAAAGCCTGCTGACTGCTCGTATGCTTTAGGGCCCAACCGAGGCACATCTAAAAGTTGCTTACGGTTAGTGTAAATGCCATGCTCTTCTCGATAATTGGTAATGTTTTTAGCTACTGCTTTAGTGAGTCCAGCAACATGCTCTAAGAGAGAAGGGCTGGCAGTATTCACATTGACACCAACCCGGTTAACAATCACATCTACAGTAAAGTCTAGATTGTCAGCTAATTTTTTAGGCGCGATATCATGTTGGTATTGTCCGACGCCAATTGCTTGGGGTTCAATTTTTACTAATTCAGCTAATGGATCTTGCAAGCGATGGGCAATTGAAACCGCTGATCGCTCTTCTACATTGTAATCTGGAAATTCTTCTCGCGCTATTTCTGAAGCTGAGTAGACAGATGCGCCTGATTCATTAACAATTACAAAATGAATGGGCAAATCATATGCCTTAATTTGGTCTGCTACAAAGGCCTCGGACTCCCGACTAGCGGTACCATTGCCAATCGCAATCGTTTCAACCCCATAATCGGCAATTAACTTTCTAAAAGCCTCACTGGCCTCTTCCTTCTTATTAACTGGTTTATGAGGATAGATAACATCCTTGGCCAATACTTTACCTGTGGCATCAACAATCGCTAATTTACAGCCAGTTCTAAAAGCTGGATCCCAGCCCATTACGGTTTGCCCCTTCATCGGCGGCTGCATCAATAAATGAGAAAGATTGTCGTTAAAAGTCTCAATGGCATGGTCTTCAGCCTGGCTAGTCAGGTCAGAACGAATCTCACGGATAATGGCTGGCAGTAAAAACCGAGCCAAGGCATCATCAATTGCATGTTGGATAAGCTCAGCTGTCGGACTATCCTTATGCTTAATGTAACGCGCTTGAATATAACGGGAGACCAAATCTTTATCAATTTCGATATCAACTTTAAGAACCTTTTCTTTTTCAGCCCGATTTAAAGCGAGCACTTGATAGGACTTTACTTTAGGCACAGGGCTAGAAAAGTCATAGTAAACTTCATAAACACCCTGCTGGTCATGATCATTTTTTATTTTGCGACTCGTCAGCAGACCGAATCTCGACATGGTTTCTCTTAATTGGGCCCGAATATCAGCGTCCTCTGATACCCATTCAGCCATGATTTCATGAGCCCCAGCCAATGCTTCATCAGTATTTTTAATTTCTTCATTTAAGTATTGGTTAGCTTCAGATTCGATATCAAGACGAGCTGGATTAGAAAAAATCAGACTAGCCAATGGTTCTAAGCCAGCTTCTTTAGCAACTGTTGCCTTGGTGCGACGCTTCTGCTTGTAGGGTGCATACAAATCTTCTAACTTGGTCAACTGGTCGGCTGCCTTAATCTTCTTTTCCAATGCTGGCGTTAGCTTGTCTTGTTCTTTTATCGCCTTAATAATAGTCTCACGACGATCTTCTAAGTGGCTAACATACTGGTAAGATTCCTCAATTTCTCTAATTTGAACCTCATCCAATGACCCTGTTTGCTCCTTGCGATAGCGCGCAATGAAGGGAACTGTGTTTCCTTCGGCCAACATGTCTAATACATTTGTAACTTGCTTAGCCTGATAATCAGGTAAACGTTCCATAGTTTTTTCTAACAATAAATTTTCCACACTAATCCTCCCTCGACATACCAATACATTCTACCAGATTTTATTTAGACTTAAAAGCTTCTCAAAAAGTTAGTAAGCCCTTTAAAAATAGTATAAAAATCAGTTAAATTAGATTGTCAAAACAATAAAAATACATTATAATAAACGTACGCAAAATGAATTACAACCCAGATAAGGGAGTAACCAGCAGCAGATTATGTTGCGGTAGTATCAACAGTTTGCAGATTTCTCTGCTGGTGCTACCTTAAAAGGTGAGACTTATACTACATGGCAGTCAGTAGTATAGGTCTCTTTTTTTGTAATTTGTATTTGACGTAATTAATAAGGGGGAATTTTTAGATGAGCCAAGATTTACAAAATCAGGCCTTCCATGCCCGTGATATTGAGGAAGTTACCAGCCAACTTAATAGCTCGGTCGAAGGTTTGACTCATAGCGAAGCTAAGGCTCGCTTGGATAAATACGGTCCCAATGAATTAAAAGAGGGCGAGCGTAAAACTACCTTGCAAAAATTCATTGACCAATTTAAAGATGCAATGATTATTATTCTTTTAATCGCTGCTGCTTTATCTGTTATTTTAGAGGGTGCTGAAGGGATGGTCGACGCCATCATTATCCTCGCTGTTGTTTTAATTAATGCCATTATGGGTGTTATTCAAGAAAACAAGGCTGAAGATGCCATCAATGCGCTGAAAGAAATGTCTTCACCTTCTGCCAATGTACGTCGTGATGGACATATTGAAGCAGTAGACTCTCGGGAAATTGTTCCCGGTGATGTTGTTGTCCTAGAAGCTGGAGATGTGGTTCCTGCCGACCTTCGTCTCTTTGAAGCTAATTCATTACAAATTGAAGAAGCTGCCTTAACAGGTGAATCTGTTCCTGTTACTAAAAATCTAGCTAGCGTTTCTAGTGACGCCGGTATCGGTGACCGCACTAACATGGCTTTCTCTTCTACTAACGTCACTTACGGCCGTGGAGCTGGTATTGTTACAGCAACTGGTATGGAGACAGAAGTTGGTAACATCGCTGAAATGCTAGAGCAGGCTGAGACTAAAAAGACACCTTTACAAGAAAACCAAGACCAATTAACCAAGTTCCTAACTTGGGCTATCATTGTTATTGCGGTTGTTATCTTTGTTATTGGTTTAATGAATGGCCGTGAATGGGTTGAAATGCTATTAGTTGCTATTTCAATCGCTGTTGCTGCCCTTCCTGAAGGCCTACCAGCTATCTCTACGATTATCCTAGCCTTGGGTACACAAAGAATGGCAGACCGTAACGCCTTAGTTCGTAAGTTACCTGCTGTAGAAACTTTAGGTGGTACAGAAGTTATCTGTTCAGATAAAACTGGTACCCTGACTCAAAACAAGATGACGATCGAAAAAGTTTACTATAATGGTCAAGAACATGATGCTAGCGAAGATATTGACTTCAACGAGCCGGTCTTCCGTGTTATGAACATGGCTAACGACTCAACAATTGGTCGTAACGATGAGTTATCTGGTGACCCAACTGAAACTGCTATGATTCAATTTGGTTTTGATAAGGGTTATGATGTCCGTGAAGAATTAAAAGAATGCCCACGTGTTGGTGAAATCCCATTTGATTCTGATCGTAAGATGTCAACTACTGTGCATCCAACCCTCGAAGCAGATCGCGATAAAGGTGCCTTCACCGTTATGACAAAAGGTGCTCCTGACGTATTAATCGCTAGATGTACCCACTACTATGACAAGGGTGAAATTCGTCCTTTAGATGATGCAACCCGCCAACAATTATTAGATGCTAACCACGGTATGGCTATCCAAGCACTACGGGTCTTAGCCATGGCCTTCAAATTTATTGACCAAGAAAAAGATGAATATACTTCTGAAGCTGAAGAGAATAACCTCATTTTCGCTGGTATGGTTGGAGAAATCGACCCTGAGCGTCCTGAAGCAAAAGATGCAATTGCTGTTGCTAAACAAGCTGGTATCCGCACCGTTATGATTACTGGTGACCATAAGGATACTGCCCAAGCCATTGCTGCTCGTTTAGGTATTGTTGAAGAAGGTGATGACGCTGCCGTTACAACTGGTGCGCACCTTAATGAAATTACTGATGAAGAGCTAGCTGCTAGTGTTGAAAACTACTCAGTATACGCTCGGGTATCTCCTGAACACAAGGTACGTATCGTGCGCGCCTGGCAATCGCATAACAAGGTTGTAGCGATGACCGGTGATGGGGTTAACGACGCCCCTTCACTGAAACAAGCTGACATTGGTATTGGTATGGGTATCACTGGTACTGAAGTATCTAAGGGTGCTTCTGATATGGTACTCGCTGATGATAACTTTGCAACAATCGTTACTGCTGTTGAAGAAGGTCGTAAAGTATTCGCCAATATCCAAAAAGCTGTTCAGTTCTTGCTTTCAGCTAACTTGGGTGAAGTTATGACCCTCTTTATTGCTACCATGTTAAACTGGACTATCCTAGAACCAATCCACATTCTATGGATCAACTTGGTAACTGACACCTTCCCAGCGATTGCGCTAGGTCTAGAAGCAGCTGAAAAAGATGTTATGGAACACGCCCCTCGTGGTCGGACTTCAAACCTCCTATCAGCCGGTGTCCTACCGTCAATCATTTACCAAGGGCTTTATGAAGGTGGTATCACCCTATTTGTTTACTGGTATGCCACTTATCAAATGCAGGTTGAGCATATGGATGCTGAAGCGATGGCCTTCTTAACCCTAGCCTTCATCCAATTGTTCCATGCCTACAACTGTCGCTCTGTATTCAAATCTCTATTTGCTAGCAACCCATTCGGCAATAAATCACTTAATATTGCAGTCCTATTCTCAACAGCCCTAATGCTGCTAGTTGTTTTCGTACCAGGTCTAAACGATGCCTTTGGTACATCTCACCTAGTTGGTGATGCTATGGCTGGTCAAATGTGGACAGTGATTATCTTGTCAGCGGCTTCAATCCTAGTCTATGTTGAAATTGTCAAAGCAATTCTACGTGCAACTGGTGTAGCCCATAACTTAGAGAATAAAAATCGTTAAATAGCGGTAGGCAAAAGAAGTCAGGTATAACCTGGCTTCTTTTTTTGTCGACAAAAAAGCCTGGAAATAAAATCCAGACTTTGCATATGTATAAAATCACTTTATTTATCGCATAGTTACAAAATCTTCAGCAGCAGTTGGATGGATGGCCACAGTTGCATCGAAATCAGCCTTTGTTAAGCCAGCTTGCACAGCCACGGCAAAACCTTGCAGCATTTCCTCTAAGCCATAACCAATACCGTGGATACCTATAACCACCTCATTTGGTCCCTGACAGACTAATTTCATGGTAACCGGTTGACGATTATCTGTGACTGCGGTGAACATAGCAGTAAAATTGCTTTGATAACTAGCTATTTGGTCTGCTCCAAACTTATCAATAGCAGCTTTTTCAGTATAGCCCATGGTAATAATTGGGGGATTAGCAAAGATATTAGAAGCAATCTTATTGTAATCTAAATAGAATTTATCTGCTCCATTAAAAAGATGATCTGCTAGCGTTCGCCCAGCCTTAATGGCAACTGGTGTCAAATCAACTTTACCTAAAACATCGCCGATAGCGTAAACCCCTTCAGCATCGGTAAAATGATAGTCATCGACCTTAATATGACCGCTGTCAGTCAACTGGACATCGGTATTTTCTAGTCCAAGGTCATCAGTATTAGGGCGGCGACCAACTGCCATGATTACTTTCTCGGCTGAAATAAAGTCATCCGACTCAGCAACATAAACATTGATTAGGCCATCTTCGCCTTTGTCTAATTTATTCACATTACGTTCAGCATATATCTTGATACCAGCCTGCTCCATTTCTTGGCGCAAGACCTTAGTGATTTCAGGATCTAACTGGAACATTGGTGTATCTTCTCGTAATATCACTGAAGTATCTACACCAAATTCATTAAGCATCATAGCGAATTCAACACCAATATAACCGGCACCGATTAAGACCACTGACTCCGGTAAACTTTCCCATTTGAAAAATTCATCCGAGCTATCAGCTAATTCAATGCCAGGAATATTTAACATTAAGGGTCTACCCCCAACTGCAATTGTGATGTGGTCCCCATGAATTTTTTCGCCGTTGACTTCAATCGTATGATTATCAATAAACTTGGCACGTCCTTGAAGATAATGCGTGCCCCGAGATTCAAATCCGGAAAAATAGGAATTATGGACCCGGTCAATATAAGCATCCCGATTAGCGATTAGCGTCTGATAATCTAGCCCATTAAACTGATAGTCTAAACCATAAGAAGGTGCGTAATCCTGATTTTCCTGAACCATTTTACCAGCGTGCCACATGATTTTTTTGGGTACACAGCCTCTGTTAACACAAGTCCCCCCTACCTGATCAGCTTCCACAATCAGTACCTTTTTGCCATACTCAGCAGCCCGGTTAGCACTTGAAATACCACCAGAGCCACCACCAATAGTTATATAATCATATCTTTCCATTCATTAAAATCCTTCCCTAAAAATTTCTTTTTATTATTCTCATAGGCTGTTTTAGCAGCCTGATTTGCTTGCTGTATGTCATATTCTCGGTTAGAAATAAATTTTACACCGGGTGATATTTCAGGCTTACCAAGTTGGGCTGGTTTACTAACAGGTACAACCGGTTCTTTAGCAACTAAATAAACAACAGATATTGTATGCCGAGCCGGCACCACTGCCTGGTAGCGACCATGATTGTCGTAACATTTGAAGTAAAGGTTGCCCGCGCCATCATAGCCGTATTGATAAGCTAATAGCCAGTGGTTACCATAAGGGCTCCCTAGGCCGGCCAATGTAGAGATAATCACTGGTTGCTGATAGTTGTCTATTAATTGTGGCACATTACACTCTGTTATCAGAGCTGCTTTCACTGTAAGTGGCGCCTCTATTAAAAACTGGTTTAGTCCCACAGCCAAATTCCAAATAAAAGTACCTCGATGTGGATGAAAACGATCTATCAAAGTCGTTAAACTAGCAATTAGCCGCTTCCGATTTAATTGGTGCCCCGTATCCTGATAAACACGGTCGTGAATTAAAACCGCACTACAATATGAGCCACAAATGCCCTGACTGCCACGATTTATCCAAGTACGGTATTTTTTAAATCGATCGGCATCTAAACCCATCCAAGCAATTGATGCATCCATTATCTACACCTCACTTTCCCTTATTTTAGCATGAAAGCCTATTCTAAGCTTTCAAACTGCTTAATATTTGTTGAAACTTTATGCTTTCAATTGTTTTTACGATGAAAGTCAAGTAAAGTAGTTATTAAATATATGACAACAGGAGGCGGTAACTTGGCCCAAGATTTAAAAACTTTGGCTAGCCGACAAATTTCCTGGTATGTACAAAGAATTTTATTAAGTATGCTCTTAATTAGCAATTTTCTGCCTTTCTACATCACCATCCTCACCTTCATATTCGTGATAATTATTCTGGTGGCAACAGCTAGTTTAAAAAGTGATTATTTTAATAACCCTAACTCCCTAACACTCTTTATTTTTTCCCTTTATACTGGCATGGTAGCCATCATTTATGAGAATTGGCTGGGACTCTTTATCAGCCTGGCTTTTATCCTAGCAATCATCTTCTTTACCTACTATACAGAAATTGTCCATCCGTCCTATTTGGAGGAGGTCATCAATATTTCATTAGTAGCGGGCTTTTTTTGTTTTATTTTTGCCCTACTGGAACACCAGGAACTCATTTACGAATTTGATTACACCTGGATTTCGCAGACTATGTCTAAAGTCCATGCTGACCGGGTGGAAGCTACATTTTTCAACCCGAACTACTATGCTATGATACTCGAATTTTTAATAATTATGGGTATTTACAAGATATTTAAAACGAAAAAACGTCGGAAAAAGCTAACATTTTCTTTTTTAACCTTGTGTAACTTACTGGCTACACTGTACACAGGTACCCGGACTAGCTTCCTAGTTATTCTAGCGGCAGTCTTTGTTTTCTTTTATATTATTGGATACAAAAAGCAGGCAATACTTAGTGTACTGGCCTTAACTGTCGGTCTAATTATTGCGGTAGCACTGGGCTACCTGCCCCGCATGTTGGACCTAGCCTATGCTTTTTCCGACCGCTTCGGTATATGGGAAACATCCTGGGCCGCAATCAAATCACAGCCTTTCTTTGGTCGTGGTCCTTTAACTATGCTGGTGGTCTTTAAAGAATTTGGTGGTAAGTATACCCAACATGCCCACAATCTAATCCTTGAAGGCCTGTTATCCTATGGCATCATAGGCTTAATCATTCTAATTCCTGTAGGCCTCAGTTTAATTCGTCTACTCAATCGCATGCGCCGCTATCCTGACCTGAGATTGCGCCTGGCCCTATTCTGTGCCTTAATTACCATTGTGGTTGTCCATGGTTTAACTGATGTAACCATATTTTGGATACAAACAGCCTTCTTGCTCTTTTATACCTTACTCCCAGCCAAGAATATTCTAGCCGAACATGAAGACTTACAGGCCACAATAGACGAAGCACAAATTAAAATAAAATAGTAAATACGCAAAATGGACTGTGACCCAAGTCACAGTCCATTTTTGTGCTAGAAATAATATTATTTAGATGGATATACCTTATATTTTGACCTTACTAAATAGTTAATTTTCCTTTTACATAGTATCAGGGGCTGCAACACCTAATAGATTCAAACCATTTTCCAAAACTTGGGTCAAGCAATACACTAATACAAGACGAGCTTGTAATCCTTGGTCTTGGTCTAAAATTCTAACATGCGCATAATATTTGTTAAAGGCTTGGGCTAGTTGCAATAAATATTTAGCAATCACAGAAGGCTCATACTTATTATATGCCTGAGCAATTACCTCAGGATAACGATTGAGCTCTTTAATCACATTATAGGCTTCAGAATTATCTAAAATCAGATCGCTAGCTAGGGCTTCTTCTAAATTAAAGTCTGCCTTACGTAAAATAGAGTGGGCCCGGGCATTTGCGTATTGAACATAAGGTCCTGTTTCTCCTTCAAATTGTACGACTTCTTCTAAATTGAAATCAAAGTTGTTCATCCGATCATTTTTAAGATCATGGAAAACCACTGCGCCAACTCCAACCTCTATTGCAACTTGGTCCTTATTAGCGAGGTCAGGGTTCTTTTGATTAATTTGATCTTGGGCTAAACTAATCGCTTCGTTCAGCACTTCTTCAAGTAGGACCACCTGACCCTTACGTGTAGATAGCTTTTTGCCACCTTGCGTAATTAATCCGAATGGTACATGGTGCATATCCTCAGCCCATTCAAAGCCCAATAGACCAAGAACAGCTTTAAGCTGTCTAAAATGATTAGATTGTTCGTTACCAACTACATATACCGCCTGGTCAAAATCATAAGTTTCCTTACGATATATAGCAGCTGCTAAATCACGTGTAATATAAAGGGTCGCACCATCAGATTTTTTAATAAGGGCCGGATTAAGGTCGAATTTTTCCAAATTAACAATAGTAGCCCCCTGGTCCACCTGCAGTAAACCTTGCTCATCTAGCAGGTCAACCACCCGATCCATCTTATCATTATAGAAGGCCTCACCATTGTTAGAGTCAAAACTAATACCGAGCAAGTCGTAAATACGTTCAAATTCTTTCAAGGACTCAGCCCGCATCCACTGCCATAATTCATATTCAGCTTGGCTGCCGTCCTCTAAGGACTTAAAAGCTGCCCGGGCTTCATCATCCAGACGCTCATCAGCTTCGGCTTCCTGATGGAAACGAACATAAAGACGATTCAGTTCAGTAATTGGATTGGCTTTAACTTGGGCTTCATCCCCCCACTTGCGATAAGCAACTATAAGCTTACCAAATTGAGTGCCCCAATCACCTAAATGGTTGATACGTACTGGGGTAAAGCCAACTTTTTTTACGATATTACCAATCGCATTACCAATGACAGTAGAGCGTAAATGCCCCATGGACATGGGTTTAGCAATATTGGGACTAGACATATCAATTACGATATTTTCGCCCGCACCAATTTCTTGATCACCATAGTTCTGACCAGCTTGAGCAACTTCACGCAGGACAACTGGACTAATCTTGGACTCATCTAAGAAAAAGTTGATATAGGGACCAACAACCTGTTTTTCCTTTATTAAGTCATGGTCAATCTGGTCAACAATTTCATTAGCAATCATCTGGGGTGCCTTGCGCATCGATTTGGCGAGAACAAAGCAAGGAAAGGCCAAGTCGCCATGATCACTATGTTTTGGCACCTCCAAAACATTTTCAATTTGCGCCACACTTAGATAATCCGCCACAGCAGCTTGGATTGCTTTGGCCAATTCGTGTTTAAAATCCATTTAAAAACTCCTTCATACTAGCAGCCCAGCTGCTTATTTTTATTAAGTTTAACTTATGCTAAATTATAGCTACATATTAATTCTACCACTATTACCCTAGCCTTTAAAGCATTGCTGAATTATTAAACTAACAAAATAGTAGTAGCTATATGGCTATTCTATCACAGTTATATTACTAGTCTAAGTCAATATAAAAGGTGCCAACGAAATTCTCTTGGCACCCCAATCATCTTATATATTTTATGCTAACAATGAATTTAAATACTATCTAGCCATTCAGATAGGTCCTCGTTAGACAAATTACCTGCTTCTCGGCGGCCAACTTTAGCGCCAAGTTGCCGTAATTTCTTATCAAAATGGTGATAACCTCGGTCAAGATACTCTAATTTAGATACTCTAGTAATGCCATCAGCTACTAGCCCGGAAATAATCAAGGCTGCTGCGGCCCGCAAATCAGTCGCTTGTACGCTAGCGCCTTGTAATTGACTAGGGCCAGTGATAGTAGCAGTGTCTCCAGAAATATTGAAATTAGCATTCATGCGTCGCATCTCTTCTAAGTGCATAAATCGATTTTCAAATACGGTTTCTTCCATTACAGAACTACCTTCAGCCATAATTTGGGCAATGGTAAATTGAGCTTGCATATCAGTTGGAAAACCTGGATACGGCATAGTTTTTACATTAACTGCTTTTAATTTACCGTCAGAAACGATACGGACCGCTTCTGGCCTTTCCTCCACTTGAACACCCATCTCTTTTAATTTTGATATTAAGGGTTGGTTATGCTCTGAAATTGCGTCTTCAATAATGACATCGCCACCGACAACTGCAGCTGCGACCATAAAAGTGCCCGCTTCAATTCTGTCCGGAATAACCATATGTTCAACGCCAGTTAATTTATCGACACCCTTAACCTTGATGATATCGGTACCGGCTCCTTGAATTTTAGCGCCCATTTTATTAAGAAAGTTTGCTAAATCAACAATTTCAGGTTCCCGAGCAACGTTTTCAATGGTAGTTGTTCCTTCAGCAAGCGTGGCAGCCATTAAAATATTTTGAGTTGCACCCACTGAGGGAAAATCTAGAAAAATATCTGTCCCAACTAATTTATCGGCCTTAGCTTCAACATAGCCTGAGGTGGTCGTTACGGTGGCTCCTAGCGCCTCAAAGCCCTTAATATGCAAATCAATCGGACGTGCCCCAATGGCACAACCTCCTGGCATAGCCACCTTCACATGACCGAAGCGGGCTAGGAGTGGGCCCATAACCACTACTGAGGCACGCATTTTACTGACATACTCGAAGGGGGCGTCGGTAGTAACCTTACCTGAAGCATCAACAGTAATTTCATTATGATCTTCATCAATTTCAGAATTTGCATTTAAATAATTTAATAACTTAGTCATTAAATAGACGTCTGAAAAAAGTGGTGCATTCTTGATTAAACTTTGCCCCTCGGATGCTAGTAGGGTAGCTGCTAAAATAGGTAATACCGCATTTTTAGCGCCATCAACTTGCACACGACCTTTTAGTTGGTGACCAGCTTTTACAATCATTTGTTCCATTATTAATCCATTCCCTTATTTTTATTTACATGATAAATTTAACATATAAAGAATAAAAAGAGAATTAAAGCGTACCGAAGAGGCGGTCGCCAGCATCACCTAAACCAGGTAGAATGTATCCATTCTCATTTAATTTTTCATCAAGGGCACCAGCATAAATATCTACCTCTGGATATTTATCGTGAATAGCTTTTACACCCTCAGGCACAGCAACTAAGCAGACAAACTTAATATGGGAAGGATCAACATCACGCTCAACTAACGAATCAATCGCCATCAAGGCTGACCCGCCAGTAGCTAGCATCGGATCGACAATCATTACTTGACGGTCTTGAATATCAGAAGGCATCTTAAAGAAATATTCAATTGGTTCAAGTGAATCATGGTCGCGATACATACCGATGTGGCCAATTTTAGCCGCAGGCACCAAGCTAACCATACTATCGACCATGCCCAAGCCAGCACGCAAAATAGGTACAATAGCTAATTTTTTACCAGTAATTCGTTTTTGGGTACTTTTAATTAATGGCGTTTCAATTTCAACGTCTTCTAAAGGTAAATCACGTGTTGCTTCATAGCCTAAGAATAAAGTGATTTCATTAACCAGTTCACGGAATTCTTTAGTACCTAGGTCCTTATCTCGTAAAATAGTCATTTTATGTTGTACTAATGGGTGGTCAATAACTGTTAAGTTTTTCATCCTGCATCTCCTTAGTAAAAATTCTTACGCACAATCTTATTTATTATACCTAAATTTTAAAATTTGTAAATTAGGAAAGTGGGAATTTAGCAACTAATTCACTAACCTCGTGACGAATATCAGCTAACAAAGTCTTATCATCGGCGGCTTTAACCACTCGTCCAATCCATTGACCAATTTGCGCAGCCTCCTGCTCAGCCATGCCTCGACTAGTAATAGCCGGACTACCGATACGAATACCCGAAGCCTTAACAGGACTCAAGGTTTCAAAAGGAATGGTGTTTTTATTAACAGTGATACCGGCCTCATCAAGGGCAGTCTCAACTTCTTGGCCTGTGAAGCCATGGTTAATTACTTTAACTAACATCATATGGTTGTCAGTTCCACCTGAAACAATGGCGATTCCTTGGTTTTTTAGAGTTGCTGCCATCTGCTGGGCGTTTTTAATCACTTGTTTTTGATAATCAACAAATTCTGGTTTAAGGGCCTCACCGAAACATATTGCCTTAGCCGCGATCACGTGTTCTAATGGTCCACCTTGAATTCCTGGGAAAATAGCAGAATTAAGCTTCTTAAAGTAAGCCTCATTATTAGATAAAATCATACCCCCGCGTGGACCCCGTAAAGTTTTATGAGTCGTTGTTGTTACCACATCAGCATAATCCAAGGGACTTGGGTGAAGTCCAGCTGCAACTAGACCAGCAATGTGAGCCATATCCACCATGAAAAAGGCATCAATTTCCTTAGCAATTTGACTAATTTTGGCAAAATCAATTACTCTAGAGTAAGCAGAAGCACCAGCTACAATCATCCGTGGTCTCTCTTGACGGGCAATTTCTGCTAACTGATTGTAGTCGATTTGCTCGGTCTCACGATCAACACCATAAGCGATAAAATCAAAACTTTTTCCCGAAAAATTGACCTTAGAGCCATGGGTTAAATGACCACCATGGCTTAAATCCATGCCTAAGATTTTATCCCCATGATTTAAAAAGGCATTGTATGCCGCCATATTTGCCTGAGAACCTGAATGTGGTTGCACATTAACATAGTCTGCCCCAAAAAGTTTTTTAGCGCGATTAACAGCCTCCTGCTCAATTTCATCAATAAATTGGCAACCACCATAATAGCGACGACCTGGATAACCTTCTGCATACTTATTAGTCAGAACTGAGCCCTGGGCCTGTCGAACTGCTGGTGACACCCAATTTTCTGAAGCAATCAGCTCAATCCCCTTATTTTGACGGTCGAATTCTTTATCAATTAAGTCAAATATCACATCTCTTGCCATATTTTTGGCCTCCTTGCTATTTAGGTCTATTCTACCATAAGCCTGGCTCAATATTTAACAAAGTTCCCTAAGCTCAATTTAAAAAGCCTGTGACTTTTGATCACAGACTTCTGCCTTAACTTAAAATATCACTCTACGACTCGACTAGCTGCTTTGAGCAGTCTATTACGATAGGCCTGGTTACCCTCTTGATCTGCCAGCAAGCTAACTACAATTGTTTTGATGTGCTTTTGATCATCAAAAGTGCGTAATGCCGCAAATAATCTTTGAGTAGCCTGACGACTACTACTACCTAAAGCATAAGTAGCCCCGTAATTGTCTGGATTAACTTTAGCAAGTTGATCATCTAGAAGGGCTAAAGCAACATCTTGCTTTTCAGGTAAATTTGAAAGATATTGGTCAATTTTACTTGCTGCAACTGCAACCACTGTCTGACTAGGGCTATAGTGACGGTATTTCATACCAGGCGCTTTAGGTGCCTGGTCAGGATTAATTTGATTAGTATTAGTCGTAATGGTTATCAAATCAACCTCTGCTTCAATCATATCTTGGGTAATAGCGCCAGGCCTCAAAATATAATAGTTCCCTGGCTCCGATAAATCTAAAACCGTTGATTCCACACCAATATCAGTTGGTTGACTAGCTAAAACACCCGCTATCTTACCGTCGAAATCATGTATGACATGGTCGACAGTCGTTGGACTTGGCTTGCCAGAAATATTGGCTGAGGGACCGACTAGGGGAAAACCTACCCGTTTAATTAAGTCTAAGGTTAATGGGTGATTAGGCATCCGTATACCAACGGTTTCTAATCCTCCACGTACAACGCTAGGGAAAATGCCTAGTTTAGCAGGCACGATAAGTGTCAAAGGTCCAGGCCAAAAGCGACTGGTCAATGCCTCGATAGCAGCCGTTTGCTGGTCAGATAAATCTCCCGCGTACTTAAAAATGTCTGAAGGGTCGGCTACATGAACAATAAGCGGATTGTCGCTAGGCCGTCCCTTTACCTGATAAACTCGGCTAACCGCATCTGCATTATTAGCTATAGCACCTAAGCCAAACACAGTCTCAGTGGGAAATGCAACCAGCTTGCCCTGTTTAAGCAAGGCTGCAGCTTGGTCTAAGGTATCTTGGTTAAATATTTCTGTCATACTAACCTCCTAGAATTTAACAAAAAGATTTCGGTCAAGACCAGCAAAATCTTGCCGCAGCCAAATCTTAGCTTGCGGATAAGCCTGTGTAAATAAATCAACTAAGACTGGCCCCTGCTGATAGCCTATTTCAGCTACAAACAATCCATCTGCAGCCAGGTATTTGTCTAATACTTGGGCAATATCAATGTAGATAGCTAATCCCTGGCTCTTAGCAAATAACGCCTCTGGCGGTTCAAATTTTAAGGTAGATTTTGACATCAAAGGACGCTCATCATTACTAATATATGGAGGATTAGTCACAATCAGATCAAATTTTTCCTCATCACTAGGCAAGGCTTGGAATAAATCCCCCTGATAAAACTTAGCTGGTAGATCCAAAAAATCAGCGTTTGCTATAGCCACATCAAGAGCAGGCTGAGAAATATCACTAGCTACCAAGTCACTATCTGGCCAAGCCGTCTTCAAAGATAGACCAATTACACCTGACCCCGTAGCCAAATCTAAGATTCGCTTAGGAATAGGGTTAAGATGGTCAATTAAATAGGCCACTAGCGCTTCTGTTTCAGGACGGGGAATGAGGCAATCTTCGCTAACCTTAAAAACATGTTGATAAAAGAAAACCTCACCAACAAGATACTGCCAAGGATAGTCATCTGTCACCATGCGCCGAAGTCCATGCTGGTAGTTAGTTAGAAAACCCAAATCGGCTTGGTTGAATTGTCGACTAAACCAGTCACTCGGCTGCCAAGATTTTAAACCTAGCAACAAATGGTAAGCGGCCTCCTCGTCTTGACCATGGGCAAGTAAAAAAGAAGAAGCCCTCTGCAGAGCTTCTCGGTAGGTCAAATCATTGGGAAAATTACAGGCTTTGTTCATTTAATTCCTCTAATTTTTGCGCTTGGTCAGCCACCAATAGGGCATCAATAATTTCTTCTAATTCACCTGACATAATAAGGTCAAGCTTTTGAATGGTCAAACCAATACGGTGATCAGTTACCCGATTTTGCGGATAATTATAGGTTCTAATCCGCTCTGAGCGGTCGCCAGTACCTACTAAGTTTTTTCGATCAGAATTATATTCACTGAGTCGTTCACTTTCTAACTGTTCATATACCCGAGACCGTAAAATCATCATAGCCTTGTCCTTATTTTGCTGCTGAGAACGTTGGTCCTGCATAGAAACAACAATACCTGTCGGCTCATGGGTTAGGCGGACGGCCGATTCCGTCTTATTAACATGCTGGCCACCGGCACCAGACGCCCGGAAAATATCTACGCGAATATCGTTGTCATCGAGTTCAAAATCAAGGTCTTCTAACTCAGGCATAACACCGACTGTTGCTGTTGAGGTATGGACCCGACCTTGTGACTCGGTTGACGGTACCCGCTGGACACGGTGAGCACCTGACTCAAATTTAAGCTTAGAATATACGTTAGCCCCGGTAATCTGTAAAATAATTTCTTTATAGCCACCGATGTCATTTGCTGAAGCTTCGACCACCTCAACACGCCAACCTTGAGACTCTGCATACTTACTGTACATCTCATAAAGGTCAGCCGCAAATAATTGGGCCTCATCGCCGCCAGCTGCGCCACGAATCTCCATGATAATATTTTTATCATCATTAGGATCCTTAGGAATCATCAAGATATGCAGCTCTTCTTCTAATTGAACCTGCTCATCCTTTAACTCCTTAAGCTCTTCTTTAGCCATATCCAACATATCTGGATCAGTAGTTTCAGCTAACAGTTCTTCTGCACCTGAAATTTCTTCATCTACTTCTTTGTAACGACGGAATTTCTCGACTTTAGGACGCAAGTCAGCCTCTTCTTTAGATAAGGTCATGAAGCGCCGATGGTCACCAATAACTTCTGGATCTGATAATAACTCGGCTAATTCACTGTAACGGGCAATAAAAGTATCCGCTTGCTCTAGTAGCATGGACATCCCTCTCTCACTTGTATATTGTCATTCTAAATTGACCATTATCAATTTAGCTACTTTCTCAATCATTAATATTAAAATGCATGGGGCAAATAGTCAATCATTTCAGCTAATTTATTAAAGAAAAAGCAAAGACCAGCTTCCCTTCTTCCCCAACAGTCAGATTATGCTAAAATATAAACTAGTTCAAAACGAGGAAGGATAAAAAAATGAGTATCAAACAATCTTTAGCTGTATTAGCTGGTAATTCAAGTAAGTGGCTCTTAGAAAAGTTAACCAACGGCGGCTCTAGCCTACCCGGCAAACTGGCAGCCAAAATTGACCCTGATATCTTACAAAATCTGGCCAGTGATTATGATGTTGTTTTAATTACCGGAACTAATGGTAAGACAGTAACAACTGCGCTTACTAGCAAGGTGTTAGGCCAAAAATTTGACCATATTTTAACCAATGCTACTGGGTCTAATATGATTCAAGGAATTACCTCAGCCTTTATTAGCGATACTAAAAATAAGGCAACAGGAAAGAAAATTGCAGTATTAGAAACGGATGAGGCTTATTTACGCTTAGTTACCGAACAAATTACTCCTAAGCTAGTATTAGTTAATAATCTTTTTAAAGACCAAGCTGACCGTTACGGATCAGTAGCTAGCACCTACCAACTAATCCAAAAAGGCTTAGCTAAGGTACCTGAAACGCCAGTTCTTATTAATGCTGATATCCCTCATTTGGTAAATCCTAACCTATCCAACCCAATTTTTTACTTCGGATTTAATAGCCCAGACCAGAGTCAGGATATTCAAACGGCTAATTCAGCTGAAGACCTAGCTTGCCCGGAATGTGGTCAAGGCCTTCACTACCATATGATTGCTTACGATAATGTTGGTGACTATTTCTGTCCTAGTTGTGATTTTAAACGGCCCCAACTTGATTATCAAATTGATCAAATTATCCAATTAAGTCCTGATAAATCTCAGTTTGAGCTATTTGGTCAAACCATCAACCTGCCACTTGCTGGTATTTATAACGTCTATAATGCGCTAGCAGCTGGCGCTATCGGCAGTTTCTTCCAAGTGACCCCTGATCAAATTAAAATGGGGCTAGAGCAAGTTGGACATATCTTTGGTCGGCAAGAAATTATTCAGGTCGATGACCACCTAGTAAAAATCAATTTAATTAAAAATATCGTTGGTTTTAATCAAATTGTCGACCTTGTTGGTCTTGAAAATGATGAATTTACTTTGATTACTGTTCTAAACAATAACCCTTCTGACGGCGTCGATACCGCCTGGATTTGGGATGCTAATTTTGAAGCCTTCAAAAACATGCCCATCGCTAGCTACAAATTAGCTGGTATCGCAATTGAAGATTTAGAAAAAAGGTTGCTAGCAAGTGGGATTGGCCCCGCAGCTATAGAAAGATTAAACAGCCCCGCAGCCATTGTCAACGCTATAAAAACGGCGCCCACTGATAAAGTTTACCTGCTTGTAACCTATACTGCTATGATGGAAGTACGAAAGGAACTGGCTGACCAGGGCATTATCGACGACCGTATGAGAGCGTAATTCGGATTATAAATATCATTAAAGTAATAAAATGAATATAAAAAGCATTGGCTGGTATGATGCCAATGCTTTTTTACATTGATTAAATTTATCGATTTATTTCATGATTATGGTCTTCTTCATATAGACCAGATACTTGTTGGTACCAGGTAAAAAAGTGTTGAACAATCACCTTTAAAACGGCATAAACAGGAATAATAATAATCACACCCACAACACCGAAATATGATCCACCAATAATCAGCAGAAGCATAATGGTTACTGGATGAATTTCCAAATTAGATCCTAAAATTTGAGGTGATATGATTCGCGCTTCTATTGTCTGCTCAATAGCAAAAACTAAAAGCACCTTAACAAGCATGGCCGGCCCCATAACAATTGCTACAATAATGGCAGGTATCATGCCTAGAAATGAGCCGAGATATGGTATAACATTTAAAAACCCAGCAGCGATACCAATCACCGTGCCATAACGTAAACCAATAACTGCATAACCAATCACAAACATAACAGCAACTGATAGGGCGACTAAAATTTGGCCTCGGATATACTGGGATATTTGCACATTCATTTCTGAAAACAGACGAATCGTCTGAGGCCGTATCCGAACTGGTATTAACTGCTTAGCATTTTCTGTCCACTGACGACCGTCTTTAAACATGTAAAATAGGATAATTGGTGCTGCTACAAGCGCTACACCGACCTTGGTTACCGTACCAAGAATAGAACCGAGCCTCTCGATTGTTTGATTAGCTAAATCAGACCAATTGATACTATCAAACTTAGCAGCATCATTCAGAAAGTCATCAATAAGTACCTGTAATTCTGAATACCAAGCAGCTCCAATAGCTGATTCAACAACTTTTTCATATTGGTGCCAAATTGATTGCCAGTCAGCTAAAAACTCTTCTCCTTGGCCAATTAATCCTGGAATTAAACTAATTAATCCAACTAGCGCTAAAGCAATTAAAACTAAGACAATTATAGCTCCGACTAGGCGACTGATCCCCTTTTTCTCTAGTTTATTAACCAAGGGCACGGTTAAATAATAAAAAACAGCTGCAATTGCAATAGGCAAGATAATAATACCCAAGATATCGAAAACAGGTTGGTAAGCAAATTCTAAACGGCGAACTAGCCATATTAAAATAGATATAACAATTAAAACATAGAGCGTCACCGTATAGCGATTATCAATCAAAATTCGATAAAACCAAGAATTTTCAAAACTGTTCCCACTTTTTTCATATTGGGCCAAGTCTTCTAAGCGTTGGTCAAGATAAGCTGACTGCCTTGTTTCTCGGTCAGTATGGCTATGGCCATTTTTCTTTGTCATACAAGACCTCCTTTAGTTTTACAGCTATTTTAGCATATTTAACCTAGATTAATAGGGAGTCAAGGGCGATAAATTTAAAGTTATCCTGTATAATAACAGTAGTGATATAAAAGGAGCGATATTGATGGAAACAATTTACCTAGGTGGCTATACCCGCCAAGATAACCAAGGCATCCACGCTAGTCAATTTGATTCAGAGTCTGGTCAATTTGGTGAAAGTCAATTAATTGTTGCAGTTGAAAATCCTACTTATTTTGATTTTAATGCTGATCAAACTAGTCTATTTACGCTAGCAGTTATCAATGATCAAGCCGGAGTTGCCCACTATAAAAAAACTACACAGTCATGGTATCAAGTCGACTTTGAGCCTGTTTGGGAAAGTAATGGTTGCTACCTTTCCTATGACCAAGAGCGCCAACTGATTTATTTAGCTAACTATGGGCTCGGTGAATTAGCCGTAGTTCAAGTGGACGAGCAAGGCCATATGTCCCACCTCCAAACAATCAAACATACAGACCCGACTGGACCACATGAAAATCAAGACCATGCGCACGCCCACTATATTCAAGCCAGCCACAAACATCCCTATGTTTTCTCTTGTGATCTTGGCACTGATCAGGTTCACACTTATCAAGTTAATGCGGATAAGCAACTCAGTCAAGTAGCAGTCTACCATACTGAGCCTGGGACCGGTCCTCGCCATCTGGTTGAGCATCCTAGCCTGAATATTCTCTATATTTTGGGTGAGTTATCTTACACCATTGACATCGTTGCGGTTCAGGCTGATGGTCAATTAATAAGTATTGACCGCATTGACACTATGCCTGATTCATGGACTGGCTTTAATTCTTCTGCTGCAATTCGCTTGAGTGATGATGGTCAATACCTTTATGTATCAAATCGTGGTCCTAACCAAATAAGCACTTTTTCAGTTAGTGCCGATGGCCAAGTGCTCAGCCAATTACAAACTCTAGCTAGTGGCGGTGACTTTCCGCGCGATTTTAATTTCAATGCTAGTCAGGACTATATCATTTGTGGCCATCAGCATGAAAATCAAATATCTGTCTTTAAACGAAATCGCAAGAGTGGTTTATTAAGTCGGATTGATGATAGCTTAGCGCTTAATGAAATTGTTTGTATTAAGTAATCTAACTCATAAAAAGAGTCTGTGACAACTGTCGCAGACTCTTTTATATTTAGAAAACTATACAGCTTCGTATTTACTTCTTATACGCGCAGCTTGTTAAATAACTAGGCCTAAATTAGAAAGCATATTAGTATAGCCCCAACTTAGACGTGCTAGCTTGATAGACTAATCCAAAAATTGGTTACACTCCAATTCACCTTTGTTACCGACAAACCTAGCTACTTATCACTATTGTCTTTATTAATTAAATATCTGGATAGGAGACAATGCTAGCTACGTGGTCCCCTGCTTCCACCATTTGGCCTAAATTAGGGTCTAGGCAAGTCTCACTAAAGGTCGAATGGATAATAACACAAATCGTTGGATCAAAGTCTAGTTGAACGAGTTGATTACAATCCATTTCAACCAACTGGTCACCCACTTCTACTTGTTGCCCTTCTTCTACCAGAAGCTGGTAAGCTTCGCCGTCTAAGCTAGCTGTCTCTACACCCATATGAACCAATATTTCTAAGCCGCTAGCGCTCACAATACTAAGGGCATGGCGACTAGGGAAAATCTGCCCGATTTCTCCTGCTAATGGCGCATATACTTGGTTGCAATCAGGGTATAGCCCATAGCCATCCCCTAATAATTTTTGACTAAAAATTTGATCGTTTACTTCTTCAATCGCCATTATTTTGCCCTGACCTACCGCGTAGAGCTGGTCAAGTTGAACATGATTCTTTATATTTAACTGATTAGCTAGTTTGTTTTTCCTAGTCTTTAAGAAGTTAAACATCAATTTCCTCCTAACTTAATTATGGTATTCCACAGAACACGTTAATTAGTTTTTCAAGATAACAGCCAGTATCTTAACATATGAACTAGAAATATGGTAAATTTTATTGAAAAATTCAATTTAGATTCTAATCTTAATAAAAAATTTGCTATACTTTAGCTTGTCGACAATTTTATACTGCAGAAAGGATACACAATGATAGAACTATTAAAAATAATTTTTATTGGCGTTATAGAAGGTATAACTGAGTGGTTACCTATCTCCTCAACTGGACACATGATATTAGTTGAAGAATTTATCAGTTTAAATGTCCGCCAAGAATTTTGGGATATATTCTTGGTTGTTATCCAACTGGGAGCAATTCTAGCCGTTTGTTGGATTTACTTTGATCGTTTAAACCCTTTTTCTTCAAACAAGTCAGACGCTGATAGAAAAGAAACATGGGACACTTGGTTTAAAGTATTAGTAGGCTGTTTACCAGCTGCTATTTTTGGTTTAATTTTAGACGATTGGATGGAAGCCCATTTAATGAATTGGTTAGTGGTTGCCCTTGCCCTAATTATTTACGGGATTGCCTTTATCATAATTGAAAAACGCAATGAAACAAGACAGCCTGTTGTCAATTCCATGGCAGATATGTCCTACAAAACTGCCTTACAAATTGGCCTCTTCCAAACGCTATCTTTAGTACCAGGAACTAGCCGATCAGGTTCTTCCATTCTGGGTGCAACCATTCTTGACACTAGCCGGCCGGTCGCAGCGAACTTCTCCTTCTTTATGTCCATTCCTATTATGTTCGGGGCTTCTGGGCTAAAATTAGTGAAGGCGCTACTAACTGGTTTTCGCTTTACCGGTGGTGAACTTATCTTACTTCTAGTTGGTATGATCGTGGCCTATATCGTATCAATTATCACAATTCGCTTTTTACTACGCTATATACAATCTAATGATTTCAAAATCTTTGGTTGGTATCGCATTGTTTTAGGCCTTATAGTGATTATCTATTTTGGATTTATTAGATAGATTTAGAATCCTAGTATTGAGGTGGCAAATTTAGCCACCTTTTTATATATCCTTTTTATAATGTGCCTATTAGCTTTTAGCCAATCCAAAATGTCAATAAACCTTGAAGAGGCTGGAACTTTGTTCCAGCCTCTTAGTTTTATTTATACTGTTATTGAGAAAGATCACCAAAAAATTCTTGATAGATAGCTCTTACTGCGTCAGCCTCAACCTCTTCTTTGAGACCAAACATGACGCTTGTTTCGGATGAGCCTTGGTTTATCATTTCTAGATTAATCCCTGCTTCTGAAAGTGCCTTAGTCGCCCGAGCAGTATTACCGACAGTTTCAATCATACCTTCACCAACAATCATCATTAGGCAGATGTTCTCTTGACGGGTCACTGAATCAGCAGCAGTTACTACTTGGATTTTTTCAAGCATTTTTTTCATATCTTTAGAAGAGACCATATCTGCTCGGAAAATCACATCCATATCATCTATACCTGATACGACGTGCTCAACCGATACCTCAAATTCTTCTAAAACTGAGAGTACACGGCGCATAAAACCGACCTCACGATTCATCAAATATTTTTTTATGTAAATCGATGAAAAACCACTTGTTGAAGCAATCCCAGAAATTGGGTAGGGATTAGTTGGCCTGGTTCGTGTGATCATAGTCCCCGGTGCAGTCGGATTATTGGTGTTCTTGATACATACCGGAATGCCCTCAGCAAAGGCAGGGTACAGGGCCTCATCATGAAAAACAGAGAAACCAGCATAAGAAAGTTCTCTCATTTCAGCGTAAGTCAAATGGTCAATACCAACTGGATTCTCAACTTGACTAGGATTAGCTACATAGATTGAATCTACATCAGTGAAATTTTCATATAGGGTAGCCCGTACACCATTTGCCAAAATAGCCCCAGTGATATCTGAGCCGCCACGAGAAAAAGTGACGACCCGCCCTTCTTTGGTATAGCCGAAGAAGCCCGGAAAGACTAGAACGCCCTCAAGGTCCCGTAATTTGTAGAGATTCAAATATGATTCTGGTAGCACCCGCGCATCACCTGGTTCATCTGACAAGAAAAGTCCAGCTTCTTTAGGATTGATGTATTGTGCATTAATCCCAGATTCTCTGAGATAGGCTGCGATTAGCTTAGCATTATTATCTTCGCCTGAAGCTTTGATTGCATCAAGGTAATAATCCGCTTGACTTACGTCAGCAGCAACAAGCTCAGTTAAATTCTGAGTAATTTCCTCAATAACTGGTTCCTTTATCCCCAACTCATTAGCTACCTCTTGGTAACGTTCAATTACTTGAACAAAAACATGAGAGATATCATCACCTGTCAAAGCCCGTGTAGCTAACTCGATCAAAAGATCTGTAACCTTAACATCGTCTTTATAGCGCTTACCAGGTGCAGAAACCACCACTATGCGCCGATTACTGTCAGCAGCAATAATATCTTTAACTTTTTCTAATTGACCCCCATCGGCAACCGATGAGCCACCAAATTTAATTACTTTCATGGTAAACCCTCAATTCACTTAGTTTCCATACAGTATAGCATTATCTTAAAAAAGTTTAAAGCTGCCATTTTAATGACATAATAGTAAAAACGCCTGAAATTATAGTTCAGGCGTTTTTTGGCATAACAATAAGTACCAATCTATCCTATTCGTCAAGTAAATCTTGATAAATAGCAATATAATCACCAGCTGGGTGTACCCATCTAAAGTCAGTGGTCATGGCTTGATAAATTAATTTTTCCCAAGCCTCAGGTTGGTTATTATATACATCCAAGGCATAATACACTGTTTGCGCAAAAGTATGGTCATTAAAAATGCCAAACGAGAAACCATTGCCAGTACCAGTATACTGGTTATAAGGTGTCACAGTGTCCTTTAATCCGCCAGTTTCATGAACTAAAGGTAAGGTGCCATAGCGCATAGAAATCATTTGTGACAAACCGCAAGGCTCAAAGGCAGAAGGCATCAGGAATATATCTGAAGCAGCATAAATTTGCTGAGCTAGGGCAACATCAAAATCAATGTAGGCGCAGAAGATACCCGGGTATTTCCACTCAAAGAAACGGAAACTATTTTCAAACTGGGCATCACCAGTTCCTAAAATAACAATTTGCACATCCTGGGTATTAATAATTTCTTCAGCTTTAGCTTCAATTAACTGCATACCTTTTTGGTCAGTTAAACGTGATACTACACCCATTAGTGGCAGGTCGGGGTCAACTGCTAAGCCAAGACGTTCCTGTAGGGCCACCTTGTTAGCACGCTTGCCAGTAACTGCTGTATCTAATTCATAATTCTCAACAATATTAGCATCTGTTGCTGGATTATTAATATCATAATCAATACCATTAATAATCCCTCTGATTTTCCATGAATTTTGCCTTAGAACACCATCTAATCCTTCACCAAATTCTGGGGTTTGAATTTCTCCGGCATAGTTTGGCGAAACCGTGGTAACGATATCAGAGAAATTAATACCTGCCTTCATAAAATTAACCATATTACCAGCTTGAGCCCCATTTGGATGGAACAAGCTCATGGTTGTATTAAATACATCATACAAAATTTCAGATGGGTACCATCCCTGGAATCTGATATTATGAATTGTTAATATTTTACGAATATCTCGATAGGCTTCTACCCAGTGATATTTATCAACTAATAGGGCTGGAATCATTGCCGTTTGCCAATCATTACAGTGGATAATGTTAGGAATAAAGTCAATTTTTTCCATCATCTCAATGACAGCTAAATCAAAATAGCCAAAGCGTTCACCTTCATCTGGTTCCCCATAGAGCACACCCCGGTCGAAGTACTCCTTGTTGTCAATAAAGTAGTAGGTCACGCCATCTAATTCAAGCGCTTCTACACCTACATACTTGCGGCGGTAATGACCAAGTTCCACTTCAAAATCAACCACATGGGTTAGTTCTTGCTTATATTTTTCAGCCATATGGTTATATAGGGGGAGAACAACCCGGATATCAATGCCTTGTTTTTTTAACTCTTTAGGTAAGGCATAAGCAACATCCCCAAGACCACCAGATTTAAAAAAGGGAGCACTCTCTGAGGCAGCAAATAAAATTTTCATAAAATCCTCCTTAAAGATAAACAAGGGACTAGGACAAATGCCCAGTCCCTCTTAACTTGTCATTAATCTGCTTTGATTACCTGGTTTTTACCAATTACAATCGGTTTATCAGCGGAACCCTCAATAACTGCACCAGGTTCTACCACAACACTCTTGTCTAGGATGGCATAGGACACCTTAGCCCCTTTACCAATTTGACAACTTTGGAAGATAATTGAGTCATTTACTTCAGCTTGCTTGTCTACAAACACTTTACGACCGATATGAGATCTGCAAATATTACCATAGATTTCAGATCCATTTGCTAACTGAGAATTAACAATATCGGCGTGGTCACCATAGTAATTAGGTACCCCATTTTGAGCTTTAGTGATAATTGGTTGCTCAGTTTGGAAGAGTTTGGTAAATGACTCAGCGTCAAGCATATCCATACTAGCATCATAGTAGGCCTTAATTGAGTCGATATTAGCTACGTAGCCCTTATATTCATATGCATAAACATCATAATCACTTAGATAAGCTTCTACTAGTTGGTCAATATCTAAAAATAGACCATTATCGTCAGCCTTATTAATCATATCAATTAAATCAGCAGACCGCATCAAGGTCATATTCATGTCAAAATTAGCTGTTTCTCCGTAAAGCGGTGTTACTCCTTCTTTAGCGAAGGATACCAAGCGTTCACCCGCTCCAACTCCGACGATATATTCTTCTGGATGATACTCCACATACTCTCTTGGTACTTTAGCGTACAAACGCGCTAGCTGTGCACCGGACTCTTCTAATTCAGCTAAAACGTCATTTAAAATAACATTAGCTAACACCTTTGAGCCAGATACAAAAACATATTCTGCACTAGCCCGTTCTAAGAAGGTTAGGTGGTCTTCATAAAAGTTGCCCTTGCGACTAGCTGCTTCAAACAAGGCTTTTTTATGATGCATATGGGAATAAGTAAAGATACCACCACGATAGGTATCTAAATCCCAGGCTTTACCAGAACGAATGTGGTCATAAACTGAACGACCAGAATCACCGATGAATAAGCCTGCTGAACGCACCCCAGCATGGGAAATACTAGTTAAAGAAAAATCTAGAATGCGATAGCGGCAAGCGAAAGGCAAAGAAGCAATTGGCCGAGAAGCAGTTAGCGGTGCCATATGCTCATCTTTTTCGCTCAGGCTAAAAATGGCGGTTAATTTATTACGATACATACTTAATTACCTCCAACTTCTTCTTCATAACCAACAACTAGGATATTATCTGGGCTGCCTACTAATTTAGCATTGTCATGAACTTGTGCCCCTTCACCCAGAATGGCGTATTCAATTTCAGCATTCTTACCAACAGTCACATTAGACATCAGGACAGATTTATTAACTTTAGAGTCTTTGCCTATCAGAACTTCTTGAGAAATTACTGAATCAACAACTTCTCCGCGAATAATACAACCATCTGAAACAATTGAATTAGACACATGCGATTCAGCAGACAGGAATTGTGGTGGCGCTACCGGATTCTTAGAATTAATCGGCCAAGAAGAGTCTCTAATATTTAATGGATGATCGGGGTCGATAAATTCCATGTTGGCTTCCCAAAGTGAATCAATGGTACCAACATCCTTCCAGTACCCTTCAAAAGCATAAGCATAAAGAGATTCATGATTATCTAAATACGCCGGAATAACATTTTGACCAAAGTCTTCCATCTTTTCAGGATCTGATGTTAAATAGTCACGGAGCTTCTTCCAGGTAAAGATATAGATACCCATCGAAGCTAGATTAGATTTTGGATGTTCTGGTTTTTCCTCGAATTCAACAATTCGGCCTTCTTTATCAGTATTCATGATACCGAATCGAGAAGCTTCTTCAATTGGTACTGGGATAACACCTACAGTACAATCGGCTCCTCTCTCTATATGCTCATCAAGCATCTTTTGATAGTCCATCTTGTAAATATGGTCACCTGATAAAATTAGTACGTATTCCGGATTATGACTATCTACGAATGTAATATTTTCATAAATCGCATTGGCTGTACCTTCAAACCAATTACCACCATCAGAACCTGAATATGGTTGTAAAATGAAGGCACCACCATCACTAGAGTCTAAATCCCACGGAGATCCGTTACCAATATGGGTATTCAAAACTAAAGGTTCATATTGAGTCATAATACCTACTGTACTAATACCAGAGTTAGCACAGTTAGATAGAGGGAAATCAATGATACGATAACGACCACCAAAAGGTACAGCTGGTTTTGCTATATCCTTGGTTAATTTACCCAAACGTGTACCCTTACCACCAGCCAAAATCATTGCAAGCATTTTTCCGTTTTTCATAGAAAGTGGAGTTAAACTCCATTCCTCCCTTCAAAAAATTAATGGGACATCAACAATTATTAATTATTTCCGAGCTGTTTTTCTCTTTCTTGTCTTCTTCGTTTTTGGCAGCTTAGCTTTCTGAGGTTGCTTTGCCTTTGTTTGATTTACTTGAGCGGCCTTTGCTAGCGCTTCTTTTTCTTTCTGAACTGCATCAGCTTGACTTGAATAGTCAATTAATTCAATTTCTAAAGGCTCTAGTAAAAAAGTTGCCATGGAAGGTAGCGTAACTTCAATTGAATAGAGATGACGCTGAGCAGGTATGGGTTCAGCTTCAAATACTTCTTGCTGATACTCCCAATTACCACCAAATTCCGCCATTTCACTATTTAAAATGACCTGGTAAGTACCTGGGTATGGCACGCCAATACGGTAGTTGTCACGCTGAACAGGGGTGAAATTATGTACACAGACTACTAGTTCCTCAGCTTCATCTGCTTGACGGATATAAGCAACGATGGTGCGGTCAGCATCGTCCGCCTCTAAGAAAGAGATGCCATTACGATTCAAGTCATTTTGATGAAGCGCTTTCTTGGTTAAGTATAACTCATTTATGCTTTTAACAAAATGGTTATATTCACTATTAAATTCTCTATTTAAATCTTCCCATTCCAGCTGACTATACCAGCGCCATTCCAGGAACTGACCAATTTCATTGCCCATAAAGGTTAGTTTTTTACCAGGATAAGTCATGCGATAGCCTTCCATAACTCGTAAGTTACAGAATTGGTCATAACGACTATTACCAGGCATCCGACCTAATAAAGAATGTTTGCCATGAACCACCTCATCATGAGATAATCCCAAAACAAAGTTCTCATCAAACATATACATAAAGGTAAAGGTAATTAATTTATAATTATATTTACGCGACAAGGGGTCAAGAGAAAAGAACTTTAAAGTATCGTTCATCCAGCCCATATTCCATTTAAAGTTAAAACCAATACCTCCATGGTCGAGGTTAGCGGTGACACCTGGCCAGGCAGTTGATTCTTCTGCCATCATCAGATAAGAAGGGTCTCTTAAAAACACCTCTTTGTTAAGCTTGCGTAAGAAGCCTAAGCCCTCTAAGTTTACATTATTACCATATTCATTAGGGGTCCATGGACCCTCATCATAATCTAGATACAAAATATTAGATACTGAATCGACCCGGATACCGTCAAAGTGGAATTTTTCCAACCAGAACAAGGCATTTGATATTAAGAAACTTTGCACTTGCGACTTACCGAGATCAAAGTTCAAACTACCCCAGCGAATATTATTGGCCCGATTAGGATCACTATATTCAAAAGTTGGGGTACCGTCGTAATATGCCATGGCATCATCATTGACGACAAAATGCCCGGGAACCCAGTCAACAATTAACCCAATTCCCTCTTGGTGCGCCCGATCGACAAAAGCCATTAAATGCTCAAAATTAGTGCCATATCGTCCAGCTAAGGCATAATAGCCACCAATTTGGTAACCCCAAGACATCTCCAATGGATGTTCCATCAGCGGCATAAACTCAATATGGGTGTAACCCATCTCTTTAACATAAGGAATCAATTCATCAGCTAAATCTGCCCAGGTATAAGCGGAGCCATCTTCATGTCGGCGCCAAGAAGATTGGTGGACCTCATAGATATTTAACGGTTCTTTATAGACATTTGACTTTTGTCGTTTTTCATACCAGGCTTGGTCCTGCCACTGATAGTCAGGAAGATTTTGAATGATGGACGCATTGGCAGGTGCGATTTCATAAGCGAAAGCAAAAGGGTCTTGCTTCTCTTTCTTTTCACCAGTGCGAGCCTCTATAACATATTTGTAAAGATCCCATTCCTTGGCATTCTCGATAAAAACAGTCCAAGCACCAGTTCGTCCTACTTTTTCCATTCTGGTTTCTTGCCAGTCATTAAAGTAACCTTTCACATATACACGCTTAGCATTCGGTGCCCAGACCGTAAAACGATATCCTGTTACACCATCTAGCGTCGTTTGACGAGCCCCCAAGAACTCATAGGCTTGGAAATGGTTCCCTAGATTAAAGAAGTACATATTATGCTCCAAGGATGCCATATCCAGCGGTTGATTAGACATATCCGTCCCCTCCTTAGCAGACTATTTCATAAGTTAAATATACCATGTTAAGCCAAAAAATGACAGCGCTTTCTGAAAGATTATTCTCATTTTTCAAAAAGCGCTGTCATAGCAAGGTTTATATTAAATTTTAAAGAATACCCTGACCGACTAGGTTATTAACAAAATAAGGGAATTGTTGCCGCCATGCTGGCCAGTCATGTGGCACATCGTGACCCCAATAGTCAAACCAGCCTGGGATAGCCTTATTAGCAAAAGTCGATTCTAGTTGCCTTGTTGCTTCAATATGGGGACCTTCCCAATTACCTTGTCCCACTGCTACAATGTAGTGGTTTTGCCGATATTGGTCAAGGAACCAAGCATCAGTCATATTGTTCAAATAGTCGATTGGTGAATTTTCGTAAACAACCATGTCATCACCAAAATCACCGGTAAAGAAACGTGCATCATAGACTCCAGACATAGCAATCACAACATCGAAGACATCAGGATGACGCAAACCAAAGTTAACCGCATGGAAGCCGCCCATGGAACATCCAGTAGCCATGATTTTGCCGCCCCACTGTGATTCATGACGAATTAGAGGTAGAAACTCAGAAATAATGTATTTGTCATACTGGTTATGGGCCTTAGCCATATTATGGCCAGATTTACCTTCTGCTAACCAAGACTCACTATCAATTGACGAGGGGGTATAAACTGTTAAACGACCTGCATCGATATGGTTAGCAATAGTTTCAATCATACCAAAATCCGCAAATTCATCCTGACTCCCTCCTGAAGAAGGAAATACAATAACTGGCTTACCTGCATGACCATATTTGTTAAAGCCCATTTCACGGCCTAATTGACCACTCCAGTGACTACGTTTTTCAAAATGCATTAAATTCCTCCTAATTAGCTAAATCTGATACATCAGCTACCAAAGCTGGCATATTATCAGTAGTTGGTGTCACAAATATAAAAGCATAGTCACCCATAACGCCTGACAAGACACGTGGCGACTCATAAATATCAATAATCTTATCATGATGCTTAGCTACAATGTCATCGTAAGATAAGCGATAGTTTTTATCGAATTTTCGAGCCACATATAGGGCATTGTAAGGGCGGTTCAGTTGAGCCTGGAAGCCATAACCTGCAACCAGATTAGCATATTCATGATAGACATCAATTTGGTTGGCATAATTCATCATATCGATGGCACAACCTCCTGGTGGACGACAATTAATCTCTAAAGCAATCAATTTGCCATCTTTTTTCTTGCGGAAGAATTCATGATGGAAAAAGCGCTCTGGTAAGCCATAACTCTCAACAGATTTAGTGCCTAATTCAACTAAATCATCAGCAAATTCATTAGCTGTATAGAAAGTAAGCTCAGTCGCAGCTTCAGCAACATCTAAAATTGGCGATGAGTGAACCTGTGAAGAATAAAAGACAATCTTACCTTCCGCATCTGTTATACCATCGAAGGTGACAATGTCGCCCTCAATAAACTCCTCCATAATATATGGAACTTGATCATCTTTTTCCACGTAAAATTTCTCAAGTTCTTGGTCATTATTAATTTTCCAGGTATCAGAAGCACCTACACCATTATCTGGTTTAACGATAACTGGATAGCCTAGCTCTTTAACTAGGGCTTGTCCGTCTGCTTTGTCCCCAAAGACTCGACCTTTAGCAACTGGTATATTATTTTCACGGAAGACTTTTTTCATGCCTGATTTATTCTTAATCCGGTCCATATCTTGATTTTTAAGACCAAAAATATTGAATTCCGTACGTAAACGCGCATCCATCTCTAACCAATATTCATTGTGAGATTCAATACGATCAACTGATCCATACTTGTCGATGAAAAATTGAATACCCGCCTTCATTTGGTCAAAATTATGCATATCAGGCACCCAATAGTATTCAGTTAAATTGTCCTTAATGACCTGGGGAAGCTGGTCATAAGGCTCATCCCCTAAACCCAATACATTTACACCATTTTGCTTTAGCTGTACCGCAAAATTAGCGTAATTCAAAGGGAATTGGGGCGAGGTCATGACATAGTTTAATTTTCTAGTCATTAGCATCGCCTCCTTAAATAAATTAAATCTATTATAACCTATTTTTAATATTTTATTAAGCTTATTTATGATCTTGCCAGATAAAACGCATAAATTCAGGAAAATGTTTAGCCCAATAATATTCATTATGGGTCTCATCCACAAAAATATTTAAATCAATTTGATTCAGGCTACAACCAGATTTTATCAATGCTTGGTAATAGGATAGGCTAGCATCAATATAGGCCTGGGAAACGTGTTGACCAACAAAGGCTTGGTCTGAAATATCATCCTCGTTGGTTCCAACTTGGATATAGACCTTATTATCAGCGTAGAGCGGGTGACTTTGAATAAAATCTAGAAAATCGTTTTCTGAAAACCAGGAGGCTAAAGAAAACACACCGATATTACCGAAGATATGAGGATAGGCAGAACCCATATAAGCGGTAATCAGTCCACCCATTGATGATCCGGCCATCATCGTATGCCTCCGGTCAGCTAAGGACCGGTAGTGATTGTCAATAAAAGGCTTAACTTGGTTAACTATCCATTCACCATATAACTTGCCGTCACCACCTAAATCTGCCACATTGGGATCATGGTAGCCACTTGCAGGCCATGGTGCATATTCATCCATTCGGTTGGGATGGTTATCAATACCTACCACAATCATTTGTGGCAGATCAGGGTTTCTTTTGATTAATGGAATTATTTTCCATGAATGACCGATAAATGCCTCTTTACTATAAAAAACATTTTGACCGTCGTGCATATAAAGTACTGGATAATGCCGGTCTGATTGATAATAATCCTTGGGCAATAACACGCGTACCCGTCTTTTGTCCTGATAGTAAGGATTTTCAAGGTAATGTGTTTCCATTTTCAAGTAATAGTAAGAACTATCACGAGCCATACTGTCAGCCTCCTAAATTTATTTATAAAAAAAGAGCAAGAGCTCATTCGCTCTTGCTCCCCAAGACAAAGGGTCTAAGCTGTTCACATCAGCACTAGACCACGTACCTACTTCCTGTAGTGACTAGGCAAACTAGTCCTGTACGCTCTTTATAACCGATGGCTACTAAAAAATAGCCACCTGTCGCCTCATCGCATAATAACATTATAGCAAATGGGCAAGCTTTAAGCAAGCTGAATTAATCTGCTTTAATCACTTCAATTTTATAGCCATCAGGATCAGTAATGAAGTAGTAGTGAGGGTCTTCCCCTGGCAGGTTTTTTAGGTCTGTCACATCAAAGCCTTTTTCTTTCTGCTCAGCATTTAATTCAGCTAGGCGATCAGTGGCAATAGCAATGTGTCCATAGCCGTCACCTAAGTCGTACTCACCATGGTCATAATTATAGGTTAATTCTAACTCATAATCATCACCAGGAAGGGTTAAGTAAGCTAAGGTAAATTCATACTCAGGAAAATCACGTTCTTCTGTTACTTCAAAACCAAAAGCTTCTGTATAGAATTTCTTGGAAGCTGCTAAATCTTTCACCCGTACACATGTATGTGCCATTTTCATAGATATCCACTCCTTTACTCTTCTATCATAAACAATTATTTCCTGTTTTCCAAATATAAAGATGTAAAGTTTATGTAAATTACATTACAATCTACAACTGTTTAAAATCAATTAGATTTAAACAACCCTTAATAATTAGGTAATTTTGATTTCAAGCTCGCATCATCGTAATTGAGAGCCTTAGCACCAGGCTCATAAAAGTCATCCCATTTAGATTCATAAGCAGAAATATCTTCAGCATGGTTCAAGGTTTCGACGATATCATCGATGCCATAGAGGAGCTTATGGCGGACTTCAGGGTCAATATCAAAGTGATAATGACCACAAGGGGCGTGAACTTCTTGGGTTTCTAAATTGATTGTCACTAGCTGGTCCCCACTAAGACTAGCTAAAGCCTGACGGTCTGCTAGCGGCAAGGTAATTGCTAATAAACCATTTTTAAATGAGTTGTTATAAAAAATATCAGAAAAACCACCAGCAATCACACACCGAATCCCCCAGTCATCCAGAGCCCAAACAGCATGCTCTCTAGAAGATCCACCAGCGAAATTATCGCCAGTTATTAGAATTGAAGCCTGACGACGGTCTGGCTGATTAAGGACGAAGTCTGGTACTTCAATTTCATCCTGAGTCTGGTCATTTTGTACATAACGCCAATTGGCAAATAAGCACTCTCCGAAACCTTTTTTTGAAATCCGGCTTAAGAAACGGGATGGTAAAATTTGGTCAGTATTAATATTGTCATCCATTAAGGCTACTGTCGTTCCTATATGTATTTTAAAGGATTTCAACTTGTGGCACCTCCTGATCATCTTTGCGAGTGTCATAAAAATGGCCCTTAACCGCCGCTAAAACGGCCATAGCTGGACTGCAGAGATGCGTTCTGGCGCCAGGGCCCTGGCGGCCTTCAAAGTTGCGGTTAGTTGTCGAGGCACAATGGACGCCGGCTGGTACCACGTCCCCGTTCATTGAAATGCAAGCAGAGCAACCTGGCTCTCGCCACTGAAAGCCTGCTTCCATATACATATCAGCAATGCCAAGTTCTTCAGCTTGAACTTTAACTGAGCGCGATCCTGGTACAACTGCCGCATACATACCAGGTACAACTTTGCGGCCCTTAATATATTTAGCCCCTTCAATTAAATCTTCTAATCGAGCATTAGTACATGATCCTAGAAAAACATTGGTTACTGGAATATCTTCAAAATGCATACCTGGTTTCAGGTCCATATATTCATAGGCACGCGCATCGTTGTGGTCTGCAATTTCTGGGAAGGCTTCCTCGATTTTTAGGCCCATAGCAGGTGTGGTCCCCCAGGTAACATAGGGACTGAGTTCAGACACATCGAGTTCAATGTAGGCATCATAAACCGCATCCGGATCAGTATATAAGGTCTTCCAATAGGCAACCGCTGCATCGTAGTTTTCTGGAGACTTAGGTCGACCTTGAAGATAATCAAAGGTCTTCTGGTCTGGACGAATTAAGGTATATTTAGAACCAAATTCAATGCCCAGGTTGCACATAGTCATCCGGCCCTCCATAGACAAGCTCTCTACCGTATCCCCAAAAAGCTCCATGGCGTAACCAGTTCCAAAATCTGTGCCATATTTATGGAAGAGATGAAGCATAATATCCTTAGAATAAACACCAGCTGGCAATTGCCCGCTAATTTTAACACCTAAATTTTTAGGCTTTTTTTGCCATAGCGATTGGGTAGCAAAGACGTGCTCCACCTCGCTCGAACCAATCCCAAAGGCAATCGCACCAAAAGCACCATGGGTCGCTGTATGTGAATCACCACAAACTACCGTCTTTCCAGGTTGAGTTGCCCCCTGTTCTGGTCCCACCATATGGACGATTCCTTGACTAATATCACCATAGGGCATCAGCTCCACGCCAAAATCTTGACAATTTTTTTGTAAAACCTCTATTTGCTGTTTGGCAATTGGATTTTTTATATCATGGATATTACGCGTAGGATTATTATGATCAATTGTTGCTAGTGTCTTCTCTGGTGCCCTTAATGATCGACCTTGTTCACGTAGGCTTTCAAAGCCTTGCGGAGAGGTTACTTCATGAATCATATGAAGGTCAATATATAATAATTGGTTTTCACCCTCCTGGCCAGCTAAAACATGAGTTTCCCAGATTTTATCAAATAGTGTTTTTCCCATTTACTGTCCCCCTATGATTATTTTTGCCAAGGCCTGGTTATTTTGTCTGATAGAAATGATTCCATTTGGCTTCATAGTCAATCAAAGCCTGATTTGCAGCTGCTAAGGTTAGGTCAATTTCTGAGTCGCCATTTAGATAACGCGCTTTGGCCTGACTACCTATACGAAAAGGGAGACTAGCTTCCGGCATCACAATTTGCTCTTTTTCTAGGTCTACCTTAACTTGACTTGTTCCAGCTAATTTTTCAAGTTGATGTAAATCAGTCAGAGAAACTTCCAAGGCTACAAGGCCATTTTTTAAAGCGAAATTTTTAAACTTTTCCCCTATTTGGTTACTAATTACTACCCTATACCCTGCATCTAAAATGGCCCAAACCACTTGCTCAAAATCTATGGTTAAAGCAAAATCTGCCCCTGGTATTAGAATCTGGCTAGCAGAGGCAATACCATGATTGAGAAGATGATCAGGTCTTTCACGCCGTGGGAAGCCAGGCTGATAACGGGAGTTATTCAGAAGAAATTCACCACTACCAGCTCGTTTAATGCGCTTAGCATGGAGCTTGGGTATCAAATCATTATTATCTAAGCCATCCCAGTTTAGACAAGTTAGCGTAGATGTTAGCGTATGAAAAGCTTGCATCTAGTCACCTTATCTTAATAGTAGTGACCATGTTGGTGATGCCAAGTATTGAAGTGCTCAGATAAAATAGCTAAAATCCGATCATTATAAATACCTTTGCGAATGAGAATAGGCGCTGGTGACACATCTCTTTGGTCGCCTTGTTCCGGCACTAGTTCACCTTTTTCGTCATCAACAAAGGCAACCATGACACCTTGCTCATAACGCGATTCGACTGTTTTGCCTGGTTGCTGGGCAGCCACATAGTCGTCTGCTTCGATAATAAGGTCCGCTTCCTGTTCAATTTCTTCGCCTATATAAGCAACTTGACCACGGTTACCCTTTCCAGAAGGATTAGCCGAAGAGGCAAACATTAATTTCTTGTCCCGCTCCCATAGTTCCGCCGCAATTTGTTCACCAGGCGTACCAAATTTAATAACAAAGCAAGAAGTGCCACGTACGTCAGTTGCTAATTCCTCAGTACCATCCTGAGGCATGTATTTAGCCTTAGCCTCCTCTTGCCATGGCAGAATGCAACCCATCAAAATATCCTCATCCCAGCATTGTTGATAAAACGCTTCGATTTCAGGTGTCATCTTAGCAAGCGCTTTTAATTGCTCCATTGAGCCGCACAGCGTTACACCTGGTTTATTGCGCTTACGATGTTTAACTTCGAATTTACGCTCTAAACCAGCTTTATCAGAGGTTCCTAAGATATATCCCACCTTAGTTGGCGAAACAATCATCCCCCCCTCACCTAATAAAATATCAATTGCTTGTTGATTAGGGGTACCGTCCCAATGAACCATTTTATCAGCTACATTTGTCATGCAAATTACCTCTTTCTCTTTTCAAGTTAATATGTACTCATCATATCATGTTTTATGTTAATTCTTAATGTTTTTTAGCAAATATTCTGTAAATTCTGACGTTTTATATTTTCCACCAAGATCACTGGTTTTAATTCCTGTTTCAATCAAAGCATACGCCGCTTTCTCAACCGTCTCTGCTTCTTCTACAAGTCCAAAACTTTCCCGCAACATAGCTGTCACAGATAAAATCATCGACATCGGATTAGCTAGGTCTTGACCAGCAATATCAGGTGCTGAGCCGTGAATCGGCTCATATAAACTTAATCCTGATTGGCCCCGGGAACTCGAAGGGTTCATTCCCAATGAACCAGTCAAAACGGAGGCTTCATCTGACAAGATATCGCCAAATAGATTCTCAGTTAAAATGACATCGTAGGCATTCGGTTTTGTAACCAATTTCATCGCCATAGCATCAACATACTCATGACTTAATTCAACATCAGGATATTGACTAGCCATTTGACTGACAGTGTGTCGCCATAAGCGCGATGAAGCGAGCACATTTGCCTTGTCAACTGAGGTTAGTTTACACCGCCTAGATTGGGCCATTTCAAAGGCTACTTTAGCCACTCGTTCAACTTCAGTTTTAGAATAAGGCATTAGGTCGCTGGCGTAGTCAGTACCCTCTTCTTTATGACCAAAATAAGCCCCGCCAGTTAATTCACGGACAACTACGAAATCAGTACCAGATACAATATCAGCTTTCAATGGAGATAAACCAACTGTAGCTTGAGGTACTTTAATGGGTCGGAGGTTACAGAAAAGTCCTAAATCTTGGCGTAACATTAAAATACCTTGCTCTGGAGTTACAGCTGATTGATCATACTGGGGGCCACCAATCGCCCCTAATAAGATGGCATCTGCCTGATGGACTGCACGTTTAGTTGCTTGCGGATAGGGATGACCCTGACTATCAATAGCAGCCCCTCCAAAATCTTTTTCTTCTATCGTGAACTGATGACCATAGCGATCTGCAACAGCTTTTAAAACAGCCAAACCACTTGCCATAATTTCCGGTCCGATGCCATCACCAGCTAAGGCGACAATATGTGCTTGAACCATATTACTGAGCTCCTTTCCGACCTGCTTCAAATTTTCCATAGGCTTGCAAGTAAGCATAGGCTGAAGCGGTAATGACATCATAGTCAACCCCCGTACCATTGTAGTGATTACCCTGGTCATCAGCGATTGATGTATAGACAGTAGCCTGAGCGTCAATTCCCTCAGTAACTGCATCTAGGCGATATTCCATCAATTTTGCTTTAACTGGCATGAGGGAATCAATGGCATTGAAAATTGCTTCAACTGGACCTTCTCCTATAGAGGTCGCTTGTTGGATAGGAGCTTCCTCCTCATTACGACAAATTTCAACTACTGCTGTAGGTATACCATGAGTAGCAGTCATCAATTGCAAGGTGTTTAGTCGATAGGCCGACTGACGAATATCCCGACGTCCAAGTACTAAAGAAACTAGATCTTCATTAGTTACCTGTTTTTTCTTATCTGCTAAAACCTTGAATTTAGTAAAGGCCTCATTTAACTCATCCTTAGCTAATTCGTAACCAAGTTCTTTCAAGCGTTCATCAAATGCATGACGACCTGATAATTTACCCAGTGGTAAAGAGTTTTTCTCGACGCCAACCAGACTCGGTGTAATAATTTCATAAGTTTCAGCATGTTTCAAGACACCATCTTGGTGGATACCTGATTCATGAGCAAAAGCATTATCCCCGATAATCGGTTTATTACGGGGAATAAACATACCAGATAGGTGGGAAACTAAATCAGAAGTAATCTTAGTCTGGCTCAGATTAATATTCGTTTCCATATCATAGTAATCACGACGAATATAGAGAGCTGTGGCTACCTCTTCTAGGGCAACATTACCGGCCCTCTCCCCGATTCCATTAACAGAGCCCTCGACCCGGCTCGCCCCATTTTCTAGAGCTGCGATTGAATTAGCTGTCGCCATGCCCAAATCATTGTGACAGTGGCAGGCAAAAATTGCTTGATCAAACTTTGGACAATTTTCCTTAAGATAGGCGAATAAGCGACCAAACTCACTTGGGTTGGTATATCCAGTTGTATCAGGCACATTAATCATAGTAGCCCCTGCGTCAATGGCGACGTTAATTGCTTCGACCAGGAAATCCCATTCAGTTCGTGTCGCATCCTCAGGAGAAAATTGTACCTGGTCAAAATATTGTTTAGCGTAGGAAACATGTTCCTTAATCGAAGCTAGAACCTCTTCTTTTGACATCTGCAACTTATATTGACGATGAATAGGACTAGTTGCTAAAAAGACATGAATTTGAGGATTAACAGCATTGACTAAAGCATCACGGACAGCATCGATATCCTTTTTTACACATCGGGCTAAGCCCACAACTTGGGTCTGTTTCAAAGTATCTGCGATGGCTTTGACTGCTTCAAAATCACCAGGACTGGTAATCGGAAAACCGGCCTCGATTGCATCTACCCCCCACCGTTCTAACTGCTTGGCAATCTCTAATTTATCAGCAGTGTTAAAATTAACACCCGGGGTTTGTTCGCCATCACGCAGGGTGGTATCAAGAATTTGAATTTTTCTAGTCATTTGCCTGACTTCCTTTCTTTGGACTCAGATAATCTATATTTAGGAACCGAGCTAATTGTCAAACTATTCAAAACATTATACCTAAATTAAAAGAGGGCCTCTTTTGGTGCTAAAAATATAGCCCAAGGCCCCCTTACATTAGGTATTAAAAAATAAACGTCCTACTTAAACCGTTGGACGATCTGGTTGGCAGTTGTTGCGAGACCTATTAAACTATTAACTTTTTTTAAGTTTGCTAATAAAGCTAATAATCCTAAGCCTGATAAAAACATCAAAATGTTACGCATAACAAGTCGCCTCCCTTATTGATGTATTCATTATACACTAAATTCTGAATATTTAAAGTCTTTTTAATAATTTTTTTATTATAAATTAATTTGCAAATTTCAATCACATTGAGCATTTCTCTATTATGTGATACAATGAGCATATAAATTTTTAGGAGGTCTATCACTATGGTTAGAGCAATTGTTGCAACTGAAGATAAACGTGCCCAAGTTATTGATAAGGAAATCCGGCCAATTAAGGCTAATGAAGCCTTGCTGGATATGGAAGTTTGTGGTGTTTGCCATACTGACCTGCATGTTAAAAACCAAGATTTCGGGGATGTTACGGGGCGAACCCTAGGTCACGAAGGAATTGGTATTGTAAAAGAGGTGGGTGCTGATGTCACATCGCTCAAGGTTGGTGATAGGGCCTCTGTAGCTTGGTTCTTTGAAGGCTGTGGCCACTGCGAATATTGTACAACCGGACGTGAAACTTTCTGTCGCCAAGTTAAAAATGCTGGTTATACGGCTGATGGTGGTATGGCAGACCAATGTATTGTTACTGCTGATTACGCTGTTAAGGTGCCAGATGGCTTATCATCTGAAGCAGCTTCATCTATTACCTGTGCCGGCGTAACCTGCTACAAGGCCATTAAAGTAGCTAATTGTAAACCAGGCGACTGGATCTTAATTTCAGGCTTAGGTGGCCTAGGAAACCTTGCTTTGCAATATGCTAAAAATGTTTTTAACTTAAAAGTCATTGCTGTGGACATCAATGATGGTCAACTTGAATTTGCTAAAAAGTACGGCGCTGACCTTACGATTAATCCTTTACATGAAAATGTTGGTGAACGGGTTCAAGCTGAAGTAGGTGGCGCACAAGCAGCTGTTATTACAGCAGTCGCTAAATCTGCTTTTAACCAAGCGGTTGACTCACTGAAAGCTGGTGGACGGGCAGTCGCTGTTGGACTACCTAGCGAAGCCATGGATCTATCAATTCCGCGTTTAGTATTGGATGGTATCGAAGTTATCGGTTCGCTTGTCGGCACCCGCCAAGACTTGGTAGAAGCCTTCCAATTTGGTGCTGAAGGTAAAGTCGTGCCGCAATGTGAATTACGTCGTCCTGAAGAAATCAATGACATCTTTGATGAAATGAATGCTGGTGAAATTCGTGGTCGGATGGTATTAGATTTTAGAAATAAAGATTAACAAGAAGCTAGGCTATAGACACTTATTGGTCTAATCAAGACAAAAGTTTAGCTAAAACCCAGCTGTATCACTAGTGATACAGCTGGGTTTTCTTTTCCTGAACGTTTCATATGAATTCATAATCTAACAAGCTGACTCATTTGTCTGCTATAATAGTTGCTAAAAAGACAAGGAGAAATACTATGCAGGATATTTTTTCCGAATGGTTGAACTACTTAAGTAGCAATGGTATCGGCTATTGGTTAGGGGGGCTTTATTTCATTATTAGCGCTAGCTGGTGTCTATATTTTTCTAAAAAATTTAATTCGGCGCCGTCAGGGGCAAGGCTCCCTTTCCTATTTATTGCGATCAATTTTAAATTGGCTAGCTTCCTTTATTTTTATTATCTTTATCATATCTTATTTTTCTCACAGCCCTTGGTTTTTCAGACCCCTCTTTAAACTGGGAAATACAGGCGTATCGACCTTTTTAATTGTCTCGCTGCTCTTTGCATTGGTTCTAGCTTTTAAATTTATCAATGCTGTTAAACGTTTCCTCCTACCTGCTATTTATCGACGCTATGATATTGACAGAGGAGCTCAAGCCACCATTTCAACCCTTTTCACCTATGTCGTCATTGTACTTGTTGTCTGGATTACCCTAGACCAGTTGCACTTTGATTTAACCAGCCTAAGTGTCTTTGCCGGAGTGGTTGGTGTCGGCGTTGGTTTTGGTATTCAAAATATCATGAATAATTTTATTTCCGGTTTAATTATTCTCTTTACCCGTCCCATTCGAGTAGGAGACCGGATTGATATTGATGATGTCGTTGCGACTGTTGAAGAAATTCGCATTCGCGAAACAATTGTGCGTACGCGTCGCAATGAGCGAATGCTTATCCCCAATTCTTATTTCTTAGAAAATGCTTTTACTAATCGGTCTTTTGCTGACCAAGAATTACGGGTCACAGCAAATATTGGTGTTGATTACGATTCAGATTTAGAATTGACAAAGGCGCTAATGATACAAGCTTTAAAAAACACTCAAAGAGCTTATCCAGAAATTTTAGATTCCCCCGAGCCACGAGTATTTTTAACAGAATTTGCTGACTATGCCATCAATTTCGAAATGTGGTTTTGGATTAGCCAGCAAGATAATGAAAGAGAATTTATCGTCAAAAGCCAGGTCTATTTTGAAATCAATCGACTTTTTAAAGAACACGGCATCAATTTCCCATTCCCTCGCCAGGATATTCATTTATTAAATCAAGATTAAAAAAACCCCGTATCCATCTTATACGGGGGTGGTTAAACCACTAAACGCAACTTTGGTGATTTTTTATTTCCAAACTGGCAAACACCCGCTGGCTTATAAAATATCATCCTTGTACAGGTCACATTGACTCAAAATAATATCCGCTGGCCATACGGGTGTACAGCTAGTGGATAAATGAACCTAACCTAGTTTTGTAGAAAATAGTGATTTTTACCTAATTATATTTTAGCCTATTATCAGCCAAAAAGCTAAACAAATTATCATTGTATACTAAACTTTTAAATTATATATAAAGCCAAGGCGTTGACGTCTTGGCTTTATATATTTTATTCTTCTTCAACTCGACGGCTAGCCTCCTCTATAGCAAAATGGTCGGTTTGGTTATAGGCCTCTAGATGGTAGAGGCCATCTTGATAACGTACGATGGAAACTGAAGCATTATCTAACATTGAATCAATTTCAAATTCAGGTACCAGTTCATTTATCATATTACGAATTGTCATACCATGAGATACAATTAAAATATTTTGATCAGTTTCACGGTGTTTAGTAATAACATCGATGAGACCTAATTCAACTCGTAACCAAAATTCCTTAAAGTTTTCAGCATCATGAGTGGGATCTAATTCCTTCATGATATCCATTTCTTTTTTAACAATTGATCCCCCATCCTTCAACTGGTTAGAGGCTGCAAAAATACCATCAGCATTATCCCCATGAACGCGCTTGGCTACTTCAGCCCAAATAGGACCTGCTTCAAGTCCCTCGAATGATCCAAAGAACAACTCACGGAAGGCTTCTTTTTTGATTATTGGCAAGTCGGGGTCTGAAGCATGATTTTCTTGTAGAATTAACTCTGCAGTAGCTACAGTTCGCTGTAAATCACTGGTATAAACCGAATCAAAGCGAACATCAGATAGGCCACGACCAGACCGAATTGCATCTCTTTTCCCTTTTTCAGTCAGGGGAGCATCCGCCCAACCCTGCATGCGATGGTAGTGGTTGAGATAAGTTTCACCATGGCGCATAAAATAAATTGTCACACCTTTTGAAGCCATTTAATTCCTCCTAGTGGTATTTAGCTGTTGTATTTTGCTTAATTTTACCTTCCCGGTAAGCATGAAGCAATTTTTTTAAGTCTAGCACTTGTAATTCTAGACGGTCACCGACATCGGTTTCTCTAACTGTCATTCTTTCCAGTTCCCTATCCACAATTCGCCTAGTCGAAACAATGTCAGTCTCATTATTAATAGCATCTTCTACGCTGGTAAAGGCTTGGTGAGAAACTAGTTGCATGCCAAAAGAATTATATAGCAGGGTATAGCCAGCCAGGCCAGTTGTTGGTTGATAAGCTTTTGAAAAGCCACCGTCAATGACTAATAGCTTACCATTGGCTTTAATTGGATCTTCACCTTTTTTTTCCTTTACTGGTGTATGACCATTTACAATATGCCCAATTTCAGGATTAACGCCAAATTCAAGCATAATTTTTTCAGCTACTTCTTCTTTTTCTCTTAGCTGGTAATATATATTCTTATTCTCATCATGGGTTGCCTTATCTTTGATGTAATAACGCTCAAAAGTTGTCATCTTACCTTTACCAAAGAGTGAAGAGGCTTCCCCCTGCCAAATATACCAGAAATAATCAATATCAGGATTTTTCCTTTCTTTGGTAGAGCGATTGATATAACCTCGTCTAAGCACAAGTTCAAATTGATCTAGCAAGGCCCGTCCAGAATACTCCTGACCATTGACAACGGCTGACATAAAACTACCGTCGTTATTCATCGGAATACAGCCATGGTAAAGCAGGTTATCATTGTAAATTGTATATAAGTTACCCTTACTATACAAGAAGTCAATGTGTTCATGGAGACGTGGGCTATTCAAGAATCCTTGTTGCAGACGGTTCATAATATACTCTTCATCTGCTGTTAATTTATAAGGGTCTTTAGGATCAACAGTAGGGAAACTAGTGTTTTCAAGTGGGTAGGTCTTAGAGCCAATGGTAATTGTCATCTTGTCATAGTCAATCTTATCTAACAAGAGACGATTGTCAGTTTTAAATTCAGGGTGGCGTTTAATGACATCCGCTTCTAATTTAAATTGGATAATCGCAATTGCCTGTTGAATTTTACCAATTTGCTTAGCCTCTTCAGGGAAATGGGTGGTATCCGGATCAAGCTTGGGCATGAATCCTTTTAGCCCATTATCAGGGTACATTTTTTCAGCAAAGGCTACCAAGGGACGTAAGGAAATACCATAAGCATCTTCAATAATTTCAAGATTATCATAACGGGCACAAATCCTTAAGACATTTGCAATAAGCACCCGTGACCCCGCCGCAGCGCCCATCCAAATGACATCATGGTTGCCCCACTGAATATCGATGGAATTTTTTTCCATCAAGAGATCAATAATTTTATCAGGCGCTGGCCCCCGATCATAAATATCACCTAAGACATGTAGGTGGTCCACAACTAATTCTTGAATCAGTTCAGCCAAGGCAGATATCAAACGTGGTGCAGCATCAAGCTCGATGACATTCCTGATTATATTCTTATAGTAGTCTTCCTTATTAGACAGAATGGTATCTTTAAAAAGTAGTTCTTCCATAATATAGGACATATCAGGGCGCATGGCCTTTCTAACCTTCGACCTAGTATATTTAGACACCACAAATTGAGCCAGTTCTACTAAACGACTAATCGTCAAGGTAAAAAATTCAGCAATTTCTGCCTGGCTATCAAAGGTCTTAACTACCTGTTTAATTTTACGATCAGGATAGTAGACGATGGTTGCTAGTTGGTTCATTTCGCGCATAGATAAGCGACCGAGAAAAATTTCTCTGATTTTTTCTTTAACATTACCAGACCCATTTTTTAACACGTGTGACACCGCATTATATTCACCATGCAGATCACTAATGAAGTGCTCTGTTGCTTTAGGCAATTCCATGATGGCTTCAAGGTTGATAATTTCAGTCGTCACATCAGAGATAGTGGGAAATTGTTTGGCTAACAATTCAAGATATTTTTGATTTATGGCCATAACTAACTCCTCCTTATAATTTATCACTTAAGTCTTTCTTAATACCACTATCATAGCACGCTTTAGGCCAAAAATCATTTTAATTCAGTCAAAAAAGACAAATTTTTAGGCTAAGCTAAAAGGTGTTCTCCTGCAAACTCTTCTATTAACCATAATGATGACACCGAGATAGTAAGGCTAGCATCTGCATCTATAAAGCCAAGATACTTAAAAGCCTGTGACTAAAGCCACAGACTTTTTCCAGATATTTAATATTTAAGTGCTCTTTGAGCTTCTCTCTTCATATCTTTTTCCTTTAAGCTCTGGCGTTTATCATATTTTTTCTTACCTTCGCCAACGCCTAGTAGCAACTTAGCAACGCCATTTTTGATATAAACCTTCAAGGGAATCAGAGTGCGACCAGCTTGTTGGACTTCTTTTTCCAAACGACTAATTTGTCGCTTATGTAAAAGTAGTTTTCGTGTCCGTAAGGGATCATGATTAAAAATATTACCTTGGTCAAAAGGAGAAATATGCACATTATGCAACCATACTTCACCTTGATTGATGCGCGCAAAACCATCTTTAAAATTAAGACGAGCTGCCCGTACTGATTTAATCTCAGTCCCCTTGAGAACTATCCCCGCTTCAATGGTATCAAGAATATTGTAATCATGAGATGCCTTACGATTATTAGCCTTGACATTATTATCTTGGGATTTTTTCTTTTTAGCCATATGTCCTCCCAACTTTCAACACTTATTTTTTCTTACGCCTGTTGTTTTTACTCTGCCTAATAACAAATTTTTTATTTTGTCTTTTTTGTTTATCTATATTTTTTTCAGCTTTTGTTCTTTTTCCTTGTTTCTTATGGGTTCTCTTTGCTGATTGACGGCCAGGTTTAGCTTTTTTATCATGGTTAGCTTCCTGACTATTACGATGCTTCTTACGCTTAACTTTACCCTTGTTAGTTTTTGTCCTTGCTTGACTAGCTAGCTGATTTTCTTGATCTTCACTATATACTAAATTAAAGTCTATTTCTCGGCTATCCACATCTGCTTTAACTACCTTAACAGTTACCACATCACCAATTGAAAAACGTAAACCAGTTCGCTCACCAATTAGGGTCATTTGACTATCAATATAATTAAAATAGTCTCCCTTCATAGTTGAAATGTGTACCAGCCCTTCAACTGTATTGGCAAGCTCTACAAATAAGCCAAAACTAGTTACTGAAGATATAATGCCCTGAAAGGTCATGCCGATCTTATCTTGCATGTATTCTGCTTTTTTCAAGCTGTCTGTCTCACGCTCTGCGTCAACCGCACGACGTTCCATATTCGAAGAATGTTCAGCAATATCTGGTAGGTCCGCTACCAATCGGGACTGTTTTACTAATTGACTATTTTCTTCTTTATATCGCCTGATTAATCGGTGAACGATTAAGTCTGGGTAGCGACGAATTGGAGAGGTGAAGTGGGTATAATCTTCGGCGGCTAAGCCAAAGTGGCCTAAGGCTTGCGTATCATAGCGGGCTTGTTTCATCGAGCGTAGTAACATAGTAGAAACCATTTGCTCATATGGCTCACCATCAATTTTAGTCAGAGCCTGTTGTAATTGCTTAGGTTTTATTGTTTCACTAGATCCTGTTAATCGCAGGCCGAATGTAGACGAGAACTCTAGAAACGATTGCATACGTTTTGCATCTGGCTGTTCATGGACACGATACATAAAGGGCAGATGCCCCTGGTCAAAATGGCGGGCAACCGTCTCATTGGCACACAGCATAAAGGATTCGATTAAACGCTCACCAATTCCTCTTTCCCGCACTAAAATATCGAGCGGATGACCCTCATTATCAACAATAATTTCCGCCTCTTTAGTGTCGAAATCAATAGCACCACGACGTTGCCGCATCTGTGCTAAAATTTGATGTAGTTCGCCCATCTCCCTTAGCATCGGCACAACTGCCTTGTTTTCATCAATGGCTACGGGGTCTTCGTCTTCTAAAATTGCATTCACAGTATCATAAGTGAGCCTATATTTGGATTCAATCACTGAAGGACCAATGCGATAATCTTCAACCTGCCCTTGCTGATTCACAAGCATAACACAAGACATTGTTAAACGGTCGACGCGAGGATGTAGGGAGCAAATACCATTAGATAATCTCTGTGGTAGCATTGGTACAACCCGGTCAGTTAAATAAACTGATGTCCCACGTTCATAGGCTTCTGCATCCAGCTGGCTACCTTCCTTCACATAATATGAAACATCGGCAATATGAACACTCAATTCATATTTTTGGCCAACTTTACGCAAGGATATCGCATCGTCTAAGTCTTTAGCATCAGCACCATCAATTGTGATGACTAATTGATTACGAAAATCTTCGCGGCCTTGCAAGTCCTGATTACTAATTTCATCAGCTACTTGGTCAGCTTCATTCAATACCTGGTCGGGGAATTCATGCGGGATATCGAACATATTTAAAACGGCTAAAATATCGACACCAGGTTCATCTTTGTGTCCCAATTTTTGAATAATCGGACCAGCTATCTTAAATGGAGAATCACTTGTTGGATATTCATCAATACTTACTACGACAATCTCTCCATCAACAGCCTTTAATCCTTGGTCTTTCACCATGGCAGTAACCTGTTCTAACCCTTTATTTAAAAGCTTGACACCACCAACAAAGCCTGTTTCTGCTTGTAAGTCACTGGTAAAGGGTGTATATTCACCGGTAACCTGAGTGAGATGTCGCTGGTCAATGGCTATAATTTTACCCTCAGCACTTTTATCCTTCCAAGCCTGCTCCTCACGAATAATCTTAACTTTAACGCGATCTCCATTCATGGCGCCGCCAGTTTTCCCTCTAGGAATAAAAATATCATTGGCTAGTTCCCCAACACTGACAAATCCAAAGCCTTTTTGATTTTGATGAAAATCACCAACTAGGACTTCTTGATGATGAGAGAGACTGAGACTACCATCATCTGCAATGACTATTTTTTGTTGGCGTTCTAATTCAGCAACAACTTTTACAAACTCAGCGAAGTCATCGCTAGCTATATAACCTAATTCGCTAGCATAATCTTGCAGAGTAGCTGGTTGACCATGCTGACTAATTGCAGTTAATATTTTTTCTTTTACTTGATTTTTATTCAAACTAATTCCTCCAGGCTAAATGGTCTAAAAATGTAATAAGGTCGGCCTCTAATTGACGACGGGTGGGCCCAACCGTCACAACATGACCAGATTCTGGATAGTGGTGATAATCCGTTTGGGCATTAACTAAGACCTTGTTTAAATCAGCCCCCGATTGATGAGAAATTAATTCATCCTGACCAGCATCAGCAATAAAGAAGGGACAGCTAATTTTTTCCAAATCTTGCCGGATCTGCGCTTGCAAGCTGTTAATAGAATTCAAGGTTTGCTCTAATCCCGGCTGTATTTTCTCTAAGGCTCTTTCTATATCCATTTGATTAAATTCCTGAGCCTTCAATACCTGCTTGGTATATTGAACAAACTGGCTTGGCACCTGGGTCTGTTTTAAGTCTTCAGTCATAATTGGTGAGCAGAATACACCACCTGCAAGAACTTCCGGATTATTGATCACAAGCTGAGTAGCAATTACACCACCCAAGGACAGACCAAAAATTGCTATTTCCTGATAACCTTGGTTCTTAAGTTTCTCATATGCTGCTTGACCATCTGCAACCCATTGACTAGCTGAAAAATCCACTAGGTCAAAAACATCAGCGGTTGCATGACCTGACAAATGAGGCGCATAAACGGTATAACCTGCCCGATTTAATGCTCTTCCTAGCATTCTGACATCGTTAGCTGATCCAGTATAAGCATGTAAAAGTAAGATAGCCCGTTTAGCATCCTCGCTATTAAATAAAAAAGGTTGAGGTAATTTCATAGATATAGCCTCCTTTTCTCATACTTCTATTGTAACTAATTTATCTGTTATTTAATAATAAAAGCAATCTAGACTATAAAAAAAGAATTGGCGAACCAATTCTTTTTTCTGTTTAAGCTGATAATTTAGCTAAGATTAAAGCCAAAACCATGAATGTCGCACCTAAAATAGCAGTCATTCGATCAAGAGCACCATCAAGACCACGATTTTTTCGTGAATTAGAGCCCCCAAACAGGGCTTCAGAACCGCCTGTAAGATTGCTCGCTGAATTGTTTTTAGATGACTGTATCGCTACTACTAAAATGAGTAAAACTGCAATAACAATCAGGGTAATTAATAAAATATTATATAAGTCCACTCTTATCCTCCATTCTCTTCTTTAGCATGCTATCACAAATGAAGGTTGACTACAAGTTGTCTTGATTATTTTTAATCAGGCGGACGCGGACAATACCCTCAATTTTATTTAAATCGGTGATTACTTGATTTAGGAGTGTTTCATCCGTATTGTCAATATCAATCAGGGTATAAGCATAATCTCCTGCAGATTTATTAATAATATTTGCAATATTCATTTGGTGAGCCGCTAATCCAGTTGACATTAAGCCAACCATATTAGGAATATTGCGATTAATAATAGATAAACGGTATGGGGAATTGAAACTCAACTCTACATTAGGAAAGTTAACAGAATTAGTAATTTCACCAGTCTTTAGGAATTTATCTAATTCTTGCGCTGCCATCATGGCACACTGCGCTTCAGCTGGACCTGTTGTTCCACCGATATGCGGCGTCGTTAAAACATTTTCATAACCATCTAAACTAGGAATACGGAAATCTGTCGCAAAAGCTTTAATTTTGCCGTTATCGATATACTCCTTCACCGCATCGGTATCACAGACCTCCTCGCGGGCAAAGTTAATGACTGTAACACCTTTTTTCATTTTCTCAAAAGCTGATGCGTCTAACATATTTTCAGTCTCATCAGTAGCAGGTGTGTGAATCGTTATATAATCTGCATAGCGGAAAAGGTCAGTAATATCCTCAACCTTGCGTACGGCTGAATCTACTTCCCAAGCGTTCTTCATTTTAATATATGGATCGTAACCGATAACTTCCATACCTAAATCTACACCAGCATTAGCAACTTTGGAACCGACATTCCCTAGACCAATAACGCCTAAAGTTTTGCCAATTAACTCTGATCCTCTAAATTGCTTTTTGCCCTCTTCAACTTGGACATCTTGATCAGGACCAGTTAAGCCTCGTGTCCAAGTCACTGAAGGGAAGATATTCCGTGATAAATTAATCATCATGGCAATGGTAATTTCTTTTACTGCATTAGAATTAGCACCAGGTGCGTTAAAAACAATTATTCCCTCATTAGAACAACGGTCAACTGGAATATTGTTAACTCCTGCCCCAGCCCTACCAATCGCCAGCAAGCTGTTTGGAAATTCCATATCATGAATAACCTGGCTACGCATCAACAAGCCATCTGGTTGATCACTTTGATCAAGTTTATAACCTTTTCTTTTTAAATAATTAATACCTTCTTGAGCAACAGTATTATAAGTATTTATGTACATTTATATAACTTCCTTTTCGTATTTCTTCATAAAGTCTATTAAAGCTTGTACACCAGCCAGAGGAAATGCGTTATAAATCGAAGCACGCATGCCACCCACAGACCGATGTCCTTTTATATTCAAAAATCCAGTTTGGACTGCCGCCTCAACAAAAGCAGCATCCTTAGCTTGATCACCTGTAGTAAAGGTGACATTCATCTTGGAGCGATCTTGAGGCTTTATATGATTGGCAAACAAAGCTGATTGGTCTAGATAATCATATATAAGTTTTGCTTTGTCCAAATTTAGACCTGCCATTGCCTCTAAGCCTCCCTGACCTTTCAGCCAGCGACAAACCAGCATAGCTGCATAAATAGCAAATGTAGGTGGTGTATTATACATAGACCCTTTATCGGCTTGAAGTTGGTAATTTAGATAAATAGGAAGCTCCTGGCTAGATCTTCTTAACAGGTCCTCCCGAATAATAACTAGCGTCAAACCTGATGGCCCGATATTTTTTTGTGCACCTGCATAGATTAAGCCAAACTGGTTGATATCTATTGGCCGTGACAAAATATCTGACGACATATCTGCTACTAGTGGTGTGGCTCCAGTTTGAGGAAAACTACTATATTGACTACCAACAATAGTATTATTAGAAGTGATATGCACATAGTCATAACCAGAAAAATCTAAATCACTGAATTGCGGAATATGGTCATAATTTTGCTCTTTGCTAGATGCTAAAATGTCAACATCATAGCCTAAGCGTTCTGCTTCAATAATTGCCTTGGTCGACCAAGAGCCAGTATCAATATAAGCGGCCTTAGCTCTTTGTTTTAAGTTCATGGGGATAGCTGAAAATTGTAATGTCGCACCGCCTTGCATGAAGAGCACTTTATAATTATCAGGTACTTTTAATAATTCGCGGATAAGCATCTCAGCTTCATCAATAATTGCTTGAAAGCAGGAGGAACGATGACTCATCTCCATTACCGACATGCCGGTATTTTTATAATCGAGTAAATCGGCTTGAATTTCCTTTAGGACCACATCTGGCATAATAGCCGGTCCTGCAGATAAGTTCCAAATTTTTTGGCTCATATGTTCCACCCTTTCTATATGACTTCTATTATAGCAAAACAATTTCTCATTTGATAGAGATGATCAAGTCTTTTAGTCAGCAACTTTTAAGGTTTGTAGGCAAATTTACTCATTTAAAAAACCAGGTCACAAGGACCTGGTTATCGATTCGAGCAAGATAAATTTATATGTTTGTAAGTAGAATTATTTACCTAAGTTATAGAAGGCTTGGAGACCTTGGTAAACAGCAGTTTCACCTAGTTCGTCTTCGATACGTAATAATTGATTGTATTTAGCAATCCGGTCAGTACGTGATAATGAACCAGTCTTAATTTGGCCAGCGTTAGTTGCTACAGCAATATCAGCAATTGTAGCATCTTCAGTTTCGCCTGATCGGTGAGAAACAACAGCTGTCATGTTGGCACGTTTAGCCATTTCAATTGCTTCAAAAGTTTCGGTTAAGGTACCAATTTGGTTAACCTTGATTAAGATAGAGTTAGCTGCATCTTCTTCGATGGCACGGGCTAAATAGTCAGTGTTAGTTACTAATAGGTCATCACCTACTAATTGCACTTTATCACCTAATTTTTCATTAAGTAATACCCAGCCTTCCCAGTCGTTTTCATCCATACCGTCTTCAATAGAGATAATTGGATACTTTTCAACTAATTCTTCTAGGTAAGCAACTTGTTCTTCACGATTACGTTGCGCGCCACCTTCACCTTCGAATTTAGCATAGTTGTAAACGCCATCTTCATAGAATTCTGAAGATGCACAGTCGAAACCTAAGTAGATATCTTCGCCTGCTTTGTAACCAGCTTTTTCAATCGCTTTAAGGATAGTATCAACACCATCTTCAATACCATCAAAGCGCGGTGCAAAACCACCTTCGTCACCTACTGAAGTTTCTAAGCCACGTTCAGAAAGAATAGATTTTAAGGCATGGAAGACTTCAGCACCCCAACGTAGGGCTTCTTTAAATGAAGGCGCACCAGCTGGAATAATCATAAACTCTTGGAAAGCGATTGGTGCATCAGAGTGAGAACCACCATTGATAATATTCATCATTGGTGTAGGTAAAACTTTAGCATTGAAACCACCTAAGTAGTTGTATAAAGAAACACCTAATTCATCTGCAGCAGCACGTGCAGCAGCAATTGATACTGCTAAAATCGCGTTAGCACCTAATTTTCCTTTAGTAGGTGTGCCATCAAGTTCGATCATGGCTTTATCAATGCCTAACTGATCAGTCACGTCATAGCCTAATAAAGCAGGAGCGATTTGTGTATTAACATTCTCAACAGCTTTAGAAACACCCTTACCTAAGTAACGGCTTTTATCACCATCACGAAGTTCAACTGCTTCATGTTCACCGGTAGAAGCACCTGAAGGTACCATACCGCGACCGAAAGCACCAGCTTCAGTGTATAGGTCAACTTCAACAGTTGGGTTACCACGTGAGTCTAGGACTTCGCGTGCATAAATATCAGTAATTGCAGACATTATATCTCTCCTTTGAGTGTTTTTGTTTTATTAACATCTAACATGTTTATTATAACATATTTGCTTTTAGCTTTTAATGCTTGATTAAGCTTTCGCCAGTCATTTCTTCCGGTTTGTCTAAACCTAATAAGTCTAGCATGGTTGGAGCGACATCAGCCAGACGGCCATCGGTGCGTAATTCAACACCTTTTTCAGTAACAATTAGCGGAACTGGTACAGTTGTATGGGCTGTATGAGGTTTTCCGTCTTCTGTCAACTCAGTGTCAGCGTTACCGTGGTCAGCAAAGATTATAGCTTTACCGTCTTTAGCTAAGATAGCATCAACAACCTTGCCTAGACATTCGTCAACTGCCTCAATAGCCTTAATCGTCGCCTCTAAATCGCCAGAATGTCCGACCATATCAGGGTTGGCAAAGTTAAGGATAATAGCGTCTTGCTTATCAGCTTCAATTTCAGCTACTAAAGCTTCAGTCACTTCGTAAGCAGACATTTCAGGTTTTAAATCATAGGTTGCAACTTTAGGTGAATCAATTAAGATACGAGATTCACCAGCAAACTCTTCATTCGAGCCACCATTCATAAAGAAGGTAACATGAGGATATTTTTCAGTTTCAGCAATCCGTAATTGTTTTAGACCATTATCTGATAATACTTCACCTAATACATTTTTAAGCGCTATTGGTGGGAAGGCGATATCAGCCTTAATATTATCGTTATACTTAGTCAAAGTGGTAAAGTATAAGTCTTGTTGACGTTCACCACGATCAAAGTTATCCCAGATATCAGCAGTAGCTGCCTCGGATAATTGAATCGCCCGGTCAGGTCGGAAGTTAGCGAAAATAATCGCATCATGGTTATTGACCGTACCAACTGGTTGACCATCTTTAGTAATGACTGCCGGCACAACGAACTCATCAGTCACATCTTTGCCATAAGAAGTTTCAACAACTTCTTGAGCAGAGCCAAATGCTTCACCCTGACCGTGGAAGATTGCATCATAGGCTAGTTTAACACGGTCCCAACGGCGGTCACGGTCCATCGCATAATAGCGACCAGAAACCGTAGCAATCTGACCTAGGCCAACTTCTGCCATTTTATTTTCAATGGCTTCGATATAGCCCGGTGCCGCATGCGGATCAACGTCACGGCCATCAAGGAAGGCATGTAAGTAAAGCTTTTTAACACCCTTATCCTTGGCGTCTTCAATTACACTAAGAATATGGTTCAAATGGCTATGAACGCCACCATCAGATAGTAAACCGAAGATTTGAACAGCTGAATCATTTTCAATAGCATGTTGGTAAGCATGGTTGAGGGCTTCATTTTCCTTGAATTCACCGTCAGCAATAGCTTTATCAATCCGAGTTAAACTTTGGTAAACAATACGGCCAGCACCAATATTAGTGTGACCAACTTCAGAGTTACCCATTTGCCCATCAGGCAGTCCGACATCTAGCCCAGAAGCCTTCATGGTTGCATGTGGGAACTCATTCCAGTAACGGTCAAAATTTGGTTTGTTTGCCTGGTTAACCGCATTACCATAATTTTCTTCTCGCCAGCCAAAGCCATCTAAAATAATTATAGCTACAGGTGATTTAGACATTATTTCCCTCCATTTAATAATGCGACATAATCTTCAACTTCGAGGCTAGCGCCGCCAACTAGGGCCCCGTCAATATTTTCTTTAGCAATTAGCTCTTCAATATTAGCTGGTTTAACTGATCCACCATACAAGATACGAATAGCATCAGCTGATTCTTGACCAGCGATTTCAAAGACTACTTCACGGATTTTAGCACACATTTCTTCAGCATCTTCAGCTGAAGCAGTTTTTCCTGTACCAATAGCCCAAATCGGCTCATAAGCAATAACAGCCTGCGATACTTGATCAGCAGTTAGACCTGCCAAAGCAGCACGAATTTGACCAGAAACCCATGTTTCTGCTTGTCCCGCTTCACGTTGGTCTAAAGTTTCACCACAGCAAATAATAGGAATCATTTGGTGGTTAAAAATTGCGTGAGCCTTTTTGTTAACATCCTCATCAGTCTCACCAAACAACTCACGTCGTTCAGAGTGTCCAATAATAACGTATGGCACTTGCATATCCGCTAAAGCAGCTGGACTAATTTCACCTGTGTAAGCGCCTGAGTCTTCATAGAAGCAATTTTGAGCACCGATTTGAATTTGGGTGCCCACAGCTACTTCTTGCATACTAGCAATAAAAAGGCTCGGTGGGCAGACTAGCATTTCACTATCTACGCCGTCCTGAACTTTTTTGGTTAACTGCTCGATAAAATGGTTAGCCTCTTCGGCTGTTTTATTCATCTTCCAGTTTCCAGCAATCAAAACTTTTCTCATCTTCATTAGCTCCTTTCGCTAAAAGTGACCCTGTCGACTTATTTATCAGAAAGGGCCGCTACAGCTGGTAACTCATTTCCTTCTAAGAATTCTAATGAAGCACCACCACCAGTTGAAATATGGGTAATTTGATCAGCGAAGCCGAGTTTTTGTGCAGCCGCAGCTGAGTCCCCGCCACCAACAATAGTGGTTGCATTATCTAGATTGGCTAAGGCCTTAGCAATACCTTTTGTACCGTTAGCGAAAGCTGGGATTTCAGAAACACCCATTGGCCCATTCCATACAACGGTTTTAGCATCCGCTAATTCTTTAGCGTATAATTCAACTGTTTCTGGACCACAGTCTAAACCTTCCCAATCAGCTGGGATTTGGTTACTAGGAACCACTTTCGTATTAGCATCGTTAGAGAAATCATCTGCCACTACAATATCCACTGGCAAGAATAACTTGTCTCCTGCACGTTCCATTAGACTTTTAGCTAAATCAATTTTATCTTCTTCTAGTAAAGATTTACCAACTTCATAACCTTTTGCCTTGAAGAAGGTATAGGCCATACCGCCACCGATTAAAACTTTATCAGCTTTATCAAGTAAGGCTTCGATAACATTAATTTTATCAGACACCTTAGCACCACCGAGAATCGCAACAAATGGCCGTTCAGGATCGTTAACTGCATCACCTAAGAATTTAATTTCTTTTTCCATTAGATATCCAGCTACTGCTTCTAAATGAGAAGAGATACCTACATTTGAAGCATGAGAACGGTGGGCAGTCCCAAATGCGTCATTCACAAATACATCACCTAAAGATGCCCAGTATTTGCCCAATTCAGGATCATTCTTACTTTCCTTTTTACCGTCTAAATCTTCAAAACGGGTGTTTTCAAACAATAGCACTTGGCCTTCGCCTAATTCTTCGATTGCATCTTCTAACTCAGGGCCACGGGTAGTTGGCACAAATTTTACTTCTTGATCCAATAATTCTTGTAAACGCTCTGCAACAGGGCGAAGAGTTAGTTTTTCTTTATCACTCTCTTCCTTAACTTTACCCAAGTGAGAGAAAAGAACTAAACGGCCGCCATTTTCAAGTACGTATTTGATAGTTGGTAAAGCTTGGACAATTCTATTATCATCAGTGATTGTGCCATTGTCCATTGGTACGTTGAAATCAACCCGCATCAGCACTTTCTTACCTTGGACTTGAATATCTTCTACTGTTTTTTTAGCCATATTGGTCTCCTTTATAAAAAAGGCGAGAAGCGCGCAGCTCCCCGCCATTAAATTGGTCAATCAAACGTTAGTCTTAATTATAGAGTCGCAAAGTGCTCTAAAGTGTTCACCATGTTACCAGTGAAGCCGTACTCGTTGTCATACCAAGCAACAGTCTTAACTAATTGGCCGCCGTTAGCTTCCATAATTTTAGTTTGAGTTGCATCGAATACTGAACCACGAGGGTCACCAATAACATCAGAAGATACGATTTCGTCTTCAGTGTAACCAAAGGCTACGCTTGAAGCTCCTTTCATCGCTGCGTTAATTTCTTCAACAGTTACTTCTTTAGCTAATACAGAATAAAGTTCAACTTCTGAACCAGTAATAGTAGGTACACGTTGTGCAGTACCGTCAATTACACCATTTAATTCAGGAATAACTTTACCTACAGCTTTAGCAGCACCTGTTGAGGCAGGGATGATGTTAGCTGCACCCGCACGGCTCTTACGGCCACCTGGTGCATCTTGCATAGATTGTGTTGCAGTGTAAGCGTGAATTGTAGACATTAAAGCACGTTCAACACCGAATTTTTCGTTTAATACATTAGCCATAGGAGCTAAACAGTTTGTTGTACATGAAGCAGCTGAAACGATGACATCATCAGCACCAATTGTATCATGGTTTACACCGTAAACAATTGTCTTCACATCACCTTTGGCAGGTGCAGAGATTAAAACTTTCTTCGCGCCAGCTTCGATGTGTGCTTGAGCTTTTTCGTCAGAAGTGTAGAAACCAGTACATTCTAGTACAAAGTCAACACCTAATTCACCCCAAGGTAATTTAGAAGCATCTTTTTCTTCGTAGGCTTTGATTTCTTTACCATCTACGATTAAAGCATCTTCTTTAGCTTCTACTGAATAAGGGAAACGTCCTTGTGCAGTATCATATTTTAATAAGTAAGCTAAGTCTTCGTTTGAAGTTAAGTCGTTAATAGCGATAACTTCTAATTCAGAACCACTTTCTAAAATACGACGTAAAGCTAAACGACCAATACGACCGAATCCGTTAATTGCAATTTTTTTACCCATACAACAATTCCTCCTTGTGGAATGTAAATTATTTTAATGAGTTTCCTCATTTAAAACCAAATTAGCAGCACCCTCATCAGTGATTAATACGGTCTGACTGGGAGCAAGTTTCGCAAAAGCAGCTAAAGCTCTTGCCTTATCTGATCCACCAGAAATCAAAATTGGTAGATCAATTGAAGCGAGGTCCTCAAGTTGTAGGCCAACCCTCGGCACCCGGTATACGATTTGACCAGCTTCATCAAAGAAGCATCCAAATGCTTCACCAATCGCAGCAGAATCAGAAATAATTTGCTTGCTCTTATCATCTAATCCACGTCGCTTCGCCATAATTGTAGCATCTCCAACACTAAATAGTAAAACATTTACCTCTGATAAAATAGCTAAAGTTTTTTTGATTGACGGTTCTTCAATCAACATATCAAAAGCATCTTGAGATAAAGTTTCTGGAGCATAGAGAGAAATATTTCTCCCAGATAGACGATTAGCTAAGCGGTCAGATATTGTATTGGCTTGGGTAGCAGCAGCATCACCGATGCCTCCCCTAGCTGATACGATTGTAAAGGCTCTATCTAAAGCAAGCTTAGGTTGAATATATTTCATGACATTCATCATTGTCGTTCCACCAGTAACCGCCATTAATTGGCGACCCTTGGCTAGATGCTGGTCAAGATACTGGGATAATATTGATCCCATTTGAAAATAAACAAAGCTATCCTCGTCTAAATTGCCAGTTACAATGCGTGAATCATGGAAACCCAACTGATTGGCTAATTTTTGTTCATGCCTGTGAAACTGGGACAGTTCCCTTTTGAATTCACGTGCATCAGCAATTGCCAATTCACCTTGACTAGTTAGCCTCATCCCTTTAGGGGTTGATTCCAACAGCTGTTGGTTTTTTAATATATCCACTTCTGTTCTCAAACGCCGCTCAGTAATAAACATTAACTCAGCAAGCATTTTTCGGCCAATAGGCTGAAGTCTAAAAATAGTTTCTAAAATAAGGATGCGTTGCCGGTAGGTTGCCACAATTTCTGGAACAACCTGGGAAAGTTTTTCAAAACTGTCAACCATCTATTACCATCCTTCTCTACCTGGACTTATTTTGTCCAGGTAGTCTTTTTTCGACCAGCCTTACTTAAAAAATATATAAGGGCTATCCCTTACATGGTTAACTATATCAAAATAAATAAAATATGCAAGCTTTTCGACCAATAAATTTTATAAATAGACTGTTTTAACTAAGATTTAAGTATTCAAGCTAAGACTTGTTTTGAGCAAGTAGCTAAAAAAGCTGGACACAAAGGCCCAGCATCTTTATTAACCATTATTCAGCTCTTTAGAATTAGTCATGATGTGATCAATTAAACCATATTCTTTAGCCTCTTCAGCAGACATGTAGTTATCGCGATCAGTATCACGCTCAATGACTTCTATCGGTTGACCTGTCCGCTCAGATAAGATTTGATTTAATTTTGCCTTAGTTTTTAAAATATGGCGGGCAGCAATTTCAATTTCAGTCGCTTGTCCTTGGGCGCCACCTAGGGGCTGGTGAATCATGATTTCAGCATTAGGTAAAGCGTAACGTTTACCTTTAGTTCCAGCTGTTGATAAGAATGAGCCCATCGAAGCAGCCATTCCCATAACAATCGTTACTACGTCAGCTTTGACAAAATTCATGGTGTCATAAATGGCCATACCAGCCGTTACAGAACCACCTGGTGAATTAATATATAGGTATATATCTTTTTCTGGATCTTGAGCGTCTAGGAATAATAATTGAGCAATCACTGAGTTTGCAACATCATCATTGATTTGTGAACTTAGCATGATAATACGATCTTTTAGCAGACGCGAGTATATATCATATGCACGTTCACCGCGGGCAGATTGCTCAATAACTGTAGGCACTAGATTCATAGCTTTGTGTCCTCCTTTAACTTTGTAGCCTTATTTTACAATAAAGGTCAATAAAGGTCAATTATTTAGGCCTCTATTTCTACCTTTTTCATTTTAACCTAACCTGGTCAGACTACAAATTAAAAGCTTCAGTAATTTTTATTAATAAAAATCCTTGCAATTTTATATCAGTCAAGTTATAATAAATTTTGTTGTTTTGCACCCGTAGTGTAATGGATATCACTCAAGATTCCGGTTCTTGCGATGGGGGTTCGATTCCCTCCGGGTGTATTGAAGCACATGCTTCAAGCTACAAAAAAGCGATCGTGGCGGAATCGGCAGACGCGCCAGCTTGAGGGGCTGGTGGGAGTTACTCCCGTGGAGGTTCAAGTCCTCTCGGTCGCATTAACTACTTAATTATGAAAGCTACCCTAAACGGTAGCTTTTTATTTTTAATTCTTTGCTTTAAGTCAGACAGATTGAATTGCTGGTTTAATTAAGGTATTATCAAAACATATTTTTAAGGGAGGAATTCCAAATGAACAAGTTTATCAACTGGCGAATGGTCCCCACTATAGCCATGATATTCATGCTGGTATTTAACTTTCCAACACCAGCTATTAATGCAAGTGAGCCCCAAACCCAAATTGAGATTGACCAATCTACACTAAATCAAGAACTAGAAACCCCTGGCGTTTTGAGAGTAGGTATGGAGGCTAATTATGCGCCCTTTAACTGGTCGCAAACGAATGACAATGACGGCGCTATCGCCATCAGTAATTCTAATGGTGAATATGCTAATGGTTATGATGTCCAAATGGCTAAGTTAATTGCTGATCGTTTGGGTCTAAAGTTGGAAATTGTTAAGTCAGAATGGGATGGCCTACCTCCTGCTGTTCAATCTGGTAAAATTGATGCCATTATCGCTGGTATGTCCCCTACCCCTGAGCGATTGGAACAAATTGATTTTTCAAATTCTTATTATGATTCAAATATTGTTCTAGTTGTAAGAAAAGACAGTCCTTATGCTCAAGCTAAGAGCTTAGCGGACTTTAACGGGGCGAAAGTAACTGGTCAATTAAATACCTTCCATTATGATCTTATCGAACAAATTCCGGGAGTCGACCAGCAAACCGCCCTTGATTCCTTCCCGACAATGATTTCTAGTGTCCTCAGTGGCAAGTCCGATGCCTACGTATCAGAAAAACCAGGCGCTCTGGCTGCTGTCGCTGCAAACGATGAACTAAGCTTTGTCGAATTTCCTCCTAACCAAGGCTTTGATTTAGGACAATTAACTACTGATATTTCGGTAGGGCTACGTAAAAACTCTAAACTTACCCCCGTGATTAACGAAGTATTAGCAACTATCCCACAAGCTGATCGCGACCAACTGATGGAAGATATGGTAGCCCTTAACGAACGTGGTGAAAGCAAGGGCTTCTGGTCAGATGTAAGTAATATTTGGTCTAACTTCGGTAGCCAGTTTATTCGTGGGGCTGCCAACACTATGTTTATTGCCCTCAGCTCGACTGTAATTGGTTTCTTATTAGGTTTAGTGATTGCTATTATTAGGTCACTAAAAGTTAAAAAACAAGAGAACCCTGTAAGTTATTATCTTTACCGCTTAATTGACTTTATTATTGCCGCCTATATCGAAATCTTTAGAGGAACCCCGATGATGGTACAGGCTATGCTGATTTTTTATGGATCAAAATTATTTTTCAATTTTGACTTATCCTCTATGAAGGCTGCCCTACTAATTGTTTCAATTAACACTGCTGCTTATTTGGCTGAGGTTATTCGAGGCGGTATCAACTCAGTTGACCAAGGTCAAACTGAAGCGGCTAAAGCAATCGGTATGAACCATGTCCAAACTATGTCCTATGTTGTCTTACCCCAAGCAATCCGATCAATATTACCTTCGATTGGTAACGAATTTGTTATTAACATTAAAGATACCTCAGTCTTGAACGTAATTGCTGTTACCGAACTCTTCTTCGTAACTCGTTCCGCTGCTGGTTCTACCTATCAAACTTTCCAAACCTTCTTTATTGCTGCTGTAATCTATTTTGTTTTAACATTTACAACGACACGCATCTTAAATCTTGTCGAGAAGCATATGTACAAGGATACTAGCAGCCTGGTTTTAGAATCCTCCACCTTACCACATCCTAGAAAGGACCAGGACCAAGTATGACAATTTTAGAAGTATCTCATCTGAAAAAAGCCTACGGTGATAATATCGTGCTCCACGATATTGACTTCCAGGTGACCCAGCAAGAAGTTATCTCAATTATTGGCTCTTCTGGTTCTGGTAAGTCCACCCTACTACGTTGTCTTAATTTACTAGAGGAACCTAGTGATGGTGATATCAGCTATCACGGTCAGTCTATTTTAAGTCATAAATTTGACCGCAACCATTATCGAGCTAGAGTTGGTATGGTTTTTCAATCATTTAACCTTTTTAAAAATATGTCTGTCCTAGAAAACTGTACAATTGGACAAGTCAAGATTCTGAATCGCCCTAAAGAGGAAGCTCGTCACATTGCCCTTAGCAACCTGGAAAAGGTAGGTATGGCTGCACACCAAAACAAAAAACCCCACCAGCTATCAGGTGGGCAACAGCAGCGGGTAGCTATTGCCCGCGCCCTATCTATGGAACCAGAACTGCTACTCTTTGATGAGCCAACTTCTGCTTTGGATCCTGAAATGGTTGGTGAAGTTTTAGAAATCATGACTAGCTTGGCCAAGGAGGGCTTGACTATGGTTGTTGTTACCCACGAAATGGCCTTTGCGCGCGACGTCTCTAGTCGGGTCATCTTTATGGATAAAGGCCTAATCGCCGAACAAGGCAGACCTGATCAGGTAATTAACCAGCCTCAAAACCCACGAACTCAAGCCTTCTTAAGTCGATACTTAAATGAAGGAAAATAGCTAAAATTATAAAAGCCAGTTGGTGATTGACCAACTGGCTTTTTGCTTGCTATGAATATTTTTCTTCAATACGACTAAACCATAAGGAAAAAATTACACCAGCAATGAATAGTGCGATGCACCATAGCAAACTACTAGTAAAACTTAATCCAGAGGCTGCCAACCCTTGAGGACTGAAGGCAGGAAAAACTACCGTCGGGAAAATAGCCAACGACGAGCCAATTACTGTTCCCAGAATAAAATGATACATCTGGCTATAGAAATGTTCGAATAACCACTGGGCAATCTTAGCAAGGACCAACACACAGATAACCGCTCCCAATGCTAGAGGGATAATTACTGAAAAATCCAATTGACTAATCCCAGTTGACATTTTTTCATACAGGCCAAAGTAAATCAGAAAATTGGAAGGACTCATACCCGGTACAATCACACCCAAACCTATTAAAGCACCTGATCCCATCCATACTAAGAAATTAGGTTCTACAGCGGTTAAGTTTTGACCACCCACAACCATCAAGACGAAAATCATCAAGGCTGCGCCAGTCATAATGGTGAGGTCAAGGCTAGAGCGACCCGCTTGTCCAGCTTGTTTAAATAAAAGCGGTAAGGTCCCAACTACAAAACCAATGAAAAGACAAGTAAACAAAGCTTCATAACTACCAAAGGCCTCACTGACAAAAAAAGAAAAGATAATAATGCCAATAATGAAGCCAATACCCACTGGAGTAAAATACTTAACATTCTTCCAAAAATTCTTGGTGATGTCGCTGAGAAAACCAATAATCTCATCATAAAGACCGAAAATTACTGCTAGCACGCCACCAGATAAGCCGGGTAAGATACCCCCGATACCAACTGCTGCCCCTTTAAATATCCTTAGCCACCAATCTTTTGAAAACAAACTATCGTTTGCCAAAATAACACTCCTATCTGTAAAATATCTCAATAAGTATAAATATTATTGTAAATAATAACAAGCTTAAAAGCCTATTTCCCTCAAAAAGTTTAGCATAAATTTAGCTGTGAGCGTAAGAGAGCGACTGCAATGGCAATTAAACTTATTCTAAAAACTGGTGGTATATTCAGCCTAGTCATGCTGGCTTTGATCTTATGCAACTACCACAAACTTGACTGACGACCAAACTGCTACTAATTTGCCCTTTTATTTTTCTTAACTTTTTGAGTAATTGTTAATTGCTAAAGTGTAAGCTATAATTACCAGGTACTCCTGATGGAGCCATAAAAATTTGAAGGGACGATCATTTATGTCTAGAGCTGTTGGTACTGTTGTTAGAGGTTTACGTGCCCCAATTATCAAGGAAAACGATGACCTAGCAGGAATTGTTGTCGACACTGTCATTAATGCTAGTGAAAGCGAAGGTTATGAACTACGTGACCATGATATTGTAACAATTACTGAATCAATTTTAGCACGTGCGCAAGGAAACTTCGCCCAATTAGAAGCGGTAGCCAAAGATATCCGCAGTAAAACAGATGCTGAAACAATTGGGATTGTTAATCCAATTTTGAGCCGTAATCGTTTCTATGCTATCTTAAAAGGGATTGCTATGTCAGCTAAGAAGGTTGTTATCCAGCTCAGCTATCCGTCTGATGAAGTTGGTAACCGCTTAATTTCCCGTGATGAATTAGAAGCTTCTGACATCAACCCATACACCGATGTCCTATCTGAAGCAGAATTCCGCAGCCACTTTTCTGATCTTTCACATGAATTTACTGGTGAGGACTATGTGGCCCTCTACAACAAGTGTGTTGAAGAAGCTGGTGCTGAGTGTGAAATTATTTTTGCTAACCATCCGCAAGCAATTCTAGACTATGTTGATACCGTGATTATTGCTGATATCCATGATCGTAAGTATACGCGCCGCACCCTTGAAAAACACGGTGCAAAAGAGATTATCGGCCTAGATGAAATCCTAAACCAACCAGTGGATGGGTCTGGTTATAACGAATCTTATGGGCTATTAGGCGCAAACCTTTCAGGAAACGATAGCCTAAAACTTTTCCCACGTGATTGCCAAACCTTTGTAGAAGACGTACAAAAACGTCTACTTGATAAAACTGGTAAAGTTATCGAAGTCATGATTTATGGTGATGGTGCCTTCCAAGATCCAGTTGGCCATATCTGGGAGTTAGCTGACCCTGTTGTCTCACCTGGCTTTACTAAAGGCTTAAGTGGCACACCTGATGAAATTAAGATTAAATATGTTGCTGATAACCAATTTGGTGACCTATCTGGTGAGGAATTAGCTGAAGCCATGCGTGCTTATATTAAGGACCATGACAAAGTTGATGAGGCTGGTCACAATACCTCATTAGGTACAACCCCTCGGAACATTACCGATTTAGTTGGCTCATTATCTGATTTAACTTCTGGATCAGGAGATAAAGGTACACCATTTATTTATATCCAAGGCTACTTTGATAAATATTCTGATGAAGACTAATATTTAAATTTATAAAAAAATCCGGTCCTGCGAATTCGGCAGACCGGATTTTTTGGTTCTATACTTTTTGGTGTTGGTGAGTAAAAACTCACTGACACCTTTTTTTATTTGGAATCACAAAAAGCCAGTGAATTCTTTATAATTAAGTTGTCAGACAAAACTACAAAGGAGAATTCACATGGCTCAAAATGATTGTATCAAAAACCTATTAAGTATTACAGACGAAAATATTAAATTAGAGGACAAGGTAACGACTAAAAAGATTAAACAAGTGACTCATAAAGTAATCTACGGCACACTAACTTATCAACCAGACAGCTGTCCGAATTGCCTCCATAAGGAGGCTGACCAAGCTAGTGTTATTAAGCATGGTTATAAACTATCGCGCATTTTAATAGGTGAATTCAACACACAACCAATCTCTTTAGTATTAAAAAAACAGCGATTTTTCTGTAAAAATTGCCAAATTACGTTTACAGCCTCTTCTAATCTAGTTGCTAAAAATTGCTTTATTAGTCGCCAAATCAAGTGTTTAGCGATACAAGAATTATCAGAGTCGCAAAGTATGTCCTTAATCGCTAAAAAACTTAATATTTCAAATTCTACGGTTATTCGTCTGCTTGAATCGACTGCTAAACAATTCAAACAAAGTTACCGGCAACTACCTAGGCATTTATCTATTGATGAGTTTAAATCTGTTAAAAATGTCTCAGGCGCTATGTCTTGCATCCTAGTGGATGCAGCTAATCATCGTTTATTTGATATATTAGAAGATCGGACGCAAGCTTATTTAAGAGATTATTTTATGCGTTTCCCTCTGGAAAAGAGAAAGCTAGTTGAAACGATTACCATGGATATGTACTCACCTTATTATGATTTTTTACAACAAATCTTTCCAAATGCGAAAATTATTATTGACCGATTCCATATTGTTCAACTACTGAATCAGACTTTGAATAGCCAACGGATTCTTGTGATGAATCAACAACCTAAGCAATCAACACACTATCGGAGATTAAGTCCATATAATTGTGTAAAAAGAAAAACCATAATAATCTTTTTTGGTTACAATGTAATTGGCTAAAACACATTGAAAGGAAGATTATTATGGCTCAACTAAATATTACCCTAAACTTAGAAGAAATTACAGAGGCAGTTCTAAACAGTGATATGGATCAGATGATGAAGTCCCTAACTGTAACCATCTTTAATGCCTATATGCAAGCAGAGCGTGAGGAATTTATTAATGCTAAGCGCTATGAGCGCACAGATGACCGGAAAGATTATCGTAATGGCTCCTATAAAAGAAACTTTAAAACAAAGGTAGGGACTGTTGAACTGGATGTCCCTCGGACACGATCAGGAGAATTTGATACCAAGCTATTCGATAAATATCAACGTATGGACAAGGCCTTTGTGGCTGTTTTAACCGAAATGTATATTAATGGGGTCTCAACACGCCGTATTAAGAAGGTTGTTGAAACACTCTGTGGCGAAGGTGTTTCTAAATCATTTGTCTCTTCAGTAAATAAAAACTTGGACCCTGCTGTTTTCGAATTTAAAGGGCGTTCCCTAACACATACGAATTTTCGATATGTTTATGTCGATGCCATGTATATTAAAGTTCGCGAAAACCATCGTTCTGTCTCTAAAGGTGTTTATATTGCTCAGGGTATTAACGATGATAATCGTCGCGAAATTATCGGCTTTATGATTGCTGATAATGAATCAGAAGAAAACTGGAAGAACTTCTTCCTTGATTTAAAGGCCAGAGGCCTAACTAAACCAACATTAATTATATCTGACGCCCACAAGGGACTAAAATCAGCGATTAGTAATCAATTTTTAGGCACTACCTGGCAACGGTGTACGGTTCATTTTCTACGTAATATTTTAGCTCATTTTCCAAAAAAGGATTGCAGTCATGAGAGAAGTCTTCTAAAGAGAATATTTAATGCTGATAGTCAACAAAGAGCGCGAGAGTTAAAATTTGAATTTGTAGAATACGTTAGTGGCAATGAGAAATATGACAAAGCTGTTAATACGCTAGAGGAAGGCTTCGAAGATGCTATCCCATACTTATTAGAACCCACACCTTATCGCGTTTCACTGAAAACAACTAACAGTCTAGAAAGGCTAAATCGAGAAATTAGAAGAAGAGAGAAAGTTGTCGGCCTCTTTCCTAATATAGAGGCTGCGGAGCGACTTATAGGAAGTGTATTGCTTGATTTGCATGAATATTGGGAGACATGTCCTCATAAATTCTTTAATAACATAGTCTAAATATTTATACCCACCAATTACATTCTATAATTTACACAAGATTGTGGACTTGACACTATCGGAAATTGAAACAGTTATGGAAGCTGATTTTAAAGAACCAAGAAGCACTGAATAGTGTTAATTACCGCACACATCGCTTATTTGATGGCCTTATAACAGAAGTAGGTATAGTTGAATTTATGCTTAATATCGACAGTAAATTTAGAAAAGTCTATGATGTCGTGAACGAGCTCAAATATCACCTTAAAACAGGGAATATCAATGCTTTCATACATACAATTAGTCGCAATAAGAGCCAACGGCTCCCAAAAAAATTGAGAAAAACGATGAATACTCTGCTCAAATACTTACCTGCTATTATCAATAGCTTTCGTTATACACTTTCCAATGGGCCAATTGAGGGTATGAATAATAAAATCAAGAATATTAAGCGATCCGGTTTTGGGTACCGCAATTTTTATCATTTAAGGGCACGGGCTTTTCTTTCTTTTAGATCCTATGAGGCAAAAAAGGAAAGTAAAACTACTGTAAAGAGAAAGATTGAAAAGTTAGATGCAGAATCTAGGGCCCTATGTGCTTAATTGATAAAATATTTCTTTGCTAGAGTCGGAGGGGAATGGGCATCTGTTAGCCATGTTGAGCACGCCAAAGAATTACAAGCTGTGACAATCCTAGAGCCGTAGAAGCAACGCGACGTACGGATATAGCGATTGACTACAGCTTGTTTGAGGCTGGCGAGGTGAGAGACCTTGGCTCGAACCGGTGCCATGGCTGTTGAACAGATGACCAATTCTCTGGAGACTCTAGCCTATGGCTAGAAAAATAAAAAAGACCGAAGTCAAAACTTCGATCTTTAATATCACCAACACTATTTGACAAAGAGCCGATTTTTTTATCAAACTAATATATATATAAAATGAGCTGCTACGCCTGCTACGAGGCCTCCAATAGTATGGCTAATAAGGGCATAGCCAGTCGCTTCTTTTGTACCTAATGCATCCATCATAGCAATATGAGTTGAGAGGTAACCCGACCAGCACATACACATGGCTGTAAATACTGCAAGATCATTACCATCTGCTAGGCCCTTAGTTACAAAATCAGCTGCAACACCTACTGCAGCACCGGCAGCGCCTAAAGCAGTAATTGGGACGGCAATGGCTTCAGGATTTGAAAAACCAAATAGGGGCACTAAAATAAAAGAAAATTTTTCTCCTAACCAAGGTAAAAAGGCCACCCCTTGCCCTAAACCACCGTCATAAAGACCGCCAGGACCAGGACCATTAGTTAATAACATAACCATAGTACAGACGACAAGTACCCCGGGAATAATAGCCATTCCCATCTCTACGCCATTCATACCACCTTCCAACAAAGACGATAGTAGGCGTGAACCTGTCCCACCTTCACGAATGACACGCAAATGAGGGGGAATTTCTTTGCTTTGTTTAGTAGTAACATCAGCTTCAGTGCCATACAAACGCTTAGTAAAAAATAACATCATCCGCACACTCACTACTGATCCAACCACAGCCCCCAGATTACCAATTAAGGCAGACTGGACAGCGCCATCAATTGGTAGCCCAATCATAGTTGCGGTGACAATCAATCCCATCCCAAATGAGGTACCGATATTAGTTAAGGCTGGTAGTTGGTACTGTTTAAAATAGCGCTTAAAATTATCCTCTTTAGCAAGTGTTAGAATTGCAGGGTTATCAGACATATAGCAATTCAGAATACCCAGAGAGGAAGCACCGGGCATATCATAAATAGGTTTAATAACTTTTGATAAAACTAAATCAATTAAGGATACAAAACCGAACTCAGAAAATAAGGAGGATAGCGCCCCGGTAACGACAGAAATAGCCATAATATAAAAAACCGTATTAATTAATAAGTCATAGGCAGTAGCCATAATAGTTGATAACATATTTACCGTGCCCATAACTGAACCGATACTGATAAAGATACCAAAAAAGATGATCGTAAATAGAATTGTTTCGCGGCCAACAGCTGGCTTATATCTCACATACTTCATTATTTTTTCCCTTCAAAAAACTTAGTTGTTATTATAACATATCTCTACAAACAAATAAAAAGCTGAGACTGACCTCAGCTTTTTATCAAGCATTTTGCTAACATGAGCGCAGTGATTAATTAGCGTACGCCACCACCACCGCCGCCACCGAAGGAACCACCACCACCGCCCATACTGGATGATCCACCAAAACCAGAAGAAGCGGTAATGTCAGGATGAGCTTTATTATAGGCTTGCCGGTATTGATCCTGCATGATTCGACTTAAAAGATAATAATTATATATAGGTACCTGGTTATAGCTAGTTAGCTGTTGATACTCTGGATAAATTTTATTAAATTCTTGTTCAACTTGGTCGGCAATACCTAATCCCGCTGCAAATATCATCATCTGATCCCAAAGTGTGACCTCTGGTGTATGACGCTCATTTAACAGTGAATAATCTAATAGATAATTATGGTAGCGAACCAAATCATCGCGCTTAGCAAAGCCAGCATCAGTGTATGATCGACCATTTAACTGGTCAGCACGAGCTCGCAACTGGTCGGCACCTTTTTCAGGTGCATAAAGGGGCTGGGCTAAACCGGCGCTAGACATAAATTCTTCACTCGCTTGGTCGACAGCTTCTAGATAGGCACTATAACGCTTATAATTGCCACGAATGGTTTGTGATAAACGGTCTTGGTTTATAACTAATTGGCCACCAGTATCCTGACTAGCCAGAACTAACAAATCATATAATTTATCAAGCGGTGCTTCCGGTTCTCCGACACCTGCCGCTAAATAAAACATGGTTTTATTTAATTGGTTAGGATCTACATGCGCAGAAATATAACCTTCTGAGATAAGACTAAGGATACCAGCAATAAAGATATTTTGTTCCACATCTTCGACCTGTAAATCTTCAAGAAAATGATAGGCTACAAAAACACTTGGAGTTGGTTGGTCGCGATAATATTCCCCTGCCAAATCCTTGGCGCGTTCGCTCAGCTTAGGATAAAAACGCCGGCGAGCCTTATGATTTTTCCAAGTTGTATACACGCCCCAGCCGCCAACACTTAGGCTAACTGCTACTGCCGAGCCTAAAATAGTAAAAATTTCTCCTTTTGACATCTTATTGTCCGGTTGGTTAGCAGTATTCATTTGTTGGATTTGGTCATAAGTCATATTAGGGTTATAATCCTGCCAATTATAGTCGGAGCCTTCAAAAGCTTGCTTGAGATAATCTTCGAAAGCGCGATTGGTCTGCATTTGGCTAGCATATGTGCCGGCAGGAATTTGTATTAGCATAGTACCATAATGACTACTATCAAGGGCTTGTGACTGAGCGATAATTTTACCTTGACTAATTTCGATTTGCCCAGGAAAACCAAAGGCCCAAATTCTATTATGGTCATAGTCAAAAGGGCGGTAGTCCGACTGAATGCTAATCGAAAATTTTTCAATAGCAGGACTGAAGCCTTTATTGATGAATTCCCAAAAAATCATTTGGTCTGTCGTCGTATTCACCACAAAATTTTCTACCGTATAGGATACCTGGTAGGTATTTTCACCGTATTGGCTAATACCCCAATTCAATTCCTGGCCATTCTGGCCGTAGTAGCCAGCCTTATCTTCGAAGGAAGCATCAACATTCCAACTATCAGCTGCTTTTAGAGGCTGGCCATTTAAAGCAACCTGAAAGTCTCTAATCGCCATGGGAGCTTCAAGTTGCATACCTTTATATAATTCAGTCCCTTCCTCTAAGTCAGTATGCCAATTTTCAATAAAATGGGCATTACCTTGCTGGTCAATATTAACCGTAATGTCAATCCGCTTAATACGGTTCTCAGCCAATACTGACGGACTGACTAGAATAAGGCTTATTACTGCAAGTAGAAGGGATATATAGCCAATCCAGCGCCGACAAGCTCGGCCTACCATTGGGGCATCTCCTTTTTAGTTTCGGTCGCTTCAAAATAGTCTTCAGGACTAAAGCCTGTCATACCGGCAATCAAAGAATTCGGAAAGACTTTGATTAAGCGGTTATATTTGGTAACCGTATCATTAAATACCATCCGTGATTGTCTGACTTGATTTTCATACTTGTCTACACTGGTCATGGTTTGTTGGTAAACTTGAGAAGCTTTCAGGTCAGGGTATTGTTCAACCACTACATCAATAGCCCGCATGGCTTGGTTAAAGAGGGCATCATCACGCTCAACTTGTTTAACACTTGACTCACGATTAACCCCAGCACGTGCCTCAACAATATTAGTTAAGGTTTCTTGTTCATGACCTTGGTATTCCTTGGTTGCTGAAATCAAGTTAGTTAGAGCGTCCCAGCGAGACTCGACCTGAGTAGCAATCTGCGCCATAGCGTTCTCAACCATCTCTTTAGCGCCGACAAATTTGTTATAGGACTTTATCCCCCAGATCAACAGACCAACCCCAATAATAACAACGACTATCAATAAAATTAATCCCGTACTCATTAAAAATCCTCCTTATTATAATTTCCTAACACAACAAACTTAACCCAATACTTCTTCAATACTAATTACCTGAACCTGGTCATCCCTAACCCTAAAGCGTACATTGAAGCGATCATAACGCAAACCATATATACGCTCAGGATTATGCTTATAGGCTGGTCTTGGATCATGAGCTAGAATGTCACTAAGCGTCTGGATAACAGTCGGGTCTATATCTGCAAGTAAGCTTGCTGGCATATCTACTGCGAGCTTTGGAAACTGATTTTGGTCAACAAAGCCATCGTGACTATCCATCACTTGGTCTGCCTCAGAAATATAGGGCTTGATATCATAAACGGGGGTACCATCAAGCATATCCACTCCCTGAACAAGCAAGCTAACTTTACCCTTAACCTCTTTAAGTTCTTCTAATTTAACAGCCGTTAAGCCCAAGTGGTTAGGGCGAAAAGGCGACCGGCTAGCAAACACACCTAAACGCTGGTTCCCCCCCAAACGTGGCGGTCTAACAGTAGCTTTTTCACGGTCTTGATTAGCTGCATTAAACCCCCAGATTACCCATATATGGCTAAAATCAGCTAATCCTTCAAAGTAACTACTTTGGTTATAAGGTGGGTTAAAAATAATTTCGGCCTGACTACTTGCAACTAGCGCTCCCTGGCGTGGAATGCCGAACTTTTCTTTAAAAGGACTCTTAATATGGCCAATTGCAGTTAATTCCATATATATTCTCCCTTTATTTTTCAAGTGCTTGCCAAATTTTGTCATCTACTGATGGAGCTAATACATTTATATTTGTGGCATTAAAATTATTAAAGGTTAAGGCTAGGGTTTCATTAATTTCAGTTTGACCAGCTGTTGCAGCCCAGAGATAAACACCAACTAACCGGCCACTCTTAGCATCTATCAAATAATCCAAAGCATAGATAGCTTCTTCATTTTTCTCTAAGGATTTTACATCAATACCTGGTGTATCCTTATCAAAATTAACAAAATCATTTTCATATAGCTTACGATAGTTATAAACACCATCTTGGCTACCATCAATCGCAACCAGGTCATCACTTGCTAATTGGTCCATAAACAGATTTACAAAGTGACCATAATAGTCAGTCGTTGATCGATCTGTAACCTTCACCTGGCCTTGGTCTAGTGCATAGTCCCGACCATCATAGTTCAATTGGTATTGGCCAACTTTATTATTTTCAACCTTACTAGCTAATTCTGCTAAGGGCTGGTTATTAATTGCATTGACAATCACGACTCGAGTCTCTCCCTCACCAGCCTGACTACCAATAGTATTCATAGTTGTCATTTCATAATACCGGGTAGCTGCAGCAGGATTAGCTTGTTTGAACTGGTCAGCTAGTTGGTTTTTATCAATATCTGCTTGTTTATTTTGATCAAGATCTGGATTAGCTAAAGGCTGGTCACCTAATTTAGAAAATGTCGGTGTTGCCTCCAGGCCAACGCGATAAGTTTTCCCTTGATCCTCTATCACATACTCAATATGTGCCTGCTTGATAGCGCCAGATTGGTCTAATTGATAGGTTAATAAAGCCTGGTCTTGGGCACTAGGTGTCACTAAAACAGGTGTATCAATTAAAACTCGTAATTGATCCAAAATTTCATCATCAGTAATCACTTTTTGCACGGTGACTTGGTCGTCCTCTTCAACCCCTTGCCATTGATCTTCTCCGGCAATGAGCCACTGAATCAACTGCAAGTAAGTAGGTGCCGTATTAGCTAAATCTGTTTCTTGGAAGCCCCCCTGGTCAACTTTAATGTAACCCTTGCCTTTTTCACCAGCTGAACCGTCATAATAATACTGGGTCTGACTTGTTTGGTCATCCACCTGGTCCGTTAACTCAACAGTATAGGCAGTAATATTCCCCTCTTTAAAACGCTCTTTATTAGTTTGCTGGCGACTAATTACTTCACCATTAATATCATAGTTAATATTAAAGTCAGTGGCTACCTCCTCTAACTGTCCCAAATGCTGGGATACCAGAGCCTTATAAGCAGTTACATTGTTAGTATCACTTAGGGTGGCTTGGTCGAACTGTTCCAAATTAGCCTGTTGGTCCTTAGTTTGGCACGCCGCCAATAAGCTAGCGGAAACTAAAGCTGTCAATAAAATTTTCTTTTTCAAACTAACACTCCTCACAATTATCTTACCCATATTTTACCAAATAATTAATAGTCTAACGAGTCATAAACTAAAATCGGTTAAATAAGCCCCTTATTAAAATGATTCTTTGTGACTAGCACTAACTTTGGTAGAATGGATATGAAGAAATACGGGAGGTTTACTATGAAATTTTCTAGACCTATTTTATTTTTAATTACAGGACTAGCCTTGGCGGCCTGTGGTAACGACCAGAGGGATTACCAAAGTAAAAAAGAAGCTAATCAGGAAGCTGACCAAACACAGCTCACAAGTGAGAATCAAGACCGGGTCTTTAAAATTAATGAATCGATTCCAATTATGGTGGACTATGATAATGGTCAAAGTTTGGATACCCATCCAGGTCAATTAGAATTAAAAGTTAATAATAGCTACCTAGGCCAGGCGGCGGAGGACTACCTCGCCGACCAAAACCCAGCTAACGAGCCAGCTCCTGAAGGTTACCAGTGGCTTGTACTAAACAGTGCATTAAAGCTAGTCGATGGTACCAATGACTATCCCTACACTTATGACCTAACAGCTAGTGTAGAAGACCAAAATGGTCAAGCTATTGATCAATTTATGGCGACCGCTTTTTCTGACAATCCCTTGATTGGTCAGGAGCTTACTTTAGGCGAGACGATAACCGGCGATATAGTCCTTTTAGTGCCTGAAAATCTCAGTGGCGTACAGTTAACCCTGAGCTCACTAAATGGTGGCTCAGCTAGCCAAATTGACCTGTCAAGGATAAATGACCAAACTTCTTCTGACAACAATGAAGAAAATCAAGAACCTGACGTCAATCAGTCTGACCAAACTGGTGATGAATCAGCTAGCCAAACACCTGAATAAATGTAAGAAAAAAGCCAACTTCTGAAAGTTGGCTTTTTTTGGCTGTTTATAAATTATTAATAGTCATCTTCATCAAGGTCAACAAATGGATTTTGTTCTGCCCGTTCAATATTGTGAGCAGCCATTTTAGCCCGAAGTTCATCATCAATATTCCAAATAAAGCGGAAGCATAAATATGAGCCTAGAGCAGCAAAAGCCGGTACAAGAACGTTCATCACAGTTAAACCAAAGATAGTGCCATCAGATTGGGCTAGACCTGCTTCAGCAGCAGCGGTATCATAGCCAATCCAACCAATCATTAAGATAACCAAGGATTGAGATAACATTTGACCTAAACGGCGGGTTAATGAGAAGTTACCATAAATCGTACCCTCAGAACGTTTACCAGTTAGGTACTCGTTATAATCAATAGATTCTGATACGAGACCCCATTGTAGGGAAATAGACATGTTCATAAAACCAGCAGCTAGACCGTGCCATATCAGATAAACTAATGGCGATAAAGAAGTTACCTGCATTAGACCAAATAAGCTTAAGAACATAATAACTGAAATAATCAAGAAAATACGGATAAGATGTACAGTAGAACCAACCACCCGCACCAAGGCTGGTGAAGCCAATAAGGCGACTAATGAAATAGCAGTTGTCACAATTGACATATAAGACATGATACCGAGATTACCGAAAACGTCAGCAAACATATACATTGAGGTTTGTCCAAACAATTGTTGGCCAAACACGATGATAATTGAATGAAGCGCTAAGGCTAAGAAAGCACGGTTCTCTTTAATAGTGACAAAAATATCGGTAAATTTAGCGCCTTCTTCTTCCTCGCCTGATACCATTTCTTGGACGGAGACATTCCGTTCCTCAGTCCATGCATAGTGGATAAAGATAATAAAACCACCTAAGATAGCAGCAATGACAGCACAGACAGCATAGCCTGTAGTGTTTTCTCCCAAGCGAGCTAATACTGCAGGTACCATAGCCTGAGTAATAAAAATACCAATAATAGAGCCTAGACCACGGGCTGAGGCTAGGGTAGTCCGCTCCTCATCATTAAGGGCCATCACCCCTAGGAGCGATCCCATCCCGATATTCATCATGGTATAACCTAATTCATAAATAACTTTAAATAGAAAAATGGCTACTACTTGAACTGCGCCCGAAAAATAAGTTGGAGCAGCAAAGAAAGAGATTAATCCTACCACAATTAGAGGGATTGACCAAAGGATCCATGGACGGAACTTGTCACGAGCGCCTGAATGATTAGCAAAGGCCTTGTCCATCAAGGTACCCATTAATGGGTCATTTATCATATCCTAAATATTCCATACTAATAATAGGGCTGACAGGGTCGCAAACGAAACCCCTAATACATTAGTCACATAACGGTTCATATAACTTGAAACTAAGATAAGAGTGATAACCCCACCCATGTCACCAGCTGCATAACCGATCCGGTGCTTCCAAGTCAATGTACTCTCTAAATTTTTTTCTTCCATAAAAATATTCCCCTTAAATATTCTCACCTTAAAATCCTGTTTCCACTTAAACAGCCAGTTAAGCGGTTACATTCCCTCAAAGCTCATTTAATATAACATGTAAAACGCTTTCTTACAATAGTATTTTTAAGAATTTTTTATATTATTTTCCGAGTTTTTGAAAACGCTTCACATTTTCAGCTTTTTTTCTTATAATAGGTAAGCACCTGCTTAGGTGACAAAATTTTAAGGAGTGATTGTCGTGTCCAAAGCGACTACTAAGGCTGAACTTAGAGCGCAAACGGGGCAGAATAAAATTTTTGGTGCCCTACAAAAGCTCGGCCAAACATTTATGCTACCCATTTCCCTCTTACCTGTAGCAGGTTTATTCCTAGGTATTGGTTCATCTTTTACTAACCCAACCAATATTGACATGTTCAACCTGTCAGGCATCCTATATCCGGGTTCCATCCTTTACGGCTTATTATCGATATTAGCTGAGGCTGGCAATGTTATCTTTGCCCATCTAGGACTATTCTTTGGCATCTCTATTGCTGCCGGCTTGGCCAAGGCTGAGAAAGGTGTTTCAACACTATCTGCTATTATTGGTTACTTTGTAATTTATGCTGCCATGACTGCAACCTTACATAACTTCCGTGACATGGAAGCTTTGGGGCAAGTCCAAGGCTTGTTATCAAATTATCTGGGCTTTGAAAACACTATGAATCTAGGAGTAATTGGTGGAATTGCTATCGGCTGTATTGTTGTCTACCTCCACAATCGCTACTATACAATCGAGCTCCCTGAAGCCCTCTCCTTCTTTGGCGGCACCCATTTTATTCCCATTGCTGCCTCTGTAGCAGGGGTTTTAATGGGTATTCTAATGGCTTTTATTTGGCCTTTGATTTCATGGGGCTTTTCAAGCCTAGGTGCTATAATTGCTGGTATGGGCGTATTTGGTATCTTCTTGTATGCCTATATTTACCGGGCCCTGATCCCTTTTGGTCTCCACCATGTTTTTTACTTGCCATTCTGGCAAACAGCCATCGGTGGTACCGCGGTTGTAGCTGGAAAAACTGTTGTAGGGGCTCAAAATATTGTCTTTGCCCAATTAGCTGCGGGTGAGCCAATTTCTCCTCATGCCGCTGCCCACTTCTCATACATGTTCCCTGTTATGCTATTTGGTATTCCAGCGGCCTGTGCAGCCCTTTATCAAGTCGCCTACCCTGATCGCAAAGAAGAGGTGCGCGGTTTCTACACATCTGCAGGCTTGACTTCGTTTGCGACTGGAATTACTGAACCAATTGAATTTGCCTTTGTGTTCGCCTCGCCAGCCATGTATTACGGTATTCATTGTGTCATGTATGGTATTGCTGCTATCCTCTGTTATGTTTTAGGAGCAGGGGTTGCTGTTGCCTTCTCAGGTGGGGTTATTGACTTTGTGCTCTATGGACTTTTACCAGGTAATGCAATTTCAGGTTGGCTACCAGTTGCCTTGATTGGTTTGGCCTATATATTTATTTATTACTTTATGTTCCGTTGGGCTGCCGTAAAATTCGATTGGAAAACACCTGGTCGAGAGGATAATCTAGCGGCCGGTCCTGTAAGCTTTGACGATAAACAATACGACCAACTCGATGAACGCCAACAAAGAGCCTATCGAATAGTTAGTGGTCTAGGCGGTACTGATAACCTACAGGATTTTACTAACTGCGCGACACGTTTGCGGGTTACTGTTAAAGATGGTAATCAAGTCAATGAAGGTATGCTAAAGACGACTGGTAGTTCTGCTGTAGTTAAGAATGGTAATAACATTCAGGTCGTATATGGGTCAACCGTACCAAATGTTAAGACTTCTGTTGACCAATTGATTAGTGATGGCTACGCACCTAGTCACGGTGAATCATCTGACCAATTGTCAGCTGAATCTGATGATAAGTTAGATAAAGACTTAGAGCCTAGTCATGCAGACAGTCAAGAAAAAGGATTACTTCTTGACTTCAAATCACCTGGTTATGGTGAAATTATCGCTTTAGACCAAGTAGATGATCCAGTCTTTGGTACTGGCATCATGGGTCAAGGTTTTGCTTTGCGCCCTAACCAAGCAGAAATCACTAGTCCAATAGCTGGTAAAATCATGATGGTCATGGACTCTAAACATGCAATCGGTCTAGAAACAGAGCAAGGTTTAGAAGTCCTTATTCATATGGGTATCGATACAGTTGCCTTAGATGGTCAAGGTTTTGAAGTTTTAGTTGCTGCAGGTGACCAGGTTGAAGCCGGACAAGCCCTGGCAAAAATGGACCTGGCTTATATCAATGACCAAGGCAAGGCTACCGATGTCATTGTTGTCGTAACCAATTCAGCTGATAAGGTGCTTACAGAAGAAACTTTTTCCAAAACTGAAGCAAGCCCTCAAGACAAAGCAGCTGAGTTTAAAACGAAAATATAATCGATAGATTTGTATGTAAGAGCTCGGGGCATTAGTCCCGGGCTTTCCGCTTTTATGCGAACACTTGCAACATAGTCGGGTGCCAAGAAGCTGGACTGAAGTCCTTTCACTAGCTAGTTCACATGTGCTTGATTAAAATAGCAGCAAATTTATACTAACCAGCTTAGCAGCCCGTTCCTAAAAAACATAAAACCAGTCCAAGTTTTAATAATAACTTGGACTGGTTTTTGCTTAATCTTTAAATGCATTTTTTATTTTATCAAAGAAGTTTTCTTCTTCTTCAGAGACATTATCCCCAGACGCTTGCGCAAAATCACGCATGGCTTGTTTCTGGGCATCATTCATATTCTTAGGCGTAATGACTTTAACAGTCACATTTTGGTCCCCATTGGTCTTGGCATTTAATTGCGGCAAGCCCTTGCCTTTAAGTCTAAAGGTTCTACCAGACTGGGTCCCCGCAGGTATTTTCATGGATACTTTTCCATGAACAGTTGGAATTTCAACTTCATCACCCAAAGCAGCTTGGGCAAAATTAATTGGCAACTCAAATTCAATATTAGCCCCATTGCGTCTAAAGATTTTGCTTGCTTTAACGCGGAAAACAACATACAAATCACCAGCAGGACCACCATTTAAGCCGGCATTACCTTGACCTTGGACCCGCATGCGTTGGCCGTCATCCACACCTGCAGGTATAGTAACTTCAACACTATGATTAACTGTTTCCCGACCTGATCCTTGACAGTTTGTACATGGCTCTTCAATCACCTGGCCTTGGCCATGACAGTTAGGACAAACACCCTGAGTCATCACCCGACCAAGGGGGGTATTACGCTCTTGTTGGACTTGACCACGACCATGGCAGGTTGGACAGGTTTTTACCGAAGAACCCGGCTTAGCCCCAGAACCAGAACAAACATGGCAGTCTTGTTCTCGCTTGTAGCGAATCGTTTTAGTAACGCCCTTGACCACTTCTTCAAATTCTAAGTCGATGGTGTATTGGAGGTCATCGCCTTGCCGCGGAGCATTGGGATCAACGGTGCGACCGCCACCAAAGCCGCCAAAGCCAGCGCCGCCACCAAAGAATTGTTCGAAGATATCTTCAAATCCAGCCCCGGAACCAGAGTAGCTATACGAGCCACTACCGAAGTCTGACCAGCCACCAGTGCCACCACCAAAGCCGCCATTAGCACCAGCATGACCATAAGCATCATAAGCCGCCTTCTTCTGGTCGTCGCTGAGCACTTCATAAGCCTCAGTCACCTCTTTAAATTTTTCATCTGCCCCTGGCTCTTTATTTAAGTCAGGGTGATATTTTTTTGATAGCTTACGATAGGCCTTTTTAATTTCAGCCTGGCTAGCATCCTTTGATAGTCCTAAGACCTCATAATAATCGCGTTTTTCAGCCATCTAAGTCCTCCTCACTAATTAGATAAACTAGTTACAAATAAAGGAAAGCCAGGACGTGTGGCCTTGTTGTTAAGTGCCAACACATCCTGGCCAAAGCTTTATTTAACTTACTAGTTGCTATTATTTGTCATCAGTTTCCTCGAAATCAGCATCGATAATGTCATCATCGCCATTATCTTGATCAGCTTGGCCAGCTTCTTGTTCTTGAGCTGCTTGAGCTGCTTGCTCATAAAGTTTTACTGATAAAGCTTGGACAACTTCATTAAGTTCATCTTTCTTAGCCTTCATGGTATCAATATCATTAGCTTCAAGTGCCGCTTTCAATTCATCTTTCAAGTTGTTGGCTTTGTCGATTTCTTCTTGGTCAACTTTACCGTCTAACTCGCTAGTAGTTTTTTCAACTTGGAAAATCATTTGTTCTACTTCGTTCTTAAGGTCTGCTTCTTCTTTGCGTTTAGCATCCTCTTCCGCATTCGCTTCAGCATCTTTCATCATACGATCAATTTCTTCTTCAGAAAGACCAGAGTTAGATTGAATTGTAATAGATTGCTCCTTGTTAGTACCAAGGTCCTTAGCTGAAACATTAACAATACCATTCTTATCAATATCAAAGGTAACTTCGATTTGAGGCACACCACGTGGGGCAGCAGGGATATCAGTTAACTGGAAGCGACCCAAAGTCTTGTTATCAGCTGCCATTGGCCGTTCACCTTGAAGTACGTGAACGTCTACAGCTGGTTGGTTATCAGCAGCAGTTGAGAAGACTTGAGATTTAGAAGTTGGAATAGTAGTGTTCCGATCGATTAATTTAGTGAAGACACCACCCATGGTTTCGATACCAAGTGATAACGGTGTAACATCTAGAAGTACGATATCCTTAACATCACCAGTGATCACCCCACCTTGAATAGCTGCACCCATGGCAACAACTTCATCTGGGTTAACGGAACGGTTAGGGTCCTTACCTGTTTCCTTCTTAACCATGTCAACAACAGCTGGGATACGAGTTGAACCACCAACTAGGATGACTTCATCAAGATCAGAAGCTGATAAACCAGCATCTTTTAGAGCACGTTGGACAGGGGCCTTGGTGCGCTCCACCAAATCAGCTGTTAATTCGTCAAATTTAGCCCGAGAAAGAGTAGTTTCTAAGTGCAATGGACCGTTTTCACCGGCAGTAATAAATGGCAAGCTAATTTGGGTAGAAGTCACACCAGACAAGTCCTTCTTAGCCTTTTCAGCAGCATCTTTTAGACGTTGCATAGCCATCTTGTCTTGAGACAAGTCAATACCATTTTCTTTCTTGAATTCAGCAACTAGATAGTCAACGATTTTTTCATCAAAGTCATCGCCACCCAATTGGTTATCCCCGGCAGTTGATAAAACATCGAAGACACCATCACCTAATTCCAAGATAGATACGTCAAAAGTACCACCACCAAGGTCAAATACCAAGACTTGTTCATCCTTGTCGGTCTTATCAAGACCATAAGCCAAAGCTGCTGCTGTCGGTTCGTTGATAATACGGTCAACTTCTAAGCCAGCAATTTTACCAGCATCTTTCGTCGCTTGACGTTGGGCATCATTAAAATAAGCCGGTACAGTGATTACTGCGTTAGTTACTTTCTCACCTAGGTAATCTTCAGCGTAAGATTTCAGGTATTGTAAAATCATCGCAGAAACTTCTTGTGGCCTATATTCTTTACCTTCAACTTCAACTTTATAACCATCTTCACCAATATGGCGTTTAATAGAAGCAATCGTGTTAGGATTGGTTACCATAGAACGTTTAGCAACTTCACCAACTTGGCGCTCACCATTTTTAAATGATACAACAGAAGGAGTTGTACGGTTACCCTCTGGGTTAGGGATAATTTTTGGTTCGCCACCTTCTAAAACAGCAACCGCAGAGTTAGTTGTACCTAAGTCAATACCAATGATTTTTGTCATAATTTATTATCTCCTTTAATCTAAATTTTACCAGTCTACTGAGCAATAATAACCATAGCCGGTCGTAAAATCCGGTCTTTTAATAGATAGCCCTTTTGGTAAACTTCTACAATTTCTTCAGGTTCTTGACCCTCTTCTAGGGGCACTGAAGAAACAGATTGGTGGAAGTTAGGGTCGAAAATATCACCTTTCGGATCAATCACTTCAACACCTTCTCCAGCCAAGGCTTCTAGTAAGCCTTTATAAACCATCTCGACTCCCTTTTTCAGGTTTTCAGAGGCTTCATCATCAGCTTCAATCGCTAAAGCGCGCTCTAAATTATCCATAGATGGGATAATTTTTTCCGCTAGGCTTTGTGACCGATATTTTGCTAAATCTTGCCTTTCCTTACCAAAACGGTTATGCATGTTCTGGATTTCAGCAGATAGTCTTAAAATTTTATCATCTTTTTCATCCAATTGGGCCTGTAGCTCATCGGTGACCGGTTGGTCGGTGATTTCTTCAACCTGGTCTTCAGTAAGCTCAGGACCCTTTTGGTCTTGGTTTACATCTTGATTTTTATTTTCGTCTTCCACTAGACATGGCCTCCTTATTAACTTTTTCCGTTTTCAAAGCGAAACATTTCGCGCCGGAAACTTTGTAGTAATTGAGCTAACTTCAAGTATGACATATTATCAGGTCCCAAAACCGCAAAGATCATATCTTTGTCTTTTTTTCCCAAATTCAATCGCATTGAAATTATACTCAAATTATCAAAATTATCATTCCCCAGTTCACCACCAACCTGGATTTGAATACCATCTTGGGGCGGTTCTAAGACTGACACTAGGTATTGCGGTTGATCTAACAGTTGATTAATTTTTTTTATTTGTAAGTAATCATTACTGTTAGCTAGTTGGTTAAATAAGTTTTCTCGGCCTCTTATCCGCAAACGGTCGCCTTCTATCTTCTTCAAAAGATAATTGAAGATATTATTTTCATAGAAGACGTCACTATAGTTATCTGTAAAGAAGCGACGGGCATTATTCTGTAATTCTAGAATAACCTCTACCAGTGGTTTACCAACTAGGGCCTGGTTGATTGCCTGAACCATATCTTCGATTTGAGCGAAGCTGATTTCGTCATCAAGTTGAAAAACCTGACTTTCAACCATATTTTTATCAGTAACCATTATTGCCATTGCCTTATCAGAAGTTACTTGAACAACTTGAAAGCGGGCAAGGCGGTGGTTATCCATGGCTGGTCCCAAAGCAATTGCTACATACTGGGTTAAATCTGCCATGACGTCAGCGGCCTTGAGCATGACATCAGTCATCTCTACAAAAGGTGATGAAAAAATTTGTCTCAGTTCAGCTAAAGCATCCGGACTTAAATCTTCATCAATCATGCCACCCTGTTTGGGTAAAATGTAATTTATATAATAACGATAACCCAAATCATCAGGTAAACGACCCGATGAACTGTGGGTTTTAGTTAGCATGCCAAGTTTTTCAAGACGAGCCATCTCAGCTCTAATTGTGGCTGATGAGGCATTAATATCCGCTAGCTCTGCTAAGGCTTTAGAACCGACTGGCTGCTCATCGACAGTATAGCGGTCGATAATCGCTTTTAATATTTTACTTTGACGATCGGTTAACATTTTATCACCTCTTTTAGCACTTGCCTCCCTCGACTGCTAACAACTATATAATAGCACGTAGCAGGGTAAAAGTCAATAAAAGTCAAATGGTTTTCTGATTAAACTTGCTAATATCGGTCTCTAGTCGGAGATAAACTTGGCGGGATGATATGAATGCTGACTAATATCTTTGCATCTAATATTTTATATATATTGAGAGCGGCGAAGGCCTGTAACCATAGCCAGGCAGCGATGATGACATAAGAGCTAGTGAAAACGAAAAAACCTGTGGCTAATACCACAGGTCCTTAACAAATTTTTGCTATTCCTCATCTATTAGAAAGGCTTGAAAGACTTCATTGCCAATAAACATACCATGATGGGTTAAATAAAGTCGGTCTGCAGTTAGTACGACTAAATCCTGATCAAGTAAATGGTCAATGGTGTCTTTATAAATATCCTCATAAAAATCACAACCAAAGCGGTCTTTAAAAACTTGTCGACTAACCCCCTTGTGCTTGCGTAAACCTAGAAACATTTCCTCTTCAATTTCCTGCTTGCGATCTAAATATCGCTCGTGAATAATTGCATGCCCCTGGTCTTCAACAGCTTTTAGATAATGTTGAATGGGGCCATGGTTAGCATAACGGTAGCCATTTAAATAGCCGTGGGCACCGGCACCAAAACCGTAATAGTAACTATTATCCCAATAAGCCAAATTATGCTTAGACTCATAGCCAGGCTTACCGTAATTCGAAATTTCATAATGATGGCGGCCACTCTTTTCCATAGACTGGATGGCTAGTTCAAACATATCAGCCTCTTCATCTTGACTAGGCAGTGGTAATTTGCCTTGGCGCATCAAATTATAAAAAACTGTTTTCTGCTCCAGAATTAAAGAATATATAGAATAATGAGGTAGGTCTAGGGCTAGGGCTTGGTCAAGGGAAGCTTTAAAATTGGCTAATGACTGACCCGGTAGCCGAAAAATTAAATCAACCGAGATATTGTCAAAACCAATTTCCTGGGCCAGTTTAACCGCATCAATAGCCTGTTGGGCACGATGGGTTCGGCCAATTTTTTCTAGCAAGTTATCATCAAAGGACTGGATACCCATACTTAAGCGATTAACACCGACTTTTTTTAGTGTTTCCAATTTATCAGCAGTTATATCATTTGGATTGGTTTCAAAGGTAAATTCATAATCCGGAGCTAGGGTAATTAATTGGTTAAGAGCTGTAAAAAGGCGTTCTAACTGGTCACTCGTTAATGTCGAGGGTGTCCCTCCGCCTATATAAATCGTCTCAATGGGCTGGCGCGCCAATGCATCTCGATAGGCTTGCATTTCTCTTATCAGGCTATCGACATATTGGTCAACTGGTTGGCCCTCGATATACACCTTATTGAAATCACAGTAATAACAAATGTGGCTACAAAAAGGGATATGAATATAAATTGACCGACTATCTGCTTGGTGGGTTAATAGTTGATAGTCCATCCTATGCCTCCTCCAAATCAGCTATATAAAGACGTCCTTTGTCTTCATCTTGATTCATCTGCACAATTAAGTCGTCAACGCTAGAAAATTTAAGTTCTGGTCGCAAGTAATGGTACCATGTAATACGCATCTCTTCTCCATAGATTTCCTGACTGAAATCGAGTAGATAAATTTCCAAACTCAAGCCATAATCATCGCCAAAAGTTACCTTGCGGCCAACTGAAGCCAGACCCCAAACACTGGTCGCTAAGAGCTGACACTTAACCAGATAGACACCTTCTTTAGGTAGGATGACCTGGCAATGACTAGCTATATTGGCAGTAGGGAAACCCAGGGTCCGCCCCCGCTTTTCTCCATGAATGACCCGGCCATAAAAAAAGTAAGGATAACCTAAACTCTCATTAGCTAATTCAATTTGACCCGCTTCTAATTGTTGACGAATATGACGAGAAGAAATCTTACCTGCCTGATTTTCAAAAGCTGGGACCTCGACTATTTCAAAGCGTCCCTGGCTATAAAAACCTAGTCTTGCCATATTAGCAATATCCTTCTTACCATAGGTGTAATCGAAACCTGCCACCAAATATTTAGCTCCCAAAGCTACCATATACTGGTCTACAAAATCTTGGGGAGCTAAACCAACAAACTGGCTGGTCATTTCAACCACATACAGGATATCAACGCCTGCTTGGTCCATCAGCTCTTCTTTTTCTCGCAAGCTGGTAATTTGAGGCAGACTGCTCGGATTTGCTTCCTGAAAAATAAAGGCAGCAGGTTGATTAAAGGTCATAGCTGCTAGTGGCAGACCTTTAATATCAGCTAACTGTCTAGCCTGTCTTAATACTTCTTGATGGCCTAGGTGCACACCATCAAAATAACCCATAGCTAATACTATTGGCTTATTATTAATTTGACTAGGATTATAAGGATGATGTAAATGAATAACTCGCATGGCTAACTCCTCTAAAACATTTTCATTGGTTTTATCTTACCAGACTTACTAGGATGGTCTTGATAAATTGCCTTCAAGTGCTGATCGATATAGATCCGACACGGGAACTTAAGCTCCTGAGGAAAATCCTGGCGGTCTAAAACAGCACCATTGATAATTAATTTTTCTAGGTGATTAGGGGCCTGATATTTATCCAGGTGACTGACCGCAGTCTCGAGTGGTAGTAAAAAAGAATGGTCACCCTGACCAGTTAAATCAGCGACCTGGTCCAAGGTCAGACACTGGGCTGATTTAAAAGGTAGACAGGCTACCCGGGTTAATTGCGTCATGGTAGCAGGAACACCCAGCTCACGGCCCAAATCGTAGGCTAGTGTCCTCACATAGGTGCCACGGCCACATTGGACTTCAAAGTTAAAAGTCTGTTGCCCCTTTTTGGCATCATAAACACTATCAGATAATCTTTTAAAATAGTCTATCCTTACCTGACGCTCAGGCCTATCCACACTAAGACCTTGGCGTGCATATTCGTATAGGCGTTTGCCATTAACCTTAACGGCTGAATACATGGGGGGAATTTGACTAATCTCCCCTTTAAATCTAGCTAGGGCCTGGTCAATCTCGGAATCGCTAATCGCTTGCTTAATAAAACTTTCTTCTACTATTTGGCCATCCATATCCTCAGTATCGGTAGCAAAGCCTAGAGTAATTTGTCCCTGGTAGATTTTTGTTTTGTCCATAAAAAACTCTACCATTTTGGTGGCCTGACCCACACAAATAGGAAGCACCCCATCAACGTTAGGATCTAGAGTGCCAGTATGGCCAATTTTTTTTGTTTTTAATATTTTCCTCAACTTAAATACACAGTCGTGACTAGTCATGCCACGAGGTTTCCATAAAGGAATTATCCCATTTATCATAATATCGACTCCACACTATCTTTCTTAAAACTATTCCCAGTCTACATTAAAAAAGAGCCCTAAGGCAAGTCCTTGGGCTCTTATATAGTCGCTCTAGTCTTCCTGATGTAAAGAAGCTAATAGTTCATCAATACGGTTACCGTAATCTACTGATTCATCGCGTTCAAAAATCAGCTCAGGTGTTTTGTAAATTTGCAAGCGTGAACCTAATTCACTGCGAATCAGGCCAGCTGCTTTATCCAAACCTTGTTGTTCTTTTTCACGCTCACTTGCTAATTCACTGAGACTAGAGTAATACAAGGTCGCTTGTTGCAGGTCACCAGTTACTTTAATATCAGTAATTGTAATGCCTTGAACTCTAGGGTCTCTAACCTTTTTTTGCAAAATATCGTTAACTTCTCTAAGGATTTCTTGACCTAATCGTTCTGGTCTGTATTTAGCCATAGTCATCCTCCTTAAGGACCTTTATTTTCTCTCAATTTCTACCATTTCATAAGGCTCGATAACATCATCCACTTTAATATCATTGTAACCTTCAATCATAATACCACACTCGTAGCCCTTACTTACTTCGCGAGCGTCATCCTTGAAGCGTTTCAGTGAAGCTAATTCACCCTCATATACAACAATATTGTCGCGGATAACACGGACCTTAGAGTTACGACGGATAACACCTTCAGAAACATAGGCACCAGCAATGGTACCAACCTTGGATACCTTATAGGTTTCACGTACAACCACTGATCCAGTAACTTGCTCTTCATATTCTGGGTCTAGCATACCCTTCATAGCCGTTTCAATCTCATCAATTGCGGCATAAATGACATTGTGAAGACGGATTTCCACACCTTCTTCGCTGGCTTGTTCCTTAGCGGTTGGGGTCGGACGCACGTTAAAGCCAATAATAATCGCATTTGAAGCAGCAGCTAGGGTCACATCAGACTCATTAATGGCACCGACTGCATTATGGACGATATCGACACGCACACCTTCTACATCAATTTTCTGTAAAGAAGAAGCTAGTGCTTCAGCTGACCCCTGTACATCGGCCTTAATAATTACATTGACAGTTTTCATTTGACCTTCTTGGATAGTCTCAAATAAGTTGTCCAAGGTAACCTTGTGAGTTTGATTCCGTCGTCTTTGTTGAGCCTGGCTAGCTCTTTGCTCACCAATTTGACGCGCTGTTTTCTCATCTTCAAAGACAACAAACCGGTCCCCAGCTTCAGGTGAATCATTTAGCCCAGTGATTTCCACTGGTGTAGATGGACCAGCTTCTTTAATACGACGGCCATGGTCATTAGTCATGGCCCGCACCCGACCATAGGTGTCGCCTACTACTAGTGGGTCTCCTATTTTAAGCGTACCTTCCTGAACAAGTAGAGTAGCTACAGCACCACGATGAGGATCCAGACGGGCTTCAACCACGGAACCTAAAGCTAAACGGTCTGGATTAGCTTTTAATTCTTCTACTTCAGCAACTAGTAGAATCATATCAAGCAATTCATCAACATTTTGACCAAACTTAGCTGAGATATTGACAAAGATAGTGTCTCCACCCCAGGCTTCAGCAATAAGACCGTACTCGGTGAGTTCTTGCATCACACGATCCGGATTGGCAGTTGGTTTATCAATTTTGTTAACAGCTACAATAATTGGCACTTCAGCGGCTTTTGCATGGTTAATCGCTTCAACAGTCTGTGGCATTACCCCATCATCAGCTGCGACGACGATGATAACAATATCAGTGATATCAGCACCACGAGCCCGCATAGTAGTGAAGGCCGCGTGACCAGGTGTATCAACAAAAGTTACTTCCTGACCGTTGGCATCAACTTGGTAAGCGCCAATATGTTGGGTAATACCGCCAGCTTCACCTTCAGTAACATTGGCCTGACGCAGGTAATCTAAAAGCGTCGTCTTACCATGGTCAACGTGACCCATAATGGTTACAACTGCTGGTCGACCAGATAATTTATCAGCCGCTTCATGAGCTGCTTCTTCAAAGTAATGATCAAAATCAGTCGGATCAATAATAACCTTTTCTTCAGCTTCGATACCGTATTCAGCTAAAACCAATTCAATCGCATCGGCATCCAAGGATTGATTTTGATTTGCCATTACACCCATCATAAAGAGTTTTTTAATGACTTCCGCTGGCTCTTTATGAATTTTTTTAGCTAAATCAGCAACCGTCATTCCAACCTCGTATTCAACCTTATCCGGTGTCTCCTTTTGCTTAGGCGCATTAGGTTGATGTTTGACTGGCTTACGCTTGTTATAATTAGGTTGATTATTATTATTTTTTTGTTGGTTATTACGGCGGTTTTTCTTCTTATTATTGCGACGATTTTGCGCATTTTGCTGGTTACGACCTTGACCGCGGCCGTGTTGGCGGTCACGTTCATTTTGTCGCTCTTCTGCTTCTTCTACAGTTGCCTGAGCCGAATCAGAGCGCTGAGCTTTTTTACTAGTCACCTTGTGGTGGCCATTTGTTTGTTTCTTTTCAGATTTTTTATGTTGATTATGACTAGTCACCTGTTTGTTATTTGAAGTCTTTTCCGCTTGTTTTTTATCAGCTTTACTAGGATTAGTAACTGCTTTAGCTAATCTCTCTTCATCTTCACTTTCTACTGAAGCCATATGACTGGAATAGTCTAAACCAATTTCTTTGGCCCTAGTTAGTAAATCCTTACTACTTACATCTAATTCTTTTGCTAATTGATAGACACGCTTTTTGGACATGTCCTCACCCTTCCTACTCCTTAGTTACTCATATCATACTTCTTCTCCTAAACCTGACTGGATTAATTAACTAATCTTTTATAAAAGACTTGGCAAAGCCTTGATTGGTAAAAGCCACAATCAACCGTTTTTTACCCAGGGCCTGGCTAATCTCTAGACTAGTGTAATCAAAATTAGTCGGTACATTATAATATGAACATTTATCTTTAATCTTCTTTTTAGTACGCTCACTGGCATCCTGGGCACAAATGACCAGACTAGCTTGGCCGGCTTGCAAGGCCTGGATCACGAGACCCTCACCAGAAACCAGTTGGCCAGCCGCTTGGGCTAATCCCAGCAAATTTAATTTTTTTACTTTATTACTCATCAGGGAAAATTTCCTGGCGGGCTTTTTTATGAGCCACGTAATCTTTTAATTCTTGGTAGAAATCATCAGAAATTTTTACATTTAAATGACGATCAAGCGCATGTTTATCCCAAGCAGACTGAACAATTTCCGGATCAAGACTAACGTATGCGCCGCGTCCATTCTGTTTACCACTTGGATCAATTACAACTTCTTGATCTGGTGTTCTGACGATTCGGACCAATTCCTTCTTGGGAAACATTTCGTTAGTCACAACACATTTCCGCATGGGGATTTTTCTTTGTTTCATCAGTTCCTCCCTAATTAGTCGTCCAAGCTTATTTCTTCTTGGTCATCCTCATATTGGGCAAGCTCTTCGTCAATTTGAAGCTCTTCGTAGTCAGTTTCTAGATCAAGCTCACGCTCACCGATTAAGTCTTCTACATCTTGCGCGCCAACATTGCCTTCATCTAGATTATCTTGCAATTTAATGTCCTGTTCACCGTTTAAGCCAGCGACTTCGTCTAAGCTAGCGTCAAGATCACTATAGCTATCCAGGTTTTCATATTCAGCAACCTCTGCAGCGTCTAAGGCTGTTTGGTCTAAATCATTCACTTCTTGATCAAGGTCCGTAAAATCGGCTTCATCACCAAATTCATCTATAGACTCATCTTCCTTTTCAGCAAAACGTTCAGCATACTCAGGACTATCTACATACTCGGCAAAGTCAGATTCCGATTTAATATCAATTTTATAACCGGTTAGTTTAGCTGCCAAGCGGGCATTTTGACCGCGCTTACCAATAGCTAGAGACAAATGATTGTCTGGCACGACAACCACTACTGCATTTTCTCCTGGCACAAAATGGACGCTTTGGACATCAGCCGGATTTAAGGCTGAAGAGATGTACTCAGCTTCATCGGCTGACCATTCAATAATATCCATGTTTTCGCCTTTAAGCTCGTTAACAATTGTTTGCACGCGTGAGCCCCGAGGTCCCACACAAGTACCAACCGGATCCACGTTATCATCGTGAGAAACAACGGCGATTTTAGATCGGTCTCCAGCCTCACGAGCAATTGATTTAATTTCAACTGTACCATCATAAATCTCTGGGACTTCTTGCTCAAATAAGCGTTTCAAGAGATTAGGATGGCTACGGCTTACATAAATTTGTGGCCCTTTAGTTGTATTTTCTACTCTTTCAACATAGACTTGAACCCGCTCATGGGGTTGGAAAATTTCATTAGGAATTTGTCCTTCTGGTGTTAAAACTGCTTCAATTTTACCCAGATTGACATAGACATAGCGCCGATCTTGCCGTTCCACAATACCCGTTAGCAAGTCATCCTCGTAGTCAATAAATTCTTCATAAATAATGCCACGCTCTGCTTCACGTAAGCGTTGTGTGATTACTTGTTTAGCTGTTTGAGCAGCAATCCGGCCAAAATCTTTAGGTGTTACCTCAAACTTAATCATATCACCCAATTCATAGGCGGGATGGATGTCATGGGCATCCGCTAAGGACACTTCAATAGTCGAGTCAAGCACAACTTCAACAACTTCTTTAACTGAAAATACTTTTAAATCGCCAGTTTCTTGGTCGAATTTAACCTCAACATTTTGTGCTTGGTTATAGTTACGCCGATAAGCTGACACCAAGGCAGATTCCAAGGCTTCGATAATAATATCTCGCGAAATCCCCTTTTCTTCTTCAAGCATATCAAAGGCTTTTAATATTTCTTTACTCATGATGACCTCTTTCTAGAATTCAATGGCTAGACGAATTAACGATACCTTATCTTTGTCAATAGTTACTTCTTTTCGTCTAGTCTTTTCCTTAATTTCTATCCGGTAACTGGCCTCATCAACTGCGAGTAAGCGACCTTCAATAAAATCACTACCTGCCAGTTGCTGGTAGAAAGTCAGATGCACCCACTCCCCAATAGCTGCCTGAACAGCTTCCGGTGTCTTAAGTGGACGCTCAGCTCCTGGTGAAGAAACTTCTAGCATGTAGGCATGAGGAATTGGGTCTGGATCTAAATTATCTAACGCTTCAGAAACATGTTCCGTAATATCAACAATGTCTTCTAAAGTAATGCCTCCCGGTTTGTCAGCATAGATACGTAAAAACCAATCCTTACCCTCTTTAACATAGTCAATATCAAATAAACCATAGCCTAAACCGTCGATAATCGGTTCTACAACCGCTTGAATCTGGTCCTTAACTTTTCCCATAAAACTTCCTCACTTTCCTATTCATGAAAAAGAGTGAGCGTTGCCGCTCACTCCTCCTACGTGTTCTTCTACACTAAATATGATAGCATCTTTAAACTGCGATTGCAAGGCTAAGGCCTAAGCTTGATAGATACCAGAAGTCTGGTTGACATCAATAGTAAATAAATAGCCCTTACCTACTTCATCCAAGGCTAACTTAGCAGTTAAATGTTGACAGATTTTATCGGTAATGTCAGCATCAACCACCATGAGAACCACTTCCTTTTCTGGTTCTATTTGTAAGTTGAATACCTTAGAAATTTCAGCTGAGCCAGCTCCATGACCATGAAGGATGGTAGCACCCTGGCCACCAACTTCACGCGCATAGTCAACTACATCTGGGCCTATATCGCGACCAACAGTTACAACAATCATTTTATAATTTGTCATTATTTACTCCTTTATGATTAGGCTTTTTTAGCTCGTATTTTAAAGACTAGCCCTAAAATCTGAATCGCAACTACTGGTACCATGGCTACCATGGCTATAATGCCAAAACCGTCTACTAAACTAGTATGGCTAAGTGAGCTAGCAACGCCTTGGGAAAAAGCAAGGATAAAGGTAGCAGTCATAGGTCCAGAAGCTACCCCACCGGCATCAAAGGCAATACCAGTAAAGAGATCAGGTACGGCAAATGATAGTATAATAGCCAAACCAAAACCAGGCAATAGAAAATGCCATAGTTCTAAGGCCGGTATTTCTAACCTAAGCATAGACATGGCTACAGCTAGACCAACACCAATCGAAAGCGTAGTCATTAAGAGCTTGTTGGGTATGTAACCACCAGTTACATCTTCAACTTGGTCACCTAATACATGGACTGCTGGTTCGGCCAAAACCACAAAAAAGCCCATAATAAAGCCAATAAATGGTAGCCAATTAGCATGCGAATTTGTTAATTCAGTTCCCAAAAACCTGCCCATATCCATAAAACCTGCATTAACACCGACTAAGAAGAGGGTTAGACCCAATAGGGTGTACACAATACCGATATTAATATCTCTAATTTGCCGCCGTTTTAACTTAAAAAATCGCCAATTCATAATGATATAAACAACAACAATCGGTATTAAGGCCACCAAAGATTCTAAAAAGGTATGACCAATAGAGTTAACAAAGGGGGCTAATATACCAGTAGTATATATATAATCTTCTGTAGATCCCTGGAATTGTGTCCCTAAAAGGAGTGTCATAGCTAGCACCCCTATGATTGGTCCAGTTGACATGGCACCAACTAAACCAAAGGAATCATCCTCAGCACTGTCCCCACCCTTGCTATGGGAGACGCTAGCACCTAGGGCTAAAATAAAAGGTGTCGTTAAGGCACCAGTAGTAGCTCCAGAGGCGTCAAAACCCATAGCAATAAAGACATTTTCAGAAAAGAGACAGAGGAGGAAGATGATACCATAAGCAATTAAGAAGAAATACTTAATCGGCAGGCTAATAATTACCCGATAAACGCCAAAGGCAATCATAATCCCAACCCCAATTGAGACCACGCCAACAATCAAGCCAGTTGAGAGAGCACCTCCAGTCGCATCATTGATCTGCTGACCGAGAATCAAAAGATCAGGCTCAGCTACAGTTACTGCAAAACCCAGTATAAAACTCAGTATCACGGCAAAAGCTTTTGAGCCATTTTCAGCGACTGACCGACCCATTAACTTTCCAATCGGCTCCATCCCAATATCAATCCCGAATAAGAATATGGTTAAGCCGATTACTAAAAATATCGCGCCAATAACAAATCGCCAAATCATATCAGCTGGTATATCGACAAAAAAGATGGCTAAGAGCGCTACTATAATGACGATTGGAACAACTGATGAAATGACTTCTTTAAACTTATCTATAAGTAAGTCCATAACTTCCTCCTTTTAAATTTTTCATCATATGTATCAAGTTTAACATAATTAAAATTTAATAAGGACTAATAGGCTATTATTTGCGTTAATTGCATATGTAGTTTGCATATTTTGAAAAAGAGGCCAGTAAAACTAGCCTCCTTAACAGATATAAGTATTATCTTTCCTTGTCTCATCTGAGAAAGACCTTAGCATTAGAAATCAAATAAGGATAATTGATTCTCGTCTGGTAAATGATCAAGGACATGATTTTCAGTCATATAATCAATAATTGTTTGTGAAACCCCTCCTCGCTTACGCAAGTCTTCTTTTGACAAAAAGTCCTGTTCTTCTCTAGCCTTAACAATTTGTCGGGCCACATTATTACCTAAACCAGGAATAGCTCTGAAAGGTGCAATAAGCGACTGCCCATCCTCACTAATAATAAATTCCATAGCGTCAGATTTATTTAGGTCAACCATCTTGAAGGTCATCCCCCGTTCAAGCATTTCATTAGCTAACTCCATAACAGTCTGGACGTTCTTATCCTTTTGAGTTGCGTCATTACCCTTAGCTTGAATATCAGCAATCGCATTCTTAGTCGTTGATTTACCGTTAACCATGGCCACTAAGTCGAAATCATTGGCCCGCACTGAGAAATAGGCGCAATAGTACCAAATTGGATGGTGGACCTTAAACCAAGCCACCCGCATAGCATTCAAAACATAAGCGGCCGCATGGGCCTTAGGGAACATATACTTGATTTTTTCACAAGATTCTAAATACCACTCTGGCACACCATGCTCACGCATAATGGTCTTGTGTTCCTCCGATAGGCCCTTACCCTTACGCACCTTTTCCATGATTTGAAAAGCATCAGAATTGTCTAGGCCCTGATGAATTAAGTAAACCATGATATCGTCACGACAACCAATAACCTCAGACAAAGGCAAACCGTGCTCACGGACTAACACTTCAGCATTTCCTAGCCAAACATCGGTCCCATGAGAAAGTCCAGAAATTTGTAGCAATTCCGCAAAGGTGGATGGTTTGGTCGCCTCTAACATTTGCCGAGTAAAACCAGTTCCAAATTCAGGAATCCCTAAAGTACCTGTCTTAGAATAAATCTGGTCAGGTGTCACACCCAATATCTCTGTACCATTAAAGAGCGCATAAACATCAGGGTCATCAACCGGGATATCAGTTGGACTAATACCAGATAGATCTTGTAATTTTCTAATCATAGTCGGATCATCGTGGCCGAGAATATCAAGTTTTAATACATTAGCATCAATGGAGTGGAAATCAAAATGAGTCGTTTTCCATTCTGCCTTCTGGTCATCAGCCGGATACTGGATAGGGGTAAAATCATAGACATCCATATAGTCTGGAATAACAATAATTCCCCCTGGATGCTGACCAGTTGTCCGTTTAACCCCTGTTGCCCCTTTTGCGAGATACTCTTTTTCTGTCTTCCGCAAGTTTAAATTATTATCACGATCATAACCTAGCACGTAACCAAAGGCGGTTTTATCAGCAACCGTACCAATCGTCCCAGCACGATAGACATAGTCTTCCCCAAAGAGTTCCTTGGTATAATCATGCGCCCGAGCCTGGTAATCACCGGAAAAGTTTAAATCGATATCAGGTACCTTGTCTCCTTTAAAGCCTAAAAAGGTCTCGAAGGGAATATCTTGACCATCTTTATTCATTTGTGTCCCACATTCTGGACAGGGCTTATCAGGTAAGTCAAATCCTGAGCCAACTGAGCCATCGGTAAAGAAATGGGCATAATGACAATTTGGACAGACATAGTGTGGTGATAAAGGATTGACCTCAGTAATCCCCATCATGGTCGCAACAAAGGATGAGCCAACTGACCCGCGAGAGCCAACAATGTAACCATCTTCATTAGATTTTAATACTAACTTTTGACTAATTAGATAAACGACTGAAAAACCATTACCAATAATGGATGTTAGTTCTTTTTCTAAACGCTTTTCCACAATTTCTGGTAGTTGGTCACCATAAATAGCCCGTGCTTGCTTATAAGAATAATCAGTGATTTCCTGTTCGGCTCCCTCGATTTCAGGCGGATAGAGTCGGTCTTGAATCGGTTCTACATGGTCAAACCAGCTAGCAACTTTTTGTGAATTAGTAACAACCAGTTCATAGGCCAGTTCCTCTCCCATAAAAGCAAAATCTGCCAGCATCTCATCTGTAGTTCTAAAATGGGCCTTAGGAAAATGTTTGGTCCGGTTAGATTTAATAGAATGAATTAAAATTTCCCGGTACTGTTTATCTTCAGGATTCAGGTAATGAACATCCCCAGTCGCCACCACTGGCTTGTCCAGTTCCTTACCGATATTTACTAACTCTTTCATTATATGCTCTAAGTCATTTTCGGTATGAATTTGATCATCAAGAATTAAAGGTTCATACACACCTTTGGGTTGAATTTCAATAAAATCATAAAATTTGGCCTTATCTAGGGCTTCTGAGCGCCCCTTTTGGACCAGGGTCTCGAAGACTTCACCATTAGCACAAGCAGACCCAATAACTAAATCCTTGCGATACTTTTTAACCATTGATCGTGGCAAACGCGGCACGCGATAGAAATAATCAACATTTGCTGCCGAGACTAATTTAAAAATAGCTTTTAAGCCCGCCTGATTTTTAGCATATAGTGTCATATGGAAGGGGCGGGCTTGCTTATAGCTCTCTTTGCCTCCTAGGTTATCATTCAGTTGATCGTGATAGTGGTAATCGTGGTCTGCTTGGGCCTCTTGGATAAATTTCCAAGCCAAGACTGCAGTCGTCTCAGCATCATATATAGCCCGGTGGTGTTGCTCTAACTTGATGTTATAGCGTTTAGATAAGGGACCTAGACCATGGGTTTTAAACTCTGGGTGGAGAAAACGAGAGAGTTCCAAGGTATCAATGACCGGATTATCTGCCTCATCCATACCATGCCGCCGATATGCCGCATTAATAAAACCCATATCGAAGCTGGCATTGTGGGCTACTAAAATACAGCCCTCACAAAACTTAGCATAGTCAGCCATAATTTCAGCTTCTGGCCGTGATCCCGCTACCATAGCATCTGTAATCCCTGTTAGCTCTGTGGTAAAACGACTAAGCGGATGGCCAGGATCAATAAACTCTTCAAAAGTATCAATTACATTACCCTTATGCATCTTGACACCGGCAATTTCAATGATTTTATCGTAAACAGAAGATAAACCCGTTGTTTCCACATCAAAAACCACATAAGTCGCATCACTTAATAACTCATGGGCTTCATTATAAGCGATAGGCGTACCATCATCGACGATATTAGCTTCTAAACCATAAATCATTTCGATATTATTCGACTTAGCTGCAGCTGAAGCTTCAGGATAGGCTTGAACCCCGGCATGATCTGTAATGGCAATAGCCTGGTGTCCCCAAGCAGCTGCTTGTTTTACATAATCACTAATTGTATTGGTTGCATCTAACATCGACATATTGGTATGGAGATGAAATTCCACACGCTTCTGGTCATCCGGAGCTGTATCTTGGCGGGCAGGCTTTTTAATTTCCTGTAAATCGCGTGCAGTGACCACCAGATCGCGGACAAAGCGGTCATCCATCTGAATATCTCCCCGTACTCTTAGCCACATTCCTGGCTTAATCGCTTCAAATATAGCAATATCCTGATCATTGCGGGAAAACATTTGGACTAAGAAGGCGGAAGTATAGTCGGTAATTTTAGCATTCAGAATACGGCGACCTGTCTTTAAAACCTTGACCTCGACCTCAAAAACAACCCCCTCCATAGCAGCATATCGCTGTTCCTCCAAGTAAGTGTTCATGGACCGTAATTTTTCATCAGCCGGTATGGTTTTTCCAATAGCGATTTGAACCGGCGGACCAACCTGGTCTGACTTAGCTTGTTTTTCGGCTTGCTGCTGGGCTGCTTGGGCTAATTTGGCTTGTTCATCAGCAATCCGTTCTTTGCGGGTTTCAAACTGGGCTTGACGGTCATCAGCTGTCGCTTGGTCGACCACAGTTTTTAATTGAATCTGGTCAAAACCAAGAGTGCTATAGGTTTGCTTAATAACACCGATATAGGAGTCATCAATATGTTTTTGAATAGTGGCATTTTCGACACGAATTATGAAAAACTGATCACGATATTCAGGAATTTGACCTTGAAATACTTGGTTAGCTAAACCAGAAGAAATATCGGCTCTTTTAACGACAATTGGCCAATAATCTAGTAACTCTTCCTGACTATAAACCGCTTGGTCACAGCTAATCCGTATATCTACTCGAGCAATCGCTGCAAAAGCTTCATCTAAAGCCTGGCTGAAGATCTTAAATAAACTGGCTTGCAGGGGTTTAGGAAAACGAAAGACGAACTGCCAAATCCGTGATTGGGTATGAACTGTAACATTATCGATTTGGCCAGCTAAAAAATTGGCATCTTCAATTTGCCAATCAATGTGCGTTAATAAAGCTTTAAATAATTCTTGGGGTGATGACATAAAAACCTCCTGATATAAATAAGCCAAGGTCGAAGTAATCAAACTTCGACCTTGCTAAAAACTTATCCAAACAATCTTAAAATATCATTCCAGGTGATCATTACCATTAAAATAAATACTAAGGCCACACCGATCAAAGATACAATACTCTGAGTTTTTTCACTTACAGGCTTACCACGTATACCTTCAATAACATTAAACACCAGCTTGCCTCCATCCAAGGCTGGAATAGGCAGGAGATTAACGATACCTAGGTTTACACTAAGCGCGCCTAGCCAGGACAGCAGACCAGTAAATCCCAGTCCAACGACTTGACTGGTTGCTTGATACATATATACTGGACCACCAAAATAGTTGATATTAAAACCAGTAGTGAAAATCTCTTTAAATACTGCAAAAATGCCTGTAATAATTGCCCAAGTTTGGCTAAAACCAAAGGCTATCTTAGCCCAAAAAGACGTATTTTTAGGACGATACACACCAATTTGCTTAACTGTCTGGCCATTTTGGCCCTGCTCCACATCAGGTGTAACTGTGATGGATCTTTGTGACCCGTTTCTATCAATAGTTAAGTCAATCGTCTCCTGGTTGCTAGCCTGTACCTGGCTGATAAAGTTATCGAAACTGCTAATATCTTGACCATCTACGGCAAGCAGTTGATCTCCTGCTTGTAAACCAGCTGCTTGGGCCGGCGAATTTGCTACAATCTCACCAGCAACAGGCTGGTTAGTCATCACGCCACCTTGAACAAAAGCTAGAATAATAAAGGTAACAATCGCTAAAATAAAGTTATTCATGGGGCCGGCAAAATTTACCATCATGCGCTGACCTAGGCTAGCCGCCTGGAATTGCCGATAACGTGGTGCAATTCGGACACGCGTGCCGTCAACTTCCTCGATAATCGCATCTTCGGCCAGATGAAATTTTTTCACTTGACTGTCGCCATAAGCAATACCAGCAATAAATAAGTCATCTTCTAAATCTGCCTGGTGGACCTCAAGAGGCAAACCTTCCGTATGATTAGCTTCAGCATCCATGGAAATAAAATTAACTAGTCCTGAATCATTTTGGCGAATGAGTATTTGTTGACCAACCGCAAGTTCTTCGGCCATCTCTTCCATACCGGCCATCCGGACATAGCCGCCCAAGGGTAACATCCGCACAGTATACGTGGTTTCTTGGCCGCGATGGGAAAAAAGTTTAGGTCCCATACCAATTGCAAATTCTCTGACCAGAATACCGGCCCGTTTGGCAAAATAAAAATGGCCAAATTCATGAATAATAACTATTAAACAAAATATAAAAATAAAAGCAATAATTGCTTGCATCAGTTCACCTCAAACTGCTAATTAAGATAAGAGAGGACAAAGTAAAAAAGGGGCATAACAATTAATAAATTGTCGAAACGGTCTACTAAACCACCATGACCCGGCAAAATATGGCCGGAATCTTTAACCTGGTAGTAGCGTTTCATTGTAGATTCAATTAAATCCCCCATTTGACCAGCCAAAGCCAGAATTAAGACTAAAATAATATTTTGGCCTGCAGAAATATTGAGACTAGGCGTCAATAGGAGAAAAATTGTACTTAAGGTGTAGGCCCCCACGATGCCACCTATTGAACCTTCAATTGTCTTATTTGGAGATACTTCAGGAGCTAACTTGTGCTTACCAACGGCACGACCAACTAGGTAGGCAAAACTATCATTTGCAAAAATAATTATTAAGCCTAAAAATAAGTAGCTAAGCCCCATATCACGAATCATCAATAAATAATGATAACCCATGCCTAAATATATGGCAAAAAAACTAACAGCTGCTACATCTTCCACATTAATCTGGTGCGGACGCCTCACCATGTGAATAAGCATTAAGACAACACCCGCATAAAAAACTAAAAATTTATCAATTTCTTGGTTCATAAAGAAAAGATAATTGCTAGGCAATAAAATCACCAGCATACAAAATAATCCAGCTAGACTAAGAAAACTCACTAGAGGTTGTTTACGCATTTTCAATAACTCAAACATGGAGACTACACCAATTAAAGCCATGAGCAGCTCCAATGCCCAGCCTCCTAGTAAGAGAATCGGAATAAAAATGGCCAAAGCTACTAGAGCCGTAATTACGCGCTGTTGCATGACGACCTCCTAGGATACATCGCCAAAACGACGATGGCGGTGCTGGTAAACAGCAATACATGATTCAAATACCGATTGGTCAAAATCTGGCCACATGGTATCAACGAAATACATCTCGCTGTATGCTAGTTGCCATAACAGGTAATTACTTAAACGCACTTCTCCGCTTGACCTGATTAAAAAATCTGGATCTTGCAAATCATTGAGAAAAGCTGTTTGTAAAGAACGGGAGAAAAGCTCCTCATCTATATCTCCAACAGCAAGTTGCCCTTCTGCTACCTGTTGGGCTATAGATTGGCTAGCCTTGACTATTTCCGCACGGCTACCGTAATTAAAAGCAATATTAAGTATAAGGCCTTTGTTGTCCTTAGTCTTAGCAATTGCTTCATTAATATAGGCTTGAGTCGTTCGATTTACCCCTTCTAAACTACCAGTAATAGTTATTTTAACATCATTGGCCATCAACTCTGGTAGTACGTCATCGTTGAGCAACTTGGGTAAGGACATCAAATAGCTGATTTCCTCTTGTGGGCGCCGCCAGTTTTCAGTTGAAAAGGCATAGGCGGTAATTACCTTAATACCCATTTGTGCTGCTGCTATAGCCACTCGGCGCAAGGCGTTAAGGCCTTCACGGTGGCCAGCCGTCCGCTTCAATCCCTGGGCCTGGGCCCAACGTCCATTACCATCCATAATTACTGCCACATGCTGAGGAACTGGTAATTCAGGATTGAAGACTAAATTTTCTTGTATCATTAATGGTCACCCACTTCTTTATTATTGTCATAACTTGCTGCTAAATTAGACATCAAAACCTTAATATCCTGATTAATCCATAGGCTACGATCTCTAATTGCATGAGGAATATGGTAATCCTTTAAATTAACAGTCACGTATAAGACATTATTAAAGGCTTCGGTAAATTGTTGGAAAGGATGTTTAATAACTTGGGGCGCCATATAACCGCAACCTAGCTCTAAAAGCACCAACCTCTTTTGCTTAGCAGCTTGCAGAAAATCAATAAATCGCGCCTGGTCTTGATAAAATTTCTGGTCTTCTACCATCCAATCTGTATGATTTCGGCGGTTAAGAGCCATTGGTGCCCCACATTTAGGACAGTAAGGGACTAGTTCACTAGGAACTAGCATCTTATCTTGACTGGCAAGCATTTTTTTCATTAAAGCTTCATTAGGATAGCGCTTGGCATGGCAGCCACGACTACACTGCAGCAGATTATATTTACCCTGGACATCAAATACCTGGTTAGCATCAAAACCAGCCGCTTCAAAAGCATTGTCAGCATTGGAAGTAATGACATGGCTAGGGTAACGACTAGCGAGCTCTTTTAAAGCTAAATAAGAAGGACCAACTGGCTGAGACAAGTAATTCAAGTCAACAAAGCGCGAAAAAAATGCCCATTCTTCTTCTAAAGTTGGAAACTCAAAAACTGAAGCTTGAAAAAGATCGAACCAACCATATTTATTGATAAAATCTGCAAAGTTTTCAGTAAAACGGGGACCAACATAGCTAAACCCATCGGCAGCCCCCATACCAGCACCAACTCCAAATAATACGTAATCACTTTGGTCTAATAAATACTTAAGACGCAAGTGATCCGCTAAACCTGCGCTCGCCGCTAGCTCTGATTGCCAAGTCCAAGTCACATGCCAACTTCCTTCCTCTTTTAATACCTATCTAGTGTAGCGAATTTTTCTGCCAAAAACAACATAAGAGGTTAGGAAAACTCCTAACCTCTTATTTAGGTTCTATACTTTTTGGTGTTGGTGAGTAAAAACTCACTGACACCTTTTTTTATTTGGAATCACAAAAAGCCAGTGAATTCTTTATAATTAAGTTGTCAGACAAAACTACAAAGGAGAATTCACATGGCTCAAAATGATTGTATCAAAAACCTATTAAGTATTACAGACGAAAATATTAAATTAGAGGACAAGGTAACGATTAAAAAGATTAAACAAGTGACTCATAAAGTAATCTACGGCACACTAACTTATCAACCAGACAGCTGTCCAAATTGCCTCCATAAGGAGGCTGACCAAGCTAGTATTATTAAGCATGGTTATAAACTATCGCGCATTTTAATAGGTGAATTCAACACACAACCAATCTCTTTAGTATTAAAAAAACAGCGATTTTTCTGTAAAAATTGCCAAATTACGTTTACAGCCTCTTCTAATCTAGTTGCTAAAAATTGCTTTATTAGTCGCCAAATCAAGTGTTTAGCGATACAAGAATTATCAGAGTCGCAAAGTATGTCCTTAATCGCTAAAAAACTTAATATTTCAAATTCTACTGTTATTCGTCTGCTTGAATCGACTGCTAAACAATTCAAACAAAGTTACCGGCAACTACCTAGGCATTTATCTATTGATGAGTTTAAATCTGTTAAAAATGTCTCAGGCGCTATGTCTTGCATCCTAGTGGATGCAGCTAATCATCGTTTATTTGATATATTAGAAGATCGGACGCAAGCTTATTTAAGAGATTATTTTATGCGTTTCCCTCTGGAAAAGAGAAAGCTAGTTGAAACGATTACCATGGATATGTACTCACCTTATTATGATTTTTTACAACAAATCTTTCCAAATGCGAAAATTATTATTGACCGATTCCATATTGTCCAACTACTGAATCAGACTTTGAATAGCCAACGGATTCTTGTGATGAATCAACAACCTAAGCAATCAACACACTATCGGAAATTGAAACAGTTATGGAAGCTGATTTTAAAGAACCAAGAAGCACTGAATAGTGTTAATTACCGCACACATCGCTTATTTGATGGCCTTATAACAGAAGCAGGTATAGTTGAATTTATGCTTAATATCGACAGTAAATTTAGAAAAGTCTATGATGTCGTCAATGAGCTCAAATATCACCTTAAAACAGGGAATATCAATGCTTTCCTACATACAATTAGTCGCAATAAGAGCCAACGGCTCCCGAAGAATTTGAGAAAAACGATGAATACTCTGCTCAAATACTTACCTGCTATTATCAATAGCTTTCGTTATACACTTTCCAATGGGCCAATTGAGGGTATGAATAATAAAATTAAGAATATTAAGCGTTCCGGATTTGGTTACCGCAATTTTTATCATTTAAGGGCAAGGGCTTTTCTTTCCTTTAAATCATATGAGGTAAAGAGGGAAAATAAACCTACCATAAATAGAAAGATTGAAAAGCTAGATACAGAATCTAGGGCCCTATGTGCCTAAGTTAAAAGATATTTTTTACTAGAGGCGGAAGAGAATGGGCATCTGTTAGCCATGTTAAGCACGCCAAAGAAATACAAGCTGTGACAATCCTAGAGCCGTAGGAGCAACGCGACGTACGGATATAGCGATTGACTACAGCTTGTTTGAGGCTGGCGAGGTGAGAGACCTTGGCTCGAACCGGTGCCATGGCTGTTGAACAGATGACCAATTCTCTGGAGACTCTAGCCTATGGCTAGAAAAAATAAAAAAGACCGAAGTCAAAACTTCGATCTTTAATATCACCAACACTATTTGACAAAGAGCCCTTATTTATCAAAACTAAACTTCTAAAATTTCTTTTTCCTTGTCCTTAGCCATAGCATCCATACGACTGATACTTTCATCAGTCAATTTTTGGATATCTTTTTCATAGTCACGTAAGTCATCTTCAGAAATTTCAGCAGCCTTTTCAGCTTTCTTAACAATGTCCAGCGCATCACGGCGAATATTTCTAACGGCTACCTTGGCAGCTTCAAGTTCTTTACCGACATTTTTGCTTAATTCCTGGCGACGTTCCTTGGTCAGGGCTGGGATAACCAAACGAATGACATTGCCATCATTAGTAGGCGGAATACCAATATCTGACATTTGTAAGGCCCGGTCAATTTCTGCCAAGGCCGTCTTGTCGTATGGTGTAATTAAAAGCATACGAGGCTCAGGGACTGTGATATTAGCCAATTGATTAAGTGGCGTTGGGGCACCATAGTACTCCACCATTACACCATCTAATAAACTAGCATTGGCTACGCCAGCCCGAATACGGGCTAACTGATTCTGTAAAGAGTTTTCCGATTTAGCCATCCGCTCTTTAGTTTCTTTTAAAACAGTATCTACTGACATCTTATTCTTCTCCTCTAATTGTCGTACCTATTTCTTCACCTAAAACAACACGCCGAATATTACCTGGTTGATTTAAATCAAACACAACCAGAGGAATATCATTATCCATACTTAGTGATGAGGCAGTGGTATCCATCACCTGAAGACCTTTACTTATAATATCTAAGTGGGTTAAGTCACTATACTTCTCTGCCGAAGCATCTTTTTGTGGGTCTGCTGAATAGACACCATCGACCCCATTTTTTGCCATAAGAATAACGTCGGCATCAATTTCAGCAGCCCGCAAAGCTGCAGCCGTATCAGTTGAAAAATAAGGATTACCAGTACCACCAGCAAAGATAACTACTCGGTCTTTTTCTAAGTGACGTTCAGCCTTGCGCCGAATATAAGGCTCAGCTACTTCTCGCATTTCAATAGCAGTTTGCACCCGGGTAGGCACACCAATATTTTCTAGCACATCTTGCAAACCCAAAGCATTCATAATCGTAGCAAGCATGCCCATATAGTCAGCTTGGGCACGCTCCATACCCATCTCTTCACCGGTGTGTCCTCGCCAGATATTACCGCCACCAACCACAATAGCAATTTGTACGCCTAAATCATGAACTTCTTTAAGTTCCTTAGCAATCGCCTTCATTTTGTCAGGATTAATACCAAAACCACTACCACCTGACAAGGCCTCCCCTGATAACTTTAAGACAACACGTTTATATTTCGCTTCCACAGACATCTTGTTTACCCTCTTCCTAGAATTTTTCTTATACAAGAAAAGCTAGGTCGTGGTGGCCTAGCTTCACTTGTTTCTATAAGCCTATATATGATATACGTGCTAGTAGAGTTTAGATTATTTCATTTGTTGAGCAACTTCATCTGCGAAGTTTTCTTCCCGTTTTTCGATACCTTCGCCTACTTCATAACGACGGAAGAAGTCAATCTTAGCGCCAGCCTCTTTAGCTACTTCGCCGACTGTCTTGCTGTCATCTAATAAGTAGTCTTGATCTACTAAGCAAATTTCAGAGAAGAATTTACGTAAACGACCAGCAATCATTTTTTCAACAATATTAGCTGGCTTACCTTCGTTTAAGGCTTGTTCAGTTAAAACTTCTTTTTCATGTTCACGGACATCAGCTGGTACAGATTCTTCATCTAAGAAACGTGGATTTAAACCACCGATATGCATGGCAATACCGTTGGCTAAGTCTTGGTCCCCACCAGTTAATTGAACTAAAACTGAAATACGGCCACCTTGGTGAGCGTAATGACCAAATTCTTGATCGTCTGTCTTAGTGAAGATTTCGAAACGACGGAAATCTAGTTTCTCACCAATAACAGATGTTTTTTCAGCAATGTGCTCTGAAAGTTTTTGACCTTCAATTGTCACATTTTCCATAGCCGCTTCTACTGATTCTGGTTTTTGGTCTAGGATAGCAAATGCCAAACTGTCTAATAGGTTAATAAATTGTTCGTTTTTAGCTACGAAGTCAGTTTCAGAGTTTAATTCTAAAATAACCGCTTCATTACCGCGAACAACCACTTTAGTTAAACCTTCAGCAGCGATTCTGTCAGATTTTTTTGCTGCCTTAGCTAAACCATTTTCACGTAGGAAGTCGATTGCTTTATCCATATCTCCGTCAGTTTCAACTAATGCTTTTTTAGCATCCATCATACCAACGCCAGTACGGTCACGTAATTCTTTTACTTCTTTTGCAGTTACAGCCATGTGTAAGATTCCTCCTAAATTATATGGGTTTCCAGTAAAAAAGCTATCTAATAAAGTAAAGCCAACGCTTAAAATTATCAGATAGCCTCCTTTTATACTTTTATAATACTATGACTTGAATTAATCTTCAACTGATTCAGTATCTTCTTCAACTAATTCATCAATGTTTTCTTCAAAGTCATTGCTGGCTTCAAATTGAACATCGTTGTCAGTACCTTGTTGTCCTTCAATAACCGCTTCAGCGATGGTTGCTGAAATTAATTTAACAGCACGAATAGCATCGTCATTTGAAGGGATCACATAATCTACTTCATCTGGGTCACAGTTGGTATCAACCATTGCAACTACAGGAATATTTAATTTTTGTGCTTCTTGAATGGCAATCCGTTCTTTACGCGGATCAACAACGAACATCATGTCTGGAATACGAGGCATATCTTCGATACCACCTAAGAATTTTTCAAGACGTTCACGTTCTTTGATTAAGCCCGCAACTTCTTTCTTAGGAAGTACATCAAAAGTACCATCTTCTTCCATATTTTTAATGTCTTTCAAACGTTGGATACGTTTTTGGATGGTTTCCCAGTTAGTCAAGGTACCACCTAACCAACGATGGTTGATGTAATATTGACCAGCACGTTCTGCTTCTTCTTTGATTGAATCTTGGGCTTGTTTTTTTGTACCCACAAATAAAACAACGCCGTTGTCAGCAGCTACTTCACGAACAGCGTCGTAGGCTTCATCGATTAACTTAACAGTTTTTTGTAGGTCAATGATGTAGATACCATTACGCTCAGTAAAGATATACTTATCCATTTTTGGATTCCAGCGACGTGTTTGGTGACCGAAGTGGACACCTGCTTCTAATAATTGTTTCATGCTTACTACTGCCATGAATAAATTCCTCCATTTGGTTTTATTTTCCGCCCCAAGTTCTAAAATACGCAACTCCTCTTAGGAGCACCAAGCGTCTTCATCCCTTGGGTGTGAAATGATGTGCATTTCGAGCACCAAATTATCATACCATAAGATATTTTTTTTAGCAAGCAATTATTGCGGGATATCTAGAATATAACGCAGGTCCTCAATAGTGATTTTATGATTAACCTGACTATCTTCTTGATTAAAGAGAGAATCAAAGAGCTGGCGTTTTTCTTCCTGGAGTTCACTCATCCGTTGCTCAATTGTTCCTTCAGATATAAAGCGGTAAACTGATACCTCTTTAGTCTGGCCAATCCGGTGAGCACGACCAATTGCTTGTTCTTCAACCGCCGGATTCCACCATAAATCATACATAAAGACCGTATCGGCCCCTGTTAAGTTAATCCCTGCGCCACCCGCCTTGAGCGAAATCAGATAAACATCACCATGGCCTTGATTAAAAGCATCGATATCAGCCTGGCGCTGCGTCTTTTTTGTTTGTCCAGTCAAGGTCATGTAGGCAATCTCTTCCTGATCTAGATATTGAGCAATAATTTCTAGCATGGCCGTAAATTGAGAGAAAACAAGAATGCGGCGGCCTTCATTTAGAGCTCTGGATAAATATTCTTTAAAATATTCAAACTTACCGGAACTAGCTTCATAGTCAGGATTAACTAGTTTAGGATGGCAGCAAATTTGCCGCAGGCGGGTAATACCAGCCAATAATTCCATGGTCACCTTTTGCGGGCCCTGTTCATGGTTGAGTTGGCTTTGAATATCTTTGAGGTAGGCTAAGTAGATGGATTTTTGTTCCTTGCTTAACTGGGTGTACTTATCAAAAACTTCCTTACCAGGCAATTGCAAAGCCACTTCTTGCTTAGTTCGACGTAAGACAAAGGGCCGGGTTAATTGCTTGATTTCATCAATTGAAAGGGTTTTATAGTGGCGTTTATCAGGCAATAAACCTGGCAGGACGATATTCATCAAGGCCCAAAACTCATCTAGATGATTTTCTAAGGGTGTCCCTGATAGTGCGATTCTAGTTTTAGCCGCCTGCTGTTTTAAGGCCTGGTAGAGTAAGGTAGAATCATTTTTTATTGCTTGGGCTTCATCGATGATTAGCAGATCAAAATGCAAAGCCTGGTAGGCTGCTTGATCATTACGATAACTTTGGTAAGAGGTGATCCAAATTTTCTCCGCATTATCCCGGCGTAAATTCTCGCGCTCATCAATATCGCCATCAATAACCTGACTGGCTAAACTTGGTGCAAATCGTTTAATTTCATGGTCCCAATTATATAAAACGGAAGCTGGGCCAACGACTAAAACACTTAAATCAGGCTGTTTATCCTTTAAGGCCAGAATAAATGCAATCATCTGGACTGTCTTCCCTAAGCCCATTTCATCAGCTAACAGCCCACCAAGCTGATACTTAGCCAAGCTCATTAGCCATTGTAGCGCATATTGTTGGTAGTCAGCTAAGGCTGTTTGGAAGCCTAGTGCTTGGATATCAATTGGATAGCTTGGATTAACTAAATCCTGATAGAGATTTTGAAAGGCTTGGCTATCGCTTAGCATATCAGCAAAACCGATGGCCTGATAGACTGGTATGGCCTGACCATTTTCCCAAGCCTGATCATTTTGATAAAGACGGCTCAATATCTGGTGTTGGTCTTGGGCTACTACCTGGTCGATATTAATTAATTGACCATCCTCTAAACGCAGATAACGGTCTTCTTGCTCAATTGCTTTTAAGATATAATCAACATCCCTTGGATTAACATCTGTAACCGAAAAATTAATCGATAAGAGGCGGTTAGTTTGATCTTGGTCAACCTTAATCTGACTCTGGAAAGATCGTTTATTAAGGTAACGAAGGTTATTAGTTAAGACAAGTTGGTAGCTAGCCGGTACTAATTGCCTGATATCATTAATTTTGCCCACTATGTCTTCTAAACTATCCCCTTGCCACTGTAGCTGGCGATTATGCCAAGTGAAACCGAGCATTTTCATAATATTTTCAGCTTCAAATTCAGCGCGGATATCTCTAACTACTAGTTGCTGGTCATCAATTTTTTCTAATTGGTAATCTTCGGAAAAACGAGTCCTCCCATATTGGTAGACCAACTGCGCTTGTAGACCATGGCCGATACTATCCAAATACACTAAAACATCTAACTTATCTTGGTTTAATATCGGAGGCGAAAGCAAGTCTAGACCTTTGATTGTCCCAAATTTTAATACGGGGCGCCCAAAGAGGCTGGTAAAGTGATCCAGACCCTCCTGGTCTAGTTCGAGTTGGTAATTTACTTCCTCCAGATTTTGGCGCACAAATAGCAAATCCTGAAAGTCTGGATAGTGAAGCTGGTCATATAGGTATATATGGTTATCAATTCGCAACATGCCATAATATATAAATATTTTTATCTGTTTAGGCATTGTGATTAAAAAATTATTTTCAGCTAATTGTTGATAGTCAAGCAGATTGGGCGCACCACGGTCTAATACTTGGATATCAACTCTATCATCATCTACAAAATAACTGACTTGGTACTTTCCTTGGCTATAATAATTCAAAATCTTCCTGAGTTGGCTATGATTTAAGTAGTAGAATTGCCTGATTTGCTTGCTCGATCCAGCATGAGCGACATCAGTTAAGTAATCTAATTCGTGCAAGTAGTCCTGGGCTAAAGTCTTTAGTAATCGATAGCTGTCTTCATCAAAGGCAGACGCTTTAAGTAGTACCATACTTTGCTTACGCTTTGATAAAAGATAGAGGCCTTCCTGGCTAAAACTTTTAAAGAAGTCTTCAAAATCCTGGATGTAATAGTGAGCACCTCCCTTGAGGCCTAGTTTGAGGCGCATATAGATATGATTTGTGGCTAAGTCCAGATAATCATACTGGCCAGATTCATAAAGCTCAATCTTAATTGTCAAGGGGGCTAGCCCAGCCTTATCATGATTTGAAAATTGATAGTTTGTCTTCAGTAAATTGTGATAGTTTTCTAAGATGACATCCAGGCCAGCTGTCTGATCGTTTTCATCAATTTCAGGATAGCGGAAGAGCGGCTGCTGAGAAAATTTCATCACCCGCACCACATCATGGTCGCGCATAAACAGTTCGACCGCTACTGTATGGGGACAAAACCCCCGCTTTTCCCAGATGTCACACTGGCACTGGTCATGCTCTTTGGGTCCTCCATCTAAGGCCACATAATACAATTTATTATCCAAGACTTCGCCTTGCCATATTTGATCTGTTTCATTCGGTACCACTTTTAGCACCCGACCATCATCTACTAGACCACGCGCTTCATCAATAATATGACTGGGAATTGACCACTTCATACTGCCACCCTTTTCCTTTTTGTTCCCTACATTATAACATATATCAAAAGTTACTCAGCTAAATAGGATATAATAGTTCGTACCAAAAAAGACCCAGACTAAGCTGAGTCTCTAAGTTTTTCTATTTTCGCTTATATTTTCGATCACGTTTAGCTAGCGCCGCTTCCATATCATAATGATAATCCGGATTTAACGCCTTATCTGTTTCCACAAAGGCCTGGGCAATTTGAGCTTCCAAATCACTTATTTCTGTTTTAGTTAAGCGTTTTTTATCGGGCAAGATAATTGGCTTACCAATTCTTACCCTAGCCCGGTTAGCCTGCTTCCAGGAAAATAAGCCAGAAATTTCCAAGGGGCCTTGGTATACTGCTGGCAAAAGATTCACCTGACCCATTTTAGCCAGATTGACTGCCCCTGGTTTAATTTTTGTGGAGTAACGTGACCCTGTTGGGAAGATACCCAAATGGCGATCAGTTTTTTTAAGCACATTGACTGAAGTCTTGAGTGTTTCCATAGCCGGTGCTTGCCGGTCTACTGGAATCACATGGACTTTCTTCAACAACCAAGCCACAAAAGCTGGTTTAAATAATTCCTTTTTAGCCATATAGGAAATCTTGTGGGGTAATAAGGCCAAAGCAATCATAGGCGGGTCCAAAATAGTCCGATGTGGTGATATCACTAGATATTGTTGGTTCGCATCATAGTCCGGATGATATTCAAAATGGGTCGGCCCGTTAACTAAAAAAAGTAGCCCTTTTACCAAGTAAATTAAAAAGTTGTACATATTCTTCCTCTAATCAACTAAATGGTCTGTAAAATTCTGTAACTGATACATATCGTAGTAAGTACCGCCAAGGGCAATTAGGTCATCATGATTACCCGCTTCAATAATGCGTCCCTGCTTGAGTACAAATATCTGGTCAGCATCCTTAATGGTAGATAAGCGGTGAGCAATCATAATCGTCGTGCGGCCCCTGCGCATATTAGCTAGTCCTGATTGGATATGTGCCTCAGTTTCAGTATCGATATTAGCAGTTGCTTCATCCAAAATCAAGAGGCTGGGTTCTCTAAGAATTGTACGGGCGAAACTTAACAATTGTTTTTGGCCTGTTGAAAAGGCAGCGCCACCCTCAATCACCTGGCTGTCATAGCCATCAGGTAAATCTTCAATAAAACCATCAGCATGAACGAAGCGAGCTGCTGCTTGGACCATGGCATCGTCATAATCGCCGTGGAGTCGAATATTATCAGCCACACTTCCATAGAACATAAAGGAGTCTTGTAAAACCAAACCGACTTGGTTACGCAGATTCGTCATACTAATATCGCGCAAATCATGACCATCAATTCTTATTTCCCCGGACTGGTAATCATAAAAACGCATCAGCACATTAATAATGGATGACTTTCCTGAGCCTGTTTGTCCAACAAAGGCTACTGTTTGTCCAGCTGGCACTTCAAAGGAGATATCCTTAAGTACCTGGTGGTCACCATCATAAGAAAAGTTTAGGTTTTTAACTGATAAACCTGCTTGACCAATCTTAGCCTGACTACCAGGACGGCTGGTTGGCGCATAAGCATCATAAGCTAATAAATCACGAATCCGGTAACCAGACACCAAGCCATCCTGGAAAATAGACAAGCTATCCATCATTTGCCCCATCGGCCTAAAGAATGACCCTGCGTATGAAGTAAAGGCATATAATACACCAATATCAACTGCCAAGCCCTGCAAATCTTGTAATCCAAAAATATAAAGTACCAAGACAAGTGCTAGGGCCTCCAATAAACTAATAGCAGGATTTAATAGCAAGGCATTCATGGCGAACATAGCCTTCCTAGCTACCACATAAGTTTGATTGACTTCATCAAAGGCTTGTCGCATCCGGTCTTCTTGGCCAAATTGTTGAATAATCCCCATACCTGAAATTGATTCACTCAAACGTGCATTAAGTTGGCTGAGGGCTTCGCGCATCCGGCCATATATTACGGTTGAATATTTTTGATAGAGGTAAATTAATAGGACCATGATGGGCGTAAAGGCTACAAAGAGCCAAGCCAAATCCTGATCTAAACTAAACATAGCAATCATGATTGATATGATATTAAAAAAGCCACTTAAGAAAGTTAAAAAGACATTCCAGAATTGCTTGATGGTTTCTGTGTCATTGGTAACTCGGGAAACAATTGTGCCATTGGATACCTGGTCAAAAAACCGCATCCCTAATTGGGTGACATGTTGATAAACTCGGTTACGAATACTGGCAACCGTATTCTCAGCTGCTAATTTAAAACTGTAATCCTGAATATAAGTTGCTAGGCTTTGGACTAGAGTCAGTCCCAAATATAGGCTCGAAAAAATCAAACTGATTCTCAAGCTAACAGACTGGGTCACAATATAGTCATCCAAGTAAGTTTGTATAATCATCGGCAAAACAGCTGTAACAGTTGATACGATAACCATCATTGCCAGGGCTAAGAGGAAACCTGGCCAATAAGCTTTAGCAAAATTAAATAGCAGGCTTAAAATTTGGCCCTGGTCTTTCAGGCTAAACTTTACTGGTTTACGCGCCATTGCATCCCCTCCTATCTGGTCTTCTAATTGCTGTTGGTGATACATCTGACTATACCAACCAGCCTGGTCGATTAAGTCCTGGTGGCTACCTCTTTCGACAATTGCCCCCTGGTCAAGCACAATAATTTCATCGGCATGCATCAGGGAAGATAAGCGATGAGCAGCAATGAGGGTAGTTTTACCAGCTCGATTTTCTTTGAGATGGTCCAGAATTTCTTGCTCAGTTTTAGCATCTACAGCCGATAAGGAATCATCTAATATTAGACAATCTGCTTCTATGGCTAGGGCTCTGGCGATTGCAATACGTTGTTTTTGCCCCCCAGATAAGGAAACACCACGTTCGCCTACTTCGGTATCGTAACCTTGTTCAAAACCAAGAATATCCTGGTGCACACCAGCTAACTTAGCATAGTGTTCTACCTGGTCTTGACTCATTTCAGGGCGTCCAAAGCGGATGTTATCCCTAATAGTCGTTGAAAAGAGAAAATTGTCTTGGGGTACACTAGCTATGGCCTGACTTAAGCTATCCAAACTATAATCTTGGATCTGGTAACCGCCTAATTTAATCTGACCTTGATAATTATCATATTGTCTTTGTAGTAATTTAAAAATCGTCGTTTTACCGCTACCAGTTTTACCAACAATTCCTAAGCTTTTACCAGCTGGTAAATAAAAATGCACATCACGTAAGGTAGGCGTTTGGTCATCAGGGTAGGTAAAACTAGTAATTTGAAAATCAATATCCCCGGCTGGTACCTGTCTAATTGGATTTTCCTTTTCGACAATAGCAGCTTGATAACTTAGCAAATCAGCTATCCGGTCGTACGAGGCATTGCCTCGCTCTAGTGTATTTACAAGATTGCCTACTGCTAGCAATGGCCAGGCCATCATACCTAGGTAGGAAAAGAAAGCAATTAGCTGGCCAATACTAATTCGGCCATTGGCCACATAGTAAGAGCCAGCAAACAAGGCAATAATGTAGGAAAAGCCAGTAATCAGCGTAATAATTGGCCGATAGGCGGCTTCTACTTGATAGACTAAGCGGTTTTTTTCTACCACATTAGCTGTCTCTGCCTCAAAATCAGCTTGATTATCTAACTCTTCACCAAAAGCCTTGATGACCTTCATGCCACCAACCGATTCTTGGACCCGGTCGTTCATGGCTGAAAAAGATTCTAAAGACACGCGAAAACGGCGGTTGATTAGGCGACCAAGGAAACGAGAGGCAATAATCAGGAGTGGAAAGGGCAAAATTGTGATCAAGGTTAATTGCCAATCCACCATTAAAAACATCGAAGCTAACGTAACAATTGAAATAGAAATCGAATCAGTCAAGGTAAGTATGCCCCCACCTGCTACAAAACGTAGGGCAGCTAAATCATTAGTCGCATGGGCCATCAAGTCACCCGTACGGTAGTGGTGGAAAAATTCTGCATCCATCTGAGTAAAATGTTTAAACAATCGATTCCTTAGTATGGACTCCAATAAGGTAGAGTTACCAAAGATTGCAGTTCGCCAGCCATAACGTAGGGCGTACATTAATATAGCAAAAAATAAAATTAATCCTGTATATGTAAATAAAATTGGCCAGGTGAGTTGACCTTGGGCAATCACATCTATAAGCTGACCAATAATTCTAGGTGTGGCCGCAGATAAGATTGCGCAGATAATGAGGGCGATCACCCCAAATCCGTAAGACTTCCACCTTAACTTAAAAAACCAAGATAGCTTTTTAAAGATGGCAAACATATAGACTCCTTTCTTAAATTGAGCAAAAAGTTAAAATAAGGTTGAAGACTAGCCCCAACCTTATTTTAATTATCATATCTATTTTTTACGACCTTGGCCGCGCATGGACTGGGTAATTTGTCTTACCCGTTTAGCTGATGGTTTTTGACCCATCTGCGTTAACATGGATGCGATCATTTCTTCTGAAATCGGAGGATTTTCTTGGAAATAATTCATCATATAGCGACGCGCTAGGAAAAAGCCACCAGCGGCACCGGCAATTAGCGCCACAATTACTAATAATGTCCAAGTAAATGTTGTCATCTTGCCACTCCTTTCTGGTCAATTCATCTTTTCTATTCTACTAAATTATAGGCCCAGATGCAAAAAACTTATCCCTTGACTACTAGCTGGGCTAAAATATCCTGAAAGTGTTCAGGCAATTCTGCCTTTACGGTTAATCTTCGTCCAGTGACCGGGTGGTCAAAACTTAAACCATAAGCATGGAGCAACTGGCCTTGCTGGTCAAAAAATTGGGGTTGGTAGGCCCGGGCATAAGTTGGGTCATCAACTAGGGGATGACCAATAAATTGACTGTGCACTCTGATTTGATGGGTCCGACCTGTCTCTAGCCGGAAGTCTAGTAAGGAAAAGCCCTGGTAACGCTTGAGTAAGTTAAAATGGGTACGGGCTGGCCGACCATCGCGAGCCACAGTAAACCTGGTCCGATCTTTAGGATGACGAGCTAATGGTGCATCAATCAGGCCTTGCTGGTCAAAAACTTCCCCATAAACCAAACCTTGGTAACGTCGTTCAATACTGTGGGCTTGAATTTGTTGTTGCAAGCTAGTCAGCGCCTGGTTGGTTTTAGCAATTAGCAAGAGACCAGATGTGTCCTTGTCCAGTCGATGAACGACTCCTGGACGGAAGGCCTCGGTATTGTCAGCAAGCTGACTTCCCTGGTTAGCAACGTAGGCTAGTAACCCATTAACTAGACTATCCTGATTATGGCCCATGGATGGATGAACTACCAAGCCCTGGGGTTTATTAACAACAATTAAATCATCGTCTTCATAAGCAATGTCTAAGGGCATTTCCTGAGGGATTAGTTTGATTTCTTCAGATACTGGTTGAGGCATACTGACTTGAACTTGATCATTAACAACCAACTTATAAGCGGCCTTGGCTGGCTGCTGGTTAACTAGGACTAGGCCTTCCTTTATCCAAGTTTTTATTTCAGTTCGGCTATAGCCAGTTAGGCGCTGGCTCAGAAATTGATCAAGCCTATGTCCGGCCTGGTCAGTCACCTGAAAATTTTTGATGTCAGGCATTTAGTCTACCTCCTTGTGGACAAACAGTAAGTAGATAACTAGTAGGCCTACACCCAGGGTCAAACAGATGTCGGCAACATTGAATATGGGAAAATTAATAAATTCTAAACGGAACATGTCCACCACATAATTTAAATGGAGTCGATCAATTAAATTACCGATAGCGCCAGCAATAATCAAGGAGAGCCCCCAGCCCATTAGTGGCTGGTTAAAACCTTCATCGTGAAGCATTTTGATTAAAACAACCAAAATGACCACGGTAATGATGTAAAAGAGCCACATCTGCCCTGATAACATTCCCCAAGCTGCCCCATCATTTTGGATGTAATAGAGGGATAGCAAGCCAGAGATTAGGGGCTGGCCAGTATGCAAGTCAAGATTATTAACAGTCCATAGTTTGACGATTTGGTCTAGACCAACTAAAAGCGCAATTATTAAATAGTAGAGCATCCTTTCCTCCTAATTCTTTAGAGCTTGGCGAATTGCTAGCTTGGCTAACCTATCCGCCTCCTCATTATATTGGTCCCCAGTATGAGCTTGTACCTTATGGAAGCTAATAGCTAGGTCTTGACTGGCAGCCTGCATATAGTCACGGTAAGCCTGGGTATAAGGATTTTTAGCCTGCCATTCTTCTAAGGTCCACTTACTGATTCCCTGATAGTCGTAATAAATAGCTAGAGACTTGGCACCGGCTTGCTTGGCCAGCTTGACCGCTTGCATGGCGCCGATAATTTCCCCAGCAACATTTCGCATGTCTTGGAGACCAGGCTTGTTTTGACTACCCTTATAAATTTGTTTTTGCCCTTGGAAAAAGACCACACCGCCATAACCATAGTAGCCTGATTGGGCGTCATAAGAACCATCGACATACACAGTCATCTCTTGACCTTTATCGGCCTCTTCATTTCCTGGACTTGAACCAAGTCTGTTGCTCCCTCCTGCCATAAAAGCCTGAGCCTGGTCTGGGTCAGTAAAAGATTTAAACTCGGCTTGGCTATAACCCTGGACTTGGGCTTTGGCCTGGTCCCAGGTTCTATAAATGCCCGGCTTGCGTCCGCGTCGAACGGCATAGTATTTGGCCATGATTAATTCCTCCTCAGCTAATTAAAGAGCCCTCTTACTTTAGCACAAGTCAAATGGCCTTGCCAACTGTTAACCGCTTAAGCGTAGACGGTAATCAAAGTGTCTAAACCGATAATGATACGATCTTTCACCGGCTTTTGGAAAATGGTCTCCAAGGCTTCCGCATACAAATCGATTTGGGTCTGATAACGCTGCCTTAATAAATCAGCTTGTTGGTCTTGACTGAGATAGGCAATCCGGTCAGTTTTGAAATCATAAAGTAAAATCTCATCTGGATAAAGAATAAAACCATCAATAGTTCCGTGTACCAGTAATTGGTCCTTAGCTGGTGTCTCAGGGAATATTTTTTTAGCGGGTAAAGTCAACGAGAAAGATTCTTCTCGCTTAACCAAGTCAGCCTGTCTAATCAACTCTTGACCGATGGCCGTCTTAAAAAAGGCAGCTAAGTGGTCAAAATCAATATGGTCTGCTAACTGTGATCTAATCAAGCCTCGACTTTGGAGCTGGTCAAATAGGACTCTAAAATCCTGACTACTTGGCTGGTAATCAAAAGAGATAGTCTGCATCAGCAAGTGGTTGGCGGTCCCAATTTCAGCTGCACTCACACCCTGGTCTTCCTGAAGAAATTTAGGCACTAAGCGATCCTCTTCAACGTATCTGACCTGTCTTTGCTGGCTAGGTCGACCCATTAACTGATGATCAAGTCGGAGGTCATCTGGATCATAGAGGAGACGTTTTAACTCAGAAACTGACTGGTAAGAGGTTGTTTCACTAGCATTCTGATAAGGATAGCTAAATTTTCTAGGACCAAGCTCTACCACCCCTTGGTCTAGGTGGTCATTAGATAGACAGGCCGCCAAATCAATCTCCTGATTACTAGTTACTTGTTCTTGAGGGCGTTGGCTGATAATATCAGCCGCAGTTAACCTAGCCAGCTGCAACTTAAAAGCCTGTCCTGGCTTAGCAGGCATGGTTTCTAGATGGACACTATGATTAATTTGGCCAAAATCTTTATGACGCATAAGGGCCGGCCCAATCCAATCCAAGGGCGAGCGCACTTCTAAGCGACTCGCATAAGGTAAGAGACGCTGGCCACCTTGAATCTTTGATTGCCATTTAAGTAGGGTAGCTTCCCACTTGTCAATACTTGCCAGCATGATTAGCTTTTGCTCAGCCCGGGTTAGGGCAACATACAACTTTCTCATCTCTTCAGCCATCATATCCTGGTGGACCTGATCACGACTAGCTTGAAAAGCTAGGTTAGGGTAAGTCATATGCAGTTCATGGTTATTAATTTTAACACCCAAACCGGCCCCATCAGAAACCACCAAACCTCCCTTAAGATCTTCCTGGTTAAACTGACGGGAAAGATTTAAGTAAAAAACAATGGGACTTTCCAAACCTTTAGAAGCATGAATGGTCATCAAACGGACCCGATTGCCCTCAATATCCTGGTGTTTAACCTCCTCCAAATCATTATCACTGGCCTGCATTAATTCAATAAAGCGAATAAATTGGAACAGACCTTTGAAGTTAGTTTTTTCGAAGTCACTAGCCCGTAGGTATAAACCATGCAGGTTAGCCTGGCGCTGCAAGCCGTTAGGCATACCTGCTGCAAATTCTAAAAAGCCCGTGTCATTATAAATTTGCCAGATTAGTTGGCTGAGCGATTGGTCGCGGGCCATATCCCGCCACTTTTCATGCCAGGCTACTAATTGACCAAGCTTTTGGGCCAAAACTGTGCGTGGATCAGCCTGGTCGATATAAGCTAGCATGGCCTGGTAATAAGTCATATTAGGCCCAGCTAATCTTATCTTGGCTAGGTCAGACTCTGACAAGCCCATAATCGGCGACCTGAGCACTGAAGCCAAGGGGATATCCTGGTAGGGGTTATCAATAAATTTCATAACGCTCAGTATGGTTGTAATTTCAGACCGGGTAAAATAATTAGTTAAGTTATCCATTTCCAAAGGAATTTGATAATCCGCAAAGATTTTTTCAACAGCCAAATGGTGGCCACGTGTTGCCGATAAGATGACAATGTCACCATAGTCAATTTTACGCCACTTATCTGGGCCACCATCATTAATCTGCTCGCCCTGATCAATCATTTGACGAATGCGCTGGGCAATCATTTCCACCTGGGCCTCATCACTATCCTTAACCAAGGACTGGTCGGCCAAACTATCCTTATCAAAGAGTAGTAATTCAACTGGCATATCCTGGTCCAAGTCATAGTTTGTAGAGCCTAGTTTAAATTCAGCCTCCTGGTTATAATCAATCTTACCAAGGCTAGTGTCCATAATTTGTTGGAAAATATAGTTGGTCAGATATAAAATTTCTGGTCGTGACCGGAAATTTTCTGCTAATAGAATCCGTTCACCCTGATTCCCATCTGCAAAAGCATCAAATTTATCAACAAACAGCTGGGGCTCGGCAAAACGAAAGCGATATATTGATTGCTTGATATCCCCCACCATAAACATATTCTGGTCGGAATCCTGGTGGGAAACGGCCTGTAAAATAGCTTCTTGGAGGGCATTAACGTCCTGATATTCATCAACCATGACTTCTTCAAATTTTGCCTGGTAATAAGCGCTGGCCTCATTTAGACTATCTGGTTGGCTGCTCTCATTTAATATTTGTAAGGTATAGTATTCCACATCAGCAAAGTCCATCAGCCTCTGGTCTGTCTTAAAGGCAGTCATAGCTTGCATGAACTCTTTTTCAACGGCAACTAAAGCATGGGCTAAGCGACTAGCCTCCTTGAGAAAGTTTAACTGGGTCTCCTCATCAAAAGCAAAATACTTATCAATTATTTTGTCATAATTATCCTTGATAAGTTTAAGTTGGTCGCGCAATTGGTCCCGATAATCAAGCATGGCCTGGTCGTCAGCATAATCTTTTTTTACTTTATTGCGGACCTTAGCCAGGGGCTGATTAAAGGCCTGGTACAAGTCGCTATAAGTGCCTACTTGCACTAGGTCCATAAGCTTGACCAACTGGTCGCGTCGCTGTTTAACATCTGCGCTAAACTTAGCAAAGCCCACCGCCTCTTGACTAGGGGTTATGGCAATTAAATTATCATACTGGGTGAGCAATTGCTGTAATTGGCTAACTAGTTCTGGTTTAATTAAATCTTGGTAGAGGCGACTGGTAGTCAACTGATCGCTTGGCTGGTAATAGACCAAAAGTTGATCAAGCCAGGCTGACGGGTTAGCATGAGATCTGGCTTTATCATAAAGGTCAAAAATAATCTCGTCCAAGCCCTGGTCGCCCCGGCCACTCGCATAGTTATCAGCCACGACCAAGTAATAAGGATTATCTTGCCCCAATAGGTCTTCTTTTAAATCCTCCCAGATATCCTGGCGATTCATTATTTCTTCTGTTTGATCGGTGACCAAGCGGTAAACCGGGTCTAGGTCAATTAAATAGTAATAAGACTGGATGACCTGGCGGCAAAAGGCATCGATGGTTGAAATGTGAGCTGATGGTAAACGGTGGATTTGAGATAAATAATGGTCTCTTAATTCAGAATCCTGGCATTCGACTACTAAATCTTTAAGACTGGTCTCTAGCCTTTCCTTCATCTCCTTGGCCGCCTTCTCGGTAAAGGTGACCACCAAGAGTTGGTCAACAGAAATACCCTTTTTTATTTTTTCTAAAATACGAGTAACTAATACCCGCGTCTTACCTGAACCAGCTGAAGCAGAAACTAGAATATGCTTACCATCAGCTTGAATAGCCTGCCACTGGCTATCAGTATAATTACTAGGCGTCTTGGTCATGGTTGGCCTCCTCTTCATCATCTTCCGCCTGATCTGCTTTTAATCGTTGGAAGAATTGTTCTTTGGTCATTTTTTCAAGTGGCCGATAATGGTTTAAATAATCACTGGCATCAAAAAAGGAAACGGCACGATAAGGTTCCCGAATAGAAGGAACGTAAGGATCTTCTTCCAGGGGTTGCAAACTGATGTCGCCTGACATCATCTGTTCAACCGTTGTTATAATTTTAGCCTGAGTAAAGTCAAGAATAGTCTGAAAGTCAGCTAGACTGACCACCTTGGACCGGCCTTGGTGAAAATTACCCTGCTTGGTTAATTGGGCGGGATAAATGAGTGACCGATCTTCCCTAGCAAAATGTTGGTCAGCCTGACTGATCAAGCCGGCATCTGCCAAGACATACCCCTCCAAACGATAGCTTTCTAAATATTGTTGGTCACGATTTGCTTCAAAAGTTGCCTGATTAGTCACCTTAATTAAGGGGCTCTTAACTTCCTCATAAAAGGCCCCCAAAGGTAAGGCGGGCTGGTCGGCCTGCTTATTAAAATAGGCTAAAGCAACTAGCAAGTAAGTATATAACTGCAGGCTAGTCCCGCTATAAATTTGACTAAAATCTACTTTATGGGCAGACGACTTATAGTCAACGATTTGAATATAAGTCTTACCCGCCTCAGGCAAGCAGTCTAGGCGATCAATCCGCCCCCGTAAATTGATATTATGGCCGTCACTAGTCCGTAGATTCAAGGGCTGGCTAATATCAGCGTTTACAAAACCAAAGGAGAGTTCATTCTTGTAGTTCTCAAGATGAGATAGCCGGTACTGGTTAACCAGCTCCCTTAAGGTTTGGTATAGGCTGTGGTCTAAGCGCTGTTGGCGGTATTTGTGGCGGTTATTAACCTTAAAAATATGATAACTAGGGTATTGATCCTCATTTAACAAATCTTGACTGGTCTGCCTAAAGAGCTGGTCAAACTGCTTAGCATCCAGTTGACTAATTTTGAGCTGGGCCTGGTTGGCTAACTGGAAGAAATGCTCAATAGCGTCATGATAGTAATTACCCGTTTCCCGCGCATCCAGGGTAAAAAGTTCCCGTTCCTTGAGCTTTAAACCGTGGACCAAAAAGTAAGAAAAGGGGTCACGATTATACATTTCAAGACGAGAAACTGAAGCAGAGAAATCTTTGCCATATAAGTCTTGAGCTAGTGATGGCTCGAGATTTTCTACCCGGTTATGGAAAGTTAAGCTTTTTAGCAGGGGCTTAAATATTGGTAGCAAATCGGTATCAGCCAGTAAATCCTGGTAAAGTTGCAACCAAAACTTATCTAGAATCCGTCCCTCATCAAAGGCCTGGCGGATTTTCATCAATAAATGATAAATTTGTGACTGGTAATTGCCCAGACTCAGGGCATCACGACTGGTTAAATTAATTTGATTATGACGTTTAAAAACAGCTGACAAGGCAAAAGCCTGACAGAGGCGGTCAATATAAGGTGAAGGCTGGCCCGATGATGCCGATAAACTATTATAAGGTACTGTTAAAAAGACTTGCTGACTAGCTGAGGTAAAGGCTTTAAAGGCTACAAAATTTTCATTTGCCCGCAAATCAAGTTCATTTGGAGCTAGTGCCTGGTCTGGAGCTAAGACTTGACCAACGAGGTCGCGATCTTCTAAGTTAAGCAAACTGCGATTCTGGTAGTTCTTTGGCAGAACTTGGTCTGTTAAACCAATGACAAAACTTACCTTGGCCTTCTGCACCCGTTGGCTATCCATACCAGTTATGGTGACAGCATCTAAACTAGGTGGCACAATAGCGTAAGTAGCCTGGTTCATGGCCAACTGGAGAATTTCAAAAAAAACATCCATATCAAAGGTCTGGTCAGCAAATAGGGTGACATAATCGTCCAATAAATCAACTAAGCTTTGCCAAGCTTGCTCATGATGACGAGCTTGTTCTAGCTGGCTTTGGTCCAGTAACTGGTCACGCCAACTAAAGAGCTGGTCCACCACCCCTGCTTGGTTAAGAAATTGATATAAAACAGTCATGGCAGCCCGATTATCCTCAGCCTGGTCTAATTTATCAAATAGTGCCTCTAAGCTACCCGCCACAAAACTTTTGACCTCATTGGCAATTTTTTCGACAGCTTGGTCAGTTTGGGAGCCAATTTTCTCGCCATTTTCATCAACTCGTAAGTAGCGCCACTGGGCCTGAGGTCGCCACCACTTCTTGCCCTCATAGCCGTACTTCAGGACGACATTTTCGGTTAAATCAACTTGACGGCGGAAACTAGGCAAATCCATAGCTTCTTGGTCATGAGTTTTAGGAAGCAATAATTCCGACCTTAAGAGGTCAAAAATATCTTGATAACGCCAGTTATAACGATAAATCCGATAAAGCGCCTTGAGAAAACGATACAATGGGTGGCCGGCCATAGTTTCTTCATCATCGACAAAATAAGGGATGCCCTGCCTTTGTAATTGAGGCAAGAGTTGCTGGCGGTAATGGTCCATGTCCCGGGTTAGAATCAAAATATCCTGGTAGCGATAGCCTGCTTTGGCTACCAGATTATAAATTTTATTGGCTACTTGTTCACTTTCAATATAAGTCGACTCACACATCCAAACCTGATAAGCTTCCCTAACACTAGCCTTTTCACTCTCAGAGACTACTTGTTGATTATTTTCAAAATAACTAACCATGTTAGCTAGTCCAGTTGAGAGCTGCTGGCTGACCTGGCCATAAGCATCTGACCGTATGGTAATTTGGTGGGCCTGAGCGAATTGATAGAGCTGGTAATATATTTCCCCACTATAGCGGTAAATATGTCCTGAATCAGGCAGATTTTGGCGGTAGGTCTGGTCTAATTCAAGGCAAACCACTACTTCCCCAGCAGCCGCTATTAAGGCCTGGACAATCTGTAATTCGCGACGATTGAGGTTGATAAAACCATCAATCACAACCATGGTTTTTCCTAGATCAACCTGACTAATGGCCTGGTCTAATTGATCATAAATTAGGGTCTGACTGTAGGCTTGGTCAGCCATGGCGCGATCATAGGCTTGATAGATTTTAGCTAGCTCATTTAGCTTATCCACTTGCTTAGTTTTTAAAAGGTCACCCTGAACGTGGTCAGCCAGGTCTGTCGTTAGACCAGCTAAATCTGAACCTGATATATTACCCTCTTGAAATTCCTTGAATAACTCGGCTAATTGGTTGATAAAGCCGATATTGTTTACTTCGCCACGAAAAATCACTAAATCATCCGCCAATTGGCCTAGCACTTTGGCCAAGAGCATGACCACTGCAATCTGACTGAGGCTAGTGCTTAGTTGAGCTTGGTCAGCTGGTCGCAAATACCAGGCCAAACGCTGAAAAGAAAAGACTTGCAGCCGCATCCCCCCCGAATTAGCGGGATGGTATGCGGCTGTTTGTCTCACCTGTTTCATGGCTTGAAAAACCTCTAGCTCCATATCAAACTTCATATGGTTAGGAACCAAATAAAAAACTTGGTGGTCTGGACTAGCCGCCAGGTGTTGGTCAATAGCTTGGTACAAGCTAGTTTTATCCTGGTGGGTCAGTCGTGTATTAAAAAATTGTAAGGCCACAAAGTCCCTCCTCTTATAAGTCTTGATAGTTACCAGCTAGTTCAGCAATACGGATAATCACCTGGCAAGCCTGGCACATCACTTGCAAAGACACATATTCAAAGCGGCCATGCATGTTTTCTCCACCAGCAAATATATTGGGTGTTGGCAGACCCATATAGGTTAGTTTAGAACCATCAGTGCCACCACGTACTGGTTGGATAACCGGCTCAATAGCTAAATCAACCATGGCTTGTTTGGCCAAAGAAACTGGCCGCATATCCTGGCTAATAATTTCACCCATATTATAGTATTGGTCGTTTACGCTGGCTTCAATAACATTGCTAGGATAACAATCGTTGATAGCTGTCACCAGGTCTATAAATTTCTGTTTTCGAGCCTCAAATTGGTCACGATCATGGTCGCGAATGATATAACTAGCCTGGGCTTCATCAACAACCCCCGATAAACTAAGTAAGTGGAAAAATCCTTGTCGACCTTCAGTTTTTTCCGGTCGGTCATCCACTGGTAGGGATTGGTGAAAATCGATGGCTACTTGCAGGGCATTAATCATCTGTCCCTTAGCCGTACCAGGGTGCACATTCTTCCCTTTTATTTCCAGTTTGGCAGCCGCTGCATTAAATGTTTCGTATTGTAATTCACCCAAAGGTCCACCATCCATGGTATAAGCAAAATCAGCCCCGAAGCGGTCGACATCAAAGCGGTCAGCACCTACACCAATTTCTTCGTCCGGTCCAAAAGCAACCTTGATAGGTCCATGCTTAATTTCCGGGTGGTCTTTTAAATAAGCAACTGCCGTCATAATCTCTGCAATACCTGACTTATCATCAGCTCCTAGGAGGGTCCGTCCATCCGTTGTAATTAAGGTATGGCCATGATAGTTATTTAATGAGGGAAATTCTTTTGGAGATAATTGGTAACCGGAGTCACTTAAATTAATTTCTCCGCCTTGATAATCATCGATTATTTGAGGCTGGACATTTTTGGCATTAAAATCCGCGGTATCTAGATGAGCAATAAAGCCAATTGTCGGGTATTCATGGCTGCTATCATTCCCTGGTAAACAAGCTGTCACATAGCCATCTTTGCTATTATAGAAAACATCCACTAGGCCTAGCTCATCTAATTCATGGGCTAGACTTTGGGCAAAAACGACCTGGCTGTCAGTTGAGGGCACCCGGTCTGTCTGGTTTTCATCTGAGCGGGTTTCTGTTTTGACATAGCGAATAAAACGAGTTAGTAAGGCCTCTTTGTCAATACTATATGCCATCTTAATCTTCCTTTCTATACAAAACTAAAGGGATCAGTATTTAATTGGCTCATAAAAATTTCTACTGGCCAACCATCTTCTGCCTGCCAATTTTTAAATAGGTCAAGCAAGTGCGGCTTGCAAATTGATTCAAAATGATGGCCAGGATCAATTACATTAAGACCAGCTGCCTGCATGTCATGAGCAGTATGATAATAGACATCACCAGTAATAAAGGTATCGGCCCCTTTAGCTAAGGCATCTTGATAATATTTTTCACCAGCACCGCCTAAAACAGCGACCCGCTTAACTGGTCGGTCAGGGTCAGCTACTACTAGGCGTAAGCCTGATAGATTAGATTTTTCTTTAATTAATTGGGCATAATCAGCCAGGGGCATGGCTTTCTCTAAATTACCAACACGACCAATGCCGACTGGTTTAGCCATATTTTCCAGCGTCACAACATCTGTCACTGCTTCTTCATAGGGGTGACTGGCTTGGATAGTCGCCAAGGCACGGTTAAGGTCAAATTTTGAACAAACAAAAGAAAAGGCTACTTCATTTACTTTTTCCTGCTGGTCTAGCTGGCCCCTGGCTGGCTGAGCTGCCGCTTGCGGTTTAAAAGTTCCAATGCCTAAATGTTGATAAGCCACATTGGCATAATTTTCACTATCAGTTATCCCGCTGGCAAAAATAGCAGCTTTAACTGCAGCTAAATCATCAGTTGGCACATAAGTCGTCACCCGGTAGTAAGGAATAGCAGTATGACTATTAAGAATTTCTGTATCCCTAATCTCATATAAATCCGACAACCAGTCATTCATCCCACCTGCCACAGCATCTAGATTGGTGTGGGCGGCATAAACAGCAATACCATGCTGGATAATTTTGTTATACATGGCTTGTTGGGGTTGGTCTTGGTCAAGCCGGCTAGCTGGACGAAAGATGGGTGGATGGTGGGCAAAAATAAAATCCACGCCCAGGTCAATCGCCTCGTCCACAACTTCAGGTCTAACGTCTAGAGTAACCAAAATCTTGCTAATGGCTTGCTGGCGTGAGCCAAAATGCAAACCAATCGGATCTCCTGACACAGCAAGAGTTGGGGGCGCAAATCGTTCAAATCGTTCAATAAAATCTGCTACTGTAAAAGTCATTAGTCTGCCTCCTCGATTTCATTCAATCTTTCCTGAATCAAGTTTAATTGGTGACCAAAATGGTCCAGGCCTTCCTGATTAGCCCCATATTGAATTTGGTCAATAATTTTTTGATGATGGGCCAACTCTGCCTGCCACTTTTCCTTAAAGACTTGCGGATTAGCCTGATAGGTATATGGGCCAAAAAGCAAATCACTTTCGGATAAGGCCGGTTCATGGTGGCCAGCTTGAGCAACGATTACCTCATAAATTTTACCCTTCTCTTGGATAATATCCTCAGCAACAATTTTATAATCATGTTCAACCAACCATGACCTCACTTGATCACTAGCTAGGTTAGGCTGTAAAATTAGCTTGGGTTGGTTTTGCAGCTTACCATCTGCCAAGCCTCGCTCTAAGATATCAACTATTAGTGCCCCGCCCATACCGCAAATTGTAATCGTATCAACCTGGTCCTCTGGCTGAATAACCGCTAGACCGTCACCTAAACGAGCCTGAACCTGGTCAGCTAGCTCCCATCTTGCAATCTCTTTTTTTGCTGAAGCTAACGGGCCTGCGACCACCTCGCCAGCAATGGCAAAGTTAATTTGCTTGTTAAGCACCAAATGACATGGCAAGTAAGCATGATCTGAACCAATATCTGCCAAGCGACTATCTTGGTCGATAAAGCTAGCAACAGCTTCTAAGCGTTTTGATAATTTTTTTGAATTCATAGGACACCTCTTTTTTTCTACCCTTCCATTATAGCAATCTCTTATCTCAGCAACAAACTTATTCAAACTGAGCGTTTTCTTTGTTAAAAAAATGGCCTCACTATATAATTATTAGTAATAGGAGGCGGATATCGTGCAGGCTAATACAAAAAAGATCCATGACTTACTCCACAGCCAAATTTCTGTCGCTACAATTGCAGCAGACACTGGCATTAGTGAGAGTAATTTATATAAATTAAAAAATGGTGAAGTTAAAATTGAAAACATGACCATGAAGAATGCTGCCCGCTTGACCGACTACTATCAAGCTAGGCAAGCAGAAATTCAGATGTAAAAAAGGTTGGAACATTTTCCAACCTTTTTTTGTCCTATTTATTTGTAAAAGTTCTAGGTGATTTATAAATTACCACACTAGCTAGTATAAAAACGGCAATTGATAAATAAAGGGTGCCTGATAAACCGATAGCTGTTAAGGTTAACCCACCAATCATTGAGCCCAACATTATGGCGATATCGTATGAGGTAGCACTTAGGGAGTTGGCTAAAGCTTTACCCCGGTCTACCTGTTGGGTACAGGCAGTCTGTAGAACTGTTGTCATCGGCGCAAAGCTCAAGCCCCACATGACAAAAGCCAAATAAACTAGCAGGCTGGACTGAGATAGTACATTCAGTATCAAGAGTGCAAGACCGGCCAAAATAGCAATGGCTATAGCTAAACCATGTAAACGCTGGTCAATAAAGCGGGCCACGACAAAGATTGACACCAGAGCGCCAACACCAAAGGCTAATTGGGCAGACCCAACCGCTACGCCAGCCTGTTCACTAATCAATTGAATGTAAATATATGACATGTAGTGGGCTAAAACCAGCAGGATAGTCACTAAACTAACAATAAGGATGTCCTTATTCTTAAGTAGAATCAGATAGTTGTTTTCAGCACTATAAGCTTCACCGGCGACACTTGGAAACAGCTTTAATCCTAATAAAGCACAGACCGTAAATAAACTAGCTACTAACATAAAGCCAGCCTGCCAGGTTACAGCTTTGGCAAAGGCAGTCGCTAAAGGGAGGCCAATGCTTAAACCAATGGTAACCCCTCCTAAAACAATTGTTGTACCTCGGCCAGCTAGGTGGTGAGGTAAGAAACTCACCGGGTATGAGCCCAACATGGCCCACAAGGCACCCGCACTTGACCCAGCTACTAGCCGTGCTACAAAAGCTAAAATAAAATTGGGGGCCCAAGCAATCACAAAATTTGCGGCAGCATAAGCCAAACACACTGCAATCAAATAATAGCGCCGGTTAACATGGCTGAATAAGCGAGTAACTGGAATACCGACCACCGCAGACATGATCGCATAAGTCCCAATAAATAAACTCATTTGACCAAGGGGCACCTGGTATTGTCCAGCCATCTCCTGCAAAAATCCAGCTGGTAGTAATTCCGAAATCATAGCAATACAGGCCACAAATGCGAGTAAAAGCAAGGATGGCCATGGCATCTTATTTGTCTTCATATTTCATTCTCCTTTTACTCTATTTTAAGTAACCATTAAACTTTTTGCTAGGTCATTTTTCAAAAGTTTTCATAACCCTCAGCTAGGCTATAGGGTGCTAATAACTCAGCCAATTCATCATAACAAGATTGACTGGCAATAATAAAATTAGACGGTTGCGTGATATCAGGCTGGGTTCCATCTAGGCGGGAAAAATGCAATCCCTGCTCTTGGGCCATTAATATTAACGGACTATAGTCCCAAGGGCCAGCACCTGGATTAATGAAGGCACCATATTGACCTTTTATAACACTGATGCCGTCTAAGGAAGAGCAGCCGTAGTTGCGTATATCAAACGCCTGGTCGAGAAGATAGGAAAAATAGGCTTTGCCCTTGACGTGTCGCGGAGAAATGCCAACTAAGGAATCTTGTAAACTTAGGTTTTCAGGAATAGGCATTTTTTCGTCGTTCAAATATACCCCCTGCCCTTGCCTGGCCCAGTAAAGATCATCGCGATAAATATCATAGATATACGATAGGATCGGCTGCCCCTTAGAAAAATAGGCAATCATAGTCGCATAGTTTTCTGCTTGCTTAACAAAGTTAGCAGTACCATCAATCGGGTCAATTAGCCAGAGATTATCAGCCTGACCATCTTGACCGCTAGCTTGATAAGTTTCCTCGCCAATAATTACTTGGTCGCCTGGTAACTGCTTAATTTTTGACTCAATCAGCTGTTGAACAGCGATATCAACCTCTGTAGCTAAATCACGAAAGTCTCGTTTGGTCTTCATTTTATAGGCGGCAGATTCCATTACCAAATCTCTTATTTGGGGAAACCAGGATTTTACCGTATAGTCCAACTTATTTATATCCATATAAATTACTCCTTAATTAACAGTGAACATTTTAGTTAAGATAACTATAATCTAGGTTTATGCTTATTATTAGTCCTACTGCTAAGTTAAAGGACCTAGGCTACTCGTCCTAGGTCCTTTAAAAGACTACCTGCAGCTATATTGCGATACTAGCTATAGCTAATTCAACATCATCAGTAATTAGGGCATTAATATTTTTTGCAGCTAGTTTCTGCATATCTTCGGCTTGATTGACAGTGTATGTATTAACTAAAACACTATTTTTTGCTAAGTCTTCCAGACCCGATTGGCTCAAAGTTATATAATACGGGTGATAATATTGCACACCATTGCGGGCACAATAATCTCCAGCTTGGTATAGCTGCTGCGCCGTTAAGAAACCTAGCTTAACATGAGGTGCTAGTTCTTTAAAGGTCATCAAGCTTTCATGATTGAATGAGGAGACAATCGTACGATCAGCTAGACCGTATTGGTCAATCAATTGAGCCACCTTTTTTTCAATGCCTGGATACGAATACAGATTAGTCTTCAATTCAATATTTATGATCAGAGGATGTGGCTGGATCCAAGCCAAAAATTCATCCAATGTTGGAATCGTTATATCCTCATGTACCTGGCCTTGCGCGCTAGCCATACCCTTATCGAAAGTTAGCTCTTTTAACTCATTAATGGTCAAGTCTTTAATTTCACCCTGACCATTAGAAGTCCGTTCGACGGATTCATCATGACAAATAACTACAGTCCCATCCTTAGACAATTGAACATCTAATTCAATCCCATAAATATCATATTCAGCAGCTTTTTTAAAAGCCAACATAGTATTTTCTGGGTATAATTTACTATAACCTCTATGTGCAATAACTTTAGTCATCATAGAATTTCCTCTACTGGTCTTTTATCAAGTAAAGATTCTTCACTTTGCTTATCAAAAATAAATATTTCATCCATATCGATGGCTACAAAAATTTCAGAGTTATAAGGAACTGGACGAGCTGGGTTAAAACGAGCAGCTAATTCCTTATCGGCCGAATGGAAATCGAAGTAAACGAAAGTATCTGACCCTACTTGCTCAACATTATTAGTTTGAATTTTAATCACATTATTGTCGTAGCGTGTATCGGCATAACTTAGATTTTCAGGGCGAATCCCAATGTAAACTTCACGTCCATCAGCCTCTACCTTCAAGCGTTTCTGATTTTCAGGCGAAAGGAGAAAGACCTCATTTGCTGATGCCAGAGCAGGGCCATTTTCAGTCATTATCAGACGTCCATTGATCATATTCATTTGTGGACTACCGATAAATTCCGCTACGAACTTATTAGCAGGATTCCGGTATAGATTGCCTGGTGTATCAAATTGTTCAATCTGGCCAGCATTTAATACAGCAATTCGCGTTCCCATAGTCATCGCTTCTGTTTGATCATGGGTAACATAAATAAAGGTTGTCTCTAATTCTCTATGTAATTGGACAATTTCAGAACGCATGGTTACCCGTAATTTGGCATCTAGGTTAGATAAGGGCTCATCGAGTAAGAAAACTTTAGGCTTTCTTACCATAGCACGTCCTAGAGCCACACGTTGTCGTTGCCCACCAGAAAGTGCCCCGGGTTTCTTATCTAAAAGCGGCGTTAATTGTAAAATTTCAGCAACTTCTTCCACTCGTTTATAACGTTCTTCTTTACTCACACCTGCTAATTTTAATGCAAACGCCATGTTATCACGACAATTCATATGCGGGTAGAGCGCATATGACTGGAATACCATCGCAATGTCTCGATCTTTAGGCGGCACATTGTTCACTAATTCGTCACCAATATATAACTCACCTTCAGAAATATCTTCTAACCCGGCAATCATCCGTAAGGTAGTCGATTTACCACAACCTGATGGCCCAACAAAAACAATAAATTCTTTATCCTTGATATCAAGATCAATATTTTTAACAGCCTTAAAGCCGTCTTCATAAATTTTAGCTACTTTTTTTAATTTTACGTCTGCCATTATTTTCTCCTAACCTTTAACTGCTCCAGCTGTTAAGCCTTTGACCATATTCCGTTGACCGATAATAAAGATTGCTAAACTTGGAATCATACAGATAACAACACCGGCAACCATTAAAACCATCGATTGTGAATCAACACTATTTAACATACCGATACCAATCTGTACAGTACGCACATTATCATTATTTGTCGTTAGTAACGGCCACATGTACATATTCCAACCACCTAGGAATGATTGTACTGCCATAGCCCCTAAGGTAGGTTTCATCAACGGTAATAGTACGGTGAATACAAACCGTAGATTAGAACAGCCATCAATTTTAGCTGCTTCATAGATTTCCATTGGGAAACTTTCTAATGATTGACGGCAAAGAAAAATATTAAAGGCCGAAACTGCAAATGGAATAATTAATACCCGCAAACTATCTGTCCATCCCCATGAAGATACCATTAAAAACTGAGAAATAATAACCGATTCGCCAGGAATCATCATAGTTGCCATGATTAAAGCATACAGAATACCTGAACCCTTAAAATGTAAGAATTTAAAAGCAAAGGCAGATAGGACTGAAGTAATAATCTGAATAATTGTAATAGAAGTCGCTACAATTAAAGAGTTCCTTATGTACAAACCAATAGGAGCTAAATCAAAAACATCCGAAAAGTTTTTTAAAGTAGGATGCTGTGGAAATAACACACTCTCAGGGTTATATAAATCTGCAGGGGGCTTTATCGCCATTAAAAAAGCATAAATAAGGGGGAACATCACTATCAGCCACATGATAATATTTAAGCAAAGCAAGCCTATCCGGCTCCAATTAATGGGTTTTTTGACTTTGTCAACTTGTTGAACATTTTGAGCCATTAAGAATTACCCCTTTCATTACGGAAATAGAACATGATAATAGTTAGAATCATTACGATTACAAAAAGAACTACTGACTCCGCTGAAGCAAATCCGTAGCGATAGTTCATAAAAGCGTTACGGTAAATATCATAAACAATAACGTTAGTTGCCTCACCTGGACCACCCTTAGTCAGTAAATGAATTTGACCAAATCCCTGAAAAGCATTAATCACATTAGTGACAATTACAAAAAACATTGTGGGTTTAAGTGATGGCAAAGTGATATAAAGAAATTGTTGCCAGGAATTAGCACCATCTATAGCGGCGCTTTCGTATAAACTATCATCAATACCAGCTAATCCAGATGAGAAATATAGAAAATTCATGCCGGAATTTAGCCAACCTGTTAAAACTGCCACGGTTAAAAGGGCTAAAGTCGGATGAGTTAAAAAGTTAATATTAGTTGGAAAAATCCGATTTATAATGCCAATTGAAGGATTTAGCATAACTTGGAAAATCATTGCCATCCCAGCTGAAGCTATCGCCATAGGCATCGCATAAGATGTCGAGAAAAGCTTAATACCTGGGAAAGTTTTTTGACACAGTAGAGCCGTAGCAAACCCTAATAGTACACCCACTAAGACAACAAAAAACACAAACTGTAAAGTCACTAGGATTGAATTCCAAAAGCTAGAACTAGCAAATAGTTCCATATAGTTACCTAAACCTAAGAATTTAGCATTTTGACCAAAAGAATCGGTTAAGTATAGAGAGCGAATTAATGTTTGGATAAATGGCCAAAACATAAAAGTTGCTAGAATTAAAATTGCTGGCAGTAGGTAAAGCCAAGGGCTAATACGTTCTGCAAATGATTTTTCTTTTTTTACGATTATCACATCGTCTGCTCTTTGCATAATTTACTCCTTACTTTCATAAATATAAGGCTGGAACAAATGCTCCAGCCTTAATCTTATGGCACTTAAAATTAGTTACCTTGAATAGCGTTATAGTTTTCTAGAGCTGCATTTGTTTGATCAGCCATATTCTTAACAGCTTCTTCCACTGTTACTTGACCATTTAATAATTTTTCTAGTTCAGCTTCATAGTATTGACGCGCTTCTTGGTTTACACCTGAAAGAGCTCCTTGGTCTTCTGGTGTAGAATCATGCAACTGATCAATTGCTGTCTGGAATTGTGGGAACTCTTCAATATTTTTCTTGAAGGTTTCAGTTTCATGTGCATCTACGTTAACAGGGAAATAACCCGTATCAGCATTCCATGTTGCTTGTGTTTCTGCTTCTAATAAGAATTGGATAAAGTTCCAAGTCGCTTCTTTTTTAGCATCATCACCTGATTCAATCATCCATAATGACGCACCACCAATAGACACACCATGAGTGTCTTTGGCATCTACACCTGGGAAGTAAGCAGTACCGACCTCAAAACGGCCACCAACCTCTTCCAAAATAGAGCGCAGGTTAGCAGTTGAACCAACTGTAATCGCTGATTGACCAGATACGAATTCAGGTTGACCTCCCTCACGACCAACATTAGGTAGAACCCCTTCATCTAAACCTTTTTTCCACATTTCTAAAGTCTTAGCCATTGAGCCATTTTCATCAAAAACTACCTCAGTTGGATGACCAGCGCGGCCATTTTCATTATTAAACATGTGCTCGCCTTGTTTAATAATAAACTGTTCTAAGTACCAGCCATAGATACCCATAGACATTGGCATGGCTGCACCGCCCTCACCAGTTAACTTGTCAGCGTTAGCTATAATTGCCTCTAAGTTAGTCAATTCTTCAGGCTTGACACCAGCTTTATCAAAAATATCTTTATTATAGTAAAGAATTGGTGTTGAAGAGTTAAATGGCATTGAATGGAGGGCACCATCGATTGTATAATAAGCTCTTAAATTTGGTTCTAGTTTTTCAAGATCAAAATCTGAATTATCCACATATTGTTGCACCGGTACTGTCAGACCTGAGTCAATCATGAAAGTTGTACCTTGCTCAAAGACTTGCACCAAGTCAGCACCAACATCTGATCCAGAAGCTGAAGACCGTAATTTAGTTAAAGTTTCATCATAAGAGCCTTGGTATTGGGCATTAACGAATACTTCATCTTGAGATTCGTTATACTGGTCAACTAATTTTTGTAAAGCTTCACCAGTTGATCCACCCATGGCATGCCAGAATACTAATTCAGTTTTCCCTTCTGCCGCTGCATTATTAGAAGAGCTGTTGTCTGAAGACCCGCCGGCATTGTTACCACCGCCTCCACCACAAGCTGCTAATAGAGTTGTTGCTGCTAAAGCAACTAAACTCAATTTTTTAAATTCTTCAATCGACATAATTTTCCCTCCGAAAGATTAATTTATTTACATTTTTATTCTAGCCATCGTTTATTAATTTCCTGTAAATTTAATGTTAATCTATGTAAGTTTTGCGTAAATTTTATGTAAATACAGTTAGTCTACTGGTCCTATATTTTTAACCTTGACTTTCTTAGCTAAAAATAGTTATAATGTAATAGTTGTAGCCTCTCGGGTTAGCTCAGCTGGATAGAGCAACGGTCTTCTAAACCGTAGGTCGGGCGTTCGAATCGCCCACTCGAGATACAATAAAACCGGCAAACTTTGCTTAATAGCAAGGCTTGCCGGTTTTTCTTTTTATCCGTTCTGTTCCTAGTTGTTCCTATATATTCCTATGACTAGGGGGAAATCTAGGGGGACTTTTATCGCCCCCCTATAAGGTAAAGCAGGCTGGTTGTTATCTTAACGACGGTATCCAGATAACCAATAGACTTGTTCATCATCATCAAAACTCATATCCGCTATATATATATAGTCCTGCTTGGCTATCCAGTTACCTATTTCTGCCGGCGCAACTTTCATCTTGAAAGGCTGATAAATTGTCTTTATCTGTTCAATAATCGCTGCTTTTAACTTATTCATGCCGGTCTCATCCCGGGCTGAAATAGCCACATAGGGTGGTCTAAAGAGGTGGTCCTGACCCTCATCAACCAGGTCCATCTTATTATAAACGAATAAATGAGGTGTTTGATTCATTTCCAATTCAGCTAGTAAATCCAAAACAACTTCTTGTTGCTCACTAGCATATGGCGATGATGCATCAATCACGATAAGCATTAAATCAACATCCCGACTCTCTTCCAAGGTCGAGTGAAAGGCATCGATCACTTGAGGCGGTAGATCCTGAATAAAACCGACCGTATCAGTGATAGTTAATTTAAATTTATTTTCTAAATCGAACTGACGCGTTAAAGGTGTCAGAGTAGCGAACAACTTGTTATCTTCCTGAGCACCTCCTGCTGATATTTGGTTTAAAATAGTAGATTTACCTACGTTGGTGTAACCAAATAGGGCAATTTGAAAGGTTGGGCTATCTTGACGCTTGAGCCGGGTTCTTTGCCTGTGATCTTCCACAGCTTTAAGTTCTCTTTTGATTTTTTGAATCTCATGACGCAATACCCGACGATCCATTTCTAACTTAGTTTCACCTGGACCTCTAGTGCCAATCCCCCCACCCAAGCGAGATAGGCTAGTACCTTGCCCAGCCAAGCGAGGTAGTAGGTATTCATTTTGCGCCAAAGCTACTTGTAGCTTACCCTCCTTGGAGCTAGCATGTTGGGCAAAGATATCTAAAATTAATTGCACGCGGTCAATCACTGGCATATCTAATTCTTCTTGAATATTGCGCCCTTGGGAAGGTGATAGGGGTTGGTAAAAGACTACTAAGTCTGCTTCATGAGCATCCGCCATCGCTTTAATTTCAGCGACTTTCCCCTTACCTACTAAGGTCCGATTATCATAGCGGTCGCGCTTTTGAATAATAGTTTTTTTTAACTGACCGCCGGCGGTACGGACCAGCTCGCTCAGTTCTTCTAATTGCATATCTAAACGCCGGTCGTCAACATCTGGTGTTTGCACATACACGGCAATAACACGCTCCATTTAAGCATGGCCTCCTTTTAAATATTCATCTAGGTCTGCTTCAATATCTGCCAACCTATCCCTACCAGTTACTAAGTCATAATAGTGAACACCTGTCAGCCGGTTACGGATCCAGGTTAACTGGCGCTTGGCATAGCGACGTGAAGCTTGTTTAAGGTCTTGACTGGCAGCATCCAGGCTAATTTCTCCTTTAAGATAAGGAAAAATTTCCTTATAGCCGATTGCCTTCATACTCTGTTGGTCAGCTGGTAAATCCTGGTTTAAGAGCCACTGGGCCTCGTCTAAGAGACCTTGGTCTAGCATCAAATCTACACGTTGATTGATGCGTTCATATAGAAGCTGTCGATCGGTATTTAGACCAATAATAAAGAGGTCATAGGGACTCTGGTGGTTATGGTGGGTTTCTTGCTGGTCAGAAAATTTTTGTCCAGTCGCTTTGCATACCTCCAAAGCTCTAATCACCCGTCTGACGTTGTTGACATGAATTTTATCAGCTGCTTGGGGATCTAGTGACTGCAGTTTATCATGTAGCGCTTGGTTGCCGTGGTTGTTGGCATAGTCTGTGAGTTGCTGGCGATAGTCTGGATCTTCAGCAGCCTTGTTACCTAGGGAAAGGTCATAAATCAAAGCTTCCAAATAGAGTCCGGTCCCGCCTACCACGATGGGCAGGTGGTTCCTTTGACTAATTTCATGAATCTTGGTCTGACCGTCAGCCTTGAATTCCGCTACGGAATAATTTTGGTCGACCTGACGAATATCAAGCAGATGGTGAGGAACCCCTTGACGCTCAGCCAAACTAGCCTTAGCGGTAGCGATATCTAAATGTTGGTATATTTGCATAGCGTCCCCATTAATAACTTCACCATCAAATTTTTTTGCCAGTTGGATACTTAATTGTGTCTTGCCGACAGCTGTTGGGCCACATATCACAATTACTTTTTCTCTCATGAACTTACACCACCCTGGCCTCTAGCTAATTGGCGGTAGTCAGCCGATTCCTCTAACTGCTCTCTAGCTGCTTGGCGCGAACTGTCCGTAATATGGTCACCGGTAATCATGCGCGCCACTTCATCCACTCGCTCTTCTGGTGCCAGGCTAGCTAAGCTAGTTACAGTACGATTCTCTTTCTCTGTCTTTGAAATATAGAGATGGTGGTCAGCCATGGCAGCGACTTGGGGAAGGTGACTGATACATAGTACTTGAGTACCAATGGCAATAGCAAACATTTTATTAGCAATTGCTTGAGCAACCCGTCCTGAAACCCCTGTGTCCACCTCATCAAAAATGATAGCAGTCGCACCATAATTCTGTTGAAAAATAGTCTTCATAGCTAACATTAAACGTGACAATTCGCCCCCTGAAGCCACTTTAACCAATGGTTTAAGCGGCTCACCAGGATTTGTAGCAATATAAAATTCCACACTATCTAGACCTTGACTGGTCAACTTATCTTGTTGGTCAAAATTTACCTGAAAATCGGCTTGAGCCATATATAATTCGGCTAATTGCGCATTAACTGCCTGGTTTAGATCCTGGCTGGCAGCTTGACGGGCTAGGTGCAATTGATTAGCTAACTTTTTAGCAATCTGGTACTTGTCAGCTACTTTCTGGGCAAGTTTTTCTTGGTGGCTCTCCTTATTCTCCAGCTGAGCTAACTCCTGTTTGGCAGCCTCGCCATAACTAATAACATCTGTAATTTCCGGGCCATACTTGCGTTTCAAGAGGTTAAAATGGTTTAACCGCTCTTCGATCATGTCTAATGCTTGTGGGTCATAGGTCAGACCTTCCAAATAATCGGTGAGCTCATAACTTAATTCTTGCAAGCCATAGTAGTGTGTTTGCATCTGGTCAAAAAGTTGATTATAAACTGTTTCAATGTCGGCGATGGCCTCCAAAGATTGGCTAGCCTGGGCCAGCTGATCTAAAATATTAGCATCAGCCTGCATTAATAATAATCGCGCTTGACCTAAATTATCAGCTAACTTTTGATAATTTTGCATCACTTTTCTCTGTTCCAATAAATCTTCCTCTTCACCAAGTTTCAATTGGCTAGCGTCAATTTCTTCAATTTGAAACTTTAGGAGATCGATGCGTTGGGCTACCTCTTGGTCATTCAGATTAAGTTCGTCTAGATCCTGCTTAGCCTGCCGATAATCCTGGTAGGCTTCTTGGTAAGCCTGCTTTTTGGTTTGGACCGGCTGACCCGCAAAACGATCGAGCAAATCAAGGTGGTTACTAGCTTGCATTAACGACTGGTGCTCATTTTGGCCGTGGATATCGACGATATACTGGCCTATTTGTCGCAGCAAAGCCACGGTCAGCGATTTGCCGTTCACCTTAATCACATTTTTACCTGACTGGTAGAGATCTCGTCTAATCAATAATTGGTCATCCGCAAAATCAATGTTTAGCTCCTCTAATAATTGTTTGGCGGCTGGATTCAAATTAGGCATGTAAAATATTCCGATCAGGCTAAATTTATCTGTACCATAACGAATAAAATCGGTGGCGCCCCGGCCACCGACAAGTAGACTGACGGCATCAATAATAATAGACTTACCAGCCCCTGTTTCACCAGTTAAAACAGTCATACCATTGTCAAAATCCACTGTCAAGGATTCGATAATGGCAAAATTTTCTATGCTGAGATGCTGTAGCATAGTCTCCCTCCTACTTTCCTAATAGATTCTGGTGGGCCTGGTCAACTAAAGCTGGGATATCGAGTTGGGGATTGAATTGGCCTAATCCCGCCTGAGTCCGTTCCAAATGTGCTAAAAACTCTATATTGCCTGTCCCACCCGTGATTGGTGAGTAATCTAAATTATTAAAATTGAAACCTTCTTGACAGGCCAGCTCAGCTACCTTATGAATCACTTCAATATGCACTTTTTTATCTCGTACTAACCCCTTTTTGCCAACTTGGTCGCGTCCCGCCTCAAACTGAGGTTTAATTAAAGCAACAACCTGTCCACCAGGGGCAATAATGTGACTAAGATTAGGTAAAATCAAGGCTAAAGAGATAAAGGAGACATCAATAGTAGCAATTTCAGGTTGGCCATGCGTAAAATCAGCAAGTTGGCTATAGCGAAAATTAGTCTGCTCCATTACAATTACCCGGTCATCATTGCGGAGTTTCCAGGCTAATTGGTTAGTACCAACATCTAGGGCATAAGATAATTGTGCACCATTTTGAAGGGCTACATCAGTAAAGCCACCGGTAGATGAGCCGATATCTAAAACAATTTTATCAATAAAGTCAATGCCAAAGACCTGTCTGGCCTTGTCCAATTTAAGGCCACCGCGAGAAACATATGGCATTTCTTCACCTTTTAATTGTAGTTGTACTTGGCTATCAATTTTTTCGCCAGCCTTATCAATGCGCTGTTGCTTGTCATCATAAACTTGACCCGCCATAATATAACGCTTGGCTTTTTCACGGCTGTCAGCCAAGCCTTGTTGGACCAGTAATAGATCAGCTCTTTCCTTTACCAATAAAACCCTCTCCTAAATCTTCAAATAAGTAATAAATTCAGCTAATAATTGGCCTGAAAAAGTAGGAACACTAGCTTCGATTTTAGCTAAGATATCCTGGCATTTATCAATTTCCTGATCCAAGGCTACCAGTGCCTGGTCAGTTCCTAAAATACCAGGATAGGTGTTTTTGCCCGCCTCTTGGTCCCCAGCATTCTTTTTACCCCGTTTTTCATCTGTCCACAAAACTTCTTGCAAATCATTCTGGATTTGATAAGCCAATCCATAGCAATAAGCAAAATCTCTCAACATAGCTAAAACAGCCTGATCCTGCTGGCAAACCCTGCCCCCAGCTACTAAAGCAAAGGCCATTAGCGCACCTGTTTTTTTACGGTGGATATCTTTAAGAGCCTCAAGCTGTAATGCTATACCCTCAGCTTCAATATCAGCTTCCTGACCACCAATCATACCGGCCAAACCAGCATAATGGCTGAGATCTTGACAAAGTGCTAATTTAGCTTGGGAGTCAAGACAATTTACTGCTAGTATCTTGCTAAATGCAGCAGTCAGCAAGGCATCACCTGCTAAAATGGCAGTTGCTTCATCAAATTTTTTATGGTTAGCTAGTTGACCACGCCGGTAATCATCATCATCCATGGCCGGTAGATCATCGTGAATCAGCGAATAGGTGTGAATATATTCAATAGCTGCTGCCGGGCCTAGCCCTAGCTGCCAGTCTTGGCCAAAGCTATGAATAGTGGCTAGTAAAAGTAAGGGGCGAACCCGCTTACCGCCATTAGCTAGAGAGTAGGTCATAGCCTGACCAACTCGGCTACTGGCATGGTCCACTTGCAAACTTGTCAGTAAATCTGCTTGGATTTCGTTTTGAAAGTCTTTTAATTTAGTCATAAATACTCCTAGAAGGGCAAAATCTCTTGATCTACTTGGTTATCACTTTCAGTTGCCGGGCTCTTTTCCGACTTGTGACTCGCTAAATCTATTTTTTGACCATCTTCTTGAATCAACTTGGTCATAGTTTCTTCAGCTTCCTGTAATTGGTCAGCACAGTACTTACTCAAAGCCATCCCTTCCTTAAAGGCAGTCATCGACTCCTCTAGGGAAATTTGGCCTTGCTGTAGTTTGCTAACCGTTTGTTCTAACTGGGTTAGAGCCTCTTCAAAACTCAGTTTTTCTAATGCTTGTTTGTCCACTACTTATCGTCCTCTCTTAATTGCTGGTGGTGGCTAGATAAAATTTGACCAGTCGCCTGACCATCCTTTAATTGAATGGTCACTTGGTCGCCCTTGGCTAAATCGTTGATGGTATCTATCTTATTGCCTGCCTTGCTTAGATAGACATAGCCCTGACTAAGCCGTTTAAGGGGAGACAATAAATCAAGGCTAACAATCAGTTGTTTAACTTGCTGGCCAAGTTGATCCAAATAACGGGCTTGCGCCTGCTGTAGACCCTGGTCATGGAGAGATAATTGCCGCTTAGCCTCTGCAATTAGCAGCTGGGGATTAGCTCCTGCTAACTTGGCTTGCTGGTTATTTAAGGCCTGCTGACTAGTTTTTAAATAGGCTTCTTGGCTAGTCTGCAAGCTATAATCAGCCATAGCTAGACGTTGTCGGTGGGCATCATATAGACTTTGGGGCTTAGCTAAAACGTTGCTAGCTCTGACATAATCCAATCTTTTACGGTAAGCTGTCAAACGCTGAACCATCAAACTCGTTAGATTTTGCCGCGCTTGATTAATTTTTTGAATTTCTTCGACCAAGACCGGCGTCGCAATTTCAGCAGCAGCGGTTGGTGTTGCGGCTCGCACATCAGCCACAAAATCAGTTAGAGTCGTATCGGTTTCATGCCCCACTGAGGAGATAACTGGCGTTTGCATTTTAGCAATTTGATAAACAACTGCCTCTTCATTGAAGGGCCAGAGGTCTTCAATTGAGCCCCCACCCCGACCAACAATTACCAAGTCATACTGGCCGTCAGCTTCTACCCTAGTTAAGTTTTTGACAATATCAGCTGCACTCTTGTCTCCTTGAACGACCGTCGGATAAAGATCCACTTGAACTATTGGATAGCGGCGACGGATAGTTGTTTCAATATCACGAATAACAGCGCCACTGGCAGAAGTAACGACTGCTATCCGCTTGGGAAAACGTGGTATCGCCTTAGGGGTAAAATCAAAAATTCCTTCCTTAATTAGTCGCGCCTTGAGTTGCTCATAACGGACCTGTAGGGCACCCTTACCATCAGGAATCAGCTGGTCGATATAAATTTGATAACTACCGTGTTTTTCATACAAGCCCAGGCGGCCGATCGCATATACCTGCATCCCCTCTTCAAGTTCAAAGTCCAATTTCTGAAATGTCGACTTAAACATCATTGCCGATATAACAGCCTCTTCATCTTTTAGGGAAAAGTATTGGTGACCATTACTGCGTTTACGATAGTTAGAAACTTGTCCAGTTAGATATACTTTTTTTAGGTAGGGATCACGGTCAAACTTGGCCTTTAAGTAGCGCGTTAGCTGACCAACACTGAGATAATTTTTACTATCGACTGCCATAGCCCAGATCCTTGTCAATTTGGTCATAAAGCTGCTTAAATAACATTAAATTAGTTAAAGGACCCACGCCACCCGGTACGGGTGTAATAGCAGACAGCTTATCTTTCAATTCTGAATAAGCAGCATCCCCAACTAACTTGCCGTTCTGATCATAGTTAGTCCCGATATCTACTAGGACAGCACCCTCTTTAACCATGTCACCAGTAATATAACCTGGACGACCGATAGCAACGCAGATGATGTCTGCTTGGCGGGTATAATTTGCCAAATCTTTAGTCTGGCTATGACAAACAGTTACTGTTGCGCCGGCTTGGGACATTAACTCGGCCAAGGGTTTACCCACGATTAGCGACCGCCCCACCATGACAGCTTGCTTACCAACAAGGTCGATGCCATATTCTGCCATTAAGGTCATACTAGCTAGCGCTGTATTAGGAATCTTACTAGCCTGACCAGCTAGTAAATTGCCTAGATGGACAGGGTTCAGGGCATCAACGTCTTTTTTAGGGTTAATTCGGCTAACAATTGCATGTTGGTCAAGCGTTTTTGGCAGTGGCAACTCTAGCATAATGCCGTGAACACTTGGGTCTTCGTTTAAATTATCAATTTCTTGCAAAAGTTCGGTTGTCGTGATGCTTGGAAAAAGCTTGAGGCTAAACTGAGCCCCGATTTGATCTGCTAATTTTTGCTTACTTTTAGCATAGCTAATACTAGCTGCATCGTTACCTACTAAAATTGTTACTAAATGCGGTCTAATCCCCCGCTCTCTAAAAGCTTGCGCCTGGCTGGCCAAATCTGTTTTTATTCTGCTAACTAGGTCCTTTGAGCGCATTTCTACTACCACTTTACTACCTCCATTATAGATAGAAAGAGGACTCAAATGAATCATCATTCCAGTCCTGTCTTCTCTATTTTGCTGTTAATTCATCCATGACACTAGACAACACACCATTGATAAAACGACGTGATTTCTCATCGGTATAAAGCTTGGCTAATTCCAAGCCCTGGTCAATGGAAACAACTAATGGTGTGACATCATTATCAACAAACAGCATCTCATATACCGCAATACGTAAGATCTGCAAATTGATGTTTTCCAGACGACTAACTGACCAGGATCCTTTAATGTGCTTATTGATCATCTGATCAATTTCTTCCTGGTGGTCTAAAATATCTGTGACTAAGGCAGCTAATTCTATCTGATCTTGTTCAGTCAGGCTAACCTGGTTAAAAGGATCATGCTTACCATAGACTTCTACATGCTGTTTTAACTGCTGGGCCTGGTTTTCAATCTGAGTAAATTCTTCTGTCAACTCTTCAAAACTAGTTTCGTAATTTAACTCAGATAAATTATCTTCAATATGATCGATTGCTGCATCTACATCAAAAGGTGATTGAAATTGCTTTTCATAAAGGACCAGCATAGCAATTTCCCGACGTTGACTCTGTTTTAATCCCATCTTAACACCCATTCTATCCTGCGACTTGCGTATTAAAGCCAACTACATGCACATTAACATGTGATAGTTCATAATCTGTCATAAACAATACCTGTTCAATCACATGTTGTTGCAGAGCTAGACAAAGTTTAGGTACTGATAGCCCATAATTAATCATCACATGAATATCTAGCACAATTTGGTCTTGCGCGTTCTGATAGAGGGCTACTCCCCGCCTCCGTGAAAAGATACCTTGCAGGTAATTGCCAGAGCCGTTAACCACTTGGATATCTTTAAATTGGCGGGCAGCCTCATAGGCAATCGTTTCAATAACATCCGGGGCAATTTCAATCGAACCCGCTACACTAGATGTTTGGGTGATATTTGATTGTGTTTTTGTATAAGCTGACATAGCTATCACTCCTGTTTTACATTTCCTTTATTTTACCATACCTTATGCAAAAGACCCATCCTTAAGATAAGACAATCAGTTCACGTGGCGCGTGGGTAAGCACTTGATTTCCTGTCGCCGTTAAAAGCAGGTCGTCCTCGATTCGGACACCTGCTTGACCGTGCAGGTAAATGCCTGGTTCGTCGGTAATAACACTATTTGCTTTCAGCTCACGATTATTATTTTTGCTAATTTGCGGCCCTTCGTGAATTTCTAAACCAATGCCATGGCCCAAAGAGTGACCAAAACAATCACCATAGCCATGCTGGCTAATAAAATCTCTGGCTAACCCATCTAGTTTTTGACCGGTTAGACCAGGTCGGGCCTCATCACGTACCAATTGATTAGCCTCTAAAACAATTTGATAAATTTCCTGTTCCTGCTGACTGACTGGTCCCATGGCAAAGGTGCGGGTAATATCTGAGGTATAACCTTGATAATAACAGCCAAAATCAAGGGTCACTAAATCATTTGCTTCAATAATTTTTCCAGAAGCTACCCCATGAGGCATGGCCGACCGATAACCTGAGGCTACAATTGTATCAAAAGAAACACCACTAGCACCCTGCTTGCGCATATAAAAATCTAATTCATTAGCAACTTCAATCTCAGTCATGCCAGGTTTAATAAAACCAAGAATATGATCAAAGGCCGCATCTGCAATTTGACAAGCCTTTTGGATATGGGCTATTTCCTTGCTGTCTTTTTCCTCTCTTTGTACCTCTATAAGTCCAGAGGCTGGTATCAGACGCTGGTCATCCACCACATCCACCAATTGGTCATAATAAGCTACAGTCACAAATTCTTCTTCGTAACCTATGCTTAAAATATTTTCATCCCTAATCAATTGTCCAATAAAAACCATGGGACTTTTTACCGTGGATTGGCCACCAGCAATAACCACCTCAAATTCCGGACATTCCTTGCGAGCTTGCTCTTGATAGCGGAAATCAGTTATAAAATAGGCATGATTTTGGGTCACCAAAGCTTGGCCTGAGCTCCCGGTAAAACCAGTAATATAGCGCAAATTATAGGGATTGTTTATCAGATATGCCCCCATATTTTCATTGATGAGGCTTTCTTGCAGTAAATTAAGCCGTCTATCCATAATTTCTCCTTATCTCCCACAATGTTATATTGATAAGTATAACATACTATTTTTATTGAAGTCGCGGAGACTAGAAGCTATAGCTATGACCATCTGTGTCTAAGTATACCTGGTAAGTAATTTCCTGATTATCCTGATTAACCACATTAACCACAACCTGGCCTTGATTAAAATAATAGGTGTGCTTATCTGGTAAATGGATAGATTCACCACTACTTTCCTGGTTAAGTTGACGCTCCTGATTTTGACTCGTCACCTGGTCAGCTTCCGATTGGTCGATAACCAATTTTTGCTCGCTCATCCCCACTTCGTCTTGTATCAATTGGCTACTTTCTTCTGGTCGTGCCCTCATATTTTCATTAGGCATAGACTCAGAAATTTCCTCATCGTTTAAATCCATATCTAGAGAATCAGAATGAATCTCCGGATTCTCTATATTCTCTTTCTCTGCATTAGCTACATAAACAACAAAATCCTCATGATAGCGATGTCTAGCCATACTAGCCATAATTTGAGCCCGATAATAATTCTGTAAATTAATGTGCTGGCTATATAAATGCTGATAAATCTGTAAATTTGCTAAAAAAAAGAGGCTTATCAAAGCCAAACTGACCAAACTATGTAGCAGAATACTAGCGCGCTTCATTATTATTCGCCACCTTAAAATTTAATTGGCAGGTATAGACCTCCCCGTTAGTCATTTCTGTCGTCATCATCACTGCATGTGGGCTAAGCTGTTGCACAGAAAAATTGGCCACCTGCATGAGAACGGGATGGTGTCCCTGACCTTTCTTTCTACGACGAATCATCTGGCTATTTACATTTTGATAGTGTTCAAAACTAATTAATTCTTGATCTGTTGTTTTAAAAGACAAAACATGCGGTCCAGCTCCAGTCAGATAAGCTGTCTGACTAGCAGCAATCACCTGAGCTTCAAATAAGGCGTAATCAGCCAGATAATTTTGTGACAAACTTTGATTAAAGTTAATTTGCCCCTGCAGAGTTTGACCTAAACTCAACTGAATGATAGCAAAAACTGCTAAAGCAAATATACATTCAATTAAAGTAAAGGCTCTTTTATTCAATAAAGGATATAACTTCTTCAACTGGCTGACCACCTTTCTCCAAAGTAACAGTTACAGCTTCACTACTACCGGTTTGGCTTAAGGTATTGAGACTGGCTTGTCTAAAGTGTCCTGTATTGGTCTGACATTCTCTTAACTTGTCCACTTGGATAATTAAACTGGGAATAATAAGACTCAAACATATGGTCAAAACCAATAAGGCTAACAAGGATTCCGTCATTAAATAGGCGTTTTTGTTCTGTAGATTCACTAGAAAAAATTTAACGTGCTGTTTTATGTCTAACATATTGACCACTTCCCATCTGGAATACAATTTCATGCTTATAATGCGGATCCACGATCACCCAGGTAAAAGGACTAATATACCCAGTTTGTGACATAATAATAAATTTCCGGTAATGGGCAAAATAAATCCGGTCAGGTAGATGATAATGCCAAACTTCTTGGCCGTCGCCAAGGTCAACTACTCTCAAATCCTGCTGATATGACTGAACCTGGTAAGTCTTACCCTGTAGGATTGCTTGATTTTGTAACTTTTTAACCTGGTGGGTTATTTCCTGGACTGCAAGTTCACTAGCCATCAAATCCTGGCCATAATTTGAAAAGACCAAGCCAGCTATCATAATCAGACTCACCACCATTAATACTAGAAGTGACTCTAGTAATGTAAATCCTTGCTTAGTTAATTTCATATTTACCTCCTAGAGCCACTCTAATTTAACTCAAACTACTGGGGACGATTTTGATAACGTTCGACCTGTTCCTTGGTCAGATAGCCGCCACTTTGTAATTCAGCTAAGCTACCTTCCTTCCCATTGTTATCAAGACGATAGAGCTCCTGTTGGGTTTCAACAGTTTTCACTAAAGCATCATCCCCCTTTTTTTCAATATTTACACGGCGGTCAGCAATATTAGGGACAATTAGCAGCAAGAGCACAGCTATAATTAAAAGAACTAAAACCATTTCTAATAGGGTAAAGGCAATGGGATTATCCACTTTTTTTCTTAATTGACTTAATTTAGCAATCATATTTTCTCCTTTCCATAGCAAACATATCTCAGTTTATCTTCCTTATATTTGCCCCAACATATTTAACATGGGCAGCATGAGAACCAAATAAACTAATACAACTACCATCGATACCGCCAAGAACATGATATTTTTTAATTGATTCGTCAACCTAGTCAGTTCTTGATAGTAGCAATCAAGGCATTTCCTACTGTAGAAACGCATTTTAATAGCCAATTGACTCACTAATTCCCCGTGGGCCACAATCTCTGGGAATATTATGGTAAAAATCCCTAGCTTAGCTAAACTTTCTACAAAAGGAATCCCCGCCTTATAATTACTCTCTAAATAAGTACCAAATTCACTTAAAAAAGCAACCTGGTCTTGTTCGGCAAAAACCGTCATTATTTGTTGACTGGAATAACCGATAGCAAATAGTTGGCTAAATTCGTGAGCAAAGTAGTAGGTATAATACAAGCGAAAATACTTACCTAAAAATGGTAAGACCACATAAGTTTGGGCCCGCCGCAAGGGCGTGGTTAGCCGGTGATAAACATAGCTTAATATCGCAAGTAGGCTAACTAAAGCTAGTAAAATGACAAGCGTTTGCGGCAAATTTTCTAGAAAGTGAATTAAGGCATAAGTCACCTGGTCCAAATCTTGGTCTGCTAGCATAGCCTGCAATTGGGGTAACAAGAAAACTCTTAAAACAAGCATTAAACCAATCATAAGCACTACCAAGGCCAAGGGGTAGGCCAGGGTCTGCTTGATTTTTTGCTGGTTTTGAGCACTTCTTCGTATATAGTCGGCAATCTCCCCCAATCCGCTAGCCAGATCATCATAGTTCTCAACTAATTTAATTTGAAAAATAATTTTGTCTGACAAGTTAATAGCATCCAATACCTGATAAAAATAAGCCCCTTGGCTTAAGTCAGCTTGCATGTCTCGGTATATATTTTGAAATTTGCGGTCCAGTGTTTCTAAAAAATCCAGAGCCTGAGCCAGCGTAAAACCTTCTAATAATAATTCACTGACTTGCTCTAAAAACTCAGCTTGCTTTTTGGCTGTCCAAGAGGACTTAATTTCATAATTTAGCAGTCTCTTCCAATCGATAGGGTTGGGCCGCTGCTCTTGAGATTTTTCCATCAGTCACCGCCTGTTCGATATTTTGGTTTAGAGTACGAAAGTTATCGGTTACCTGTTTATCACTTAAATAGGTCTGAAGGTCAGCTCCCGCTAACCACTCAAAGACAGGCCAAGCCACTTCCCTAATCCCTGGAATCAGACGCTGGCTAGAAACTAGCAGTAGCGTCTGGTGCAGCTGTAGGTCAGTCACCTCCAATTCTTTCAAACGCTCAATGACCCCAAAGCAATTTTTAGCATGAATCGTTGCAACAACTAGGTGGCCGGTTAGGGCTGCCCGCATCATCATCCGAGCAGTATGGACATCGCGCACCTCCCCAATAACTAAAATATCCGGATGGTGGCGGAGGGCTGCCTTAATGAGTTGGTCAAAACCGATACCAGCCTTATCATTAATCTCTGTTTGCAAAAAATTAGCTTCTCTAATTTCTACCGGGTCTTCAATACAAATGATTTGACGCTTAGTCTTTTGAAAAACTTGACGCAGTAGATAATAGATAGTTGTCGTTTTTCCTGAAGCCACCGGACCTGAAAAAATAATAAGGCCAGACTTTTTCTGTAAATACGCCTTGGCAAGATGACTAAAAATCGTATCTAGCCCAACTTGGTTAAGCTCCTTGTCTTCTTGGTACAGCAGCCTAACTACCATTGACTCCAACAATTGATAGTTAGCCATAGTTGATAGCCGTAACTCATACTCGCGGTCAGCTAGTTGAAAAAAGACGCGACCATCTTGAGGCTGTCGGCGTTCACCCACGTCCATATGACCCATATATTTTAAATAACGAATTAACTGACTCCCTTCCTCTTGGCTCAATTCTCTAATTTTTCTGAGTTGACCAAGGTCTCGTAGTAAGACATCATATTTATTATTTTTAGGTTGAATATGAATATCAGCAGATTGACTAGCCGTTGCTTCAGTCATTATTTCAGTCATCAGGGCTTCTATCTTGCCCACCTCCTTGAATTTATTAACCGGTCACTTATAGATACGTAGACCAACCTAAAAATCTTCTTTTTCAAAAAATTTTCATGCAAATAATAGCGATTTAATATTTATTGCTCTTTTTTGCATGAATTTTTTATCTAGGCATGGTCAGGATTTTTGGAAGTCGTATAATAATTTTATGCACAGCAATGTGTAAGTAATTAAAGGGGAGGGAATGCCAATGAATAAAACAATTGACCAGCTCTATCAAATTGAACAAGATGCTGATGAAAAGTTAGCTCAGGTTCAAAATGAAAAGCAAAAATTGAAAGCTAACTATGAGCAAAAACGTCGTGATTATCAAACTCAGCTTGAAAATGATTTTCATAATAATTTGGCTAGTTATCAAGATCAGATAGCAGCTAAGCAAGCAAATGAGTTAGCAGCTGACCAAGCTAAATATCAGGCTGCCTTGAACAGTATTCAAGAAATTATTGACCACCATCAAAGCAACTATATTCAGTATTTGGTTGACCAAGCTAAAAAAATAGGGGTAGATGAATATGAGTAAATTCACTGCCTTAAAGACTAAAATTCAAGCTATGTCTAAGGATATGCTGAGCCAGGAAACACTTAATGACCTGGTGGCCGGTGAAAAACTGAATGATATGATTAATTATTTAAAAACTAGTCCTAGTTATAGCTTGGCCAGTAAAGATTTATCACTTCAAGCAATTAACCGACGTGATATTGAGCTGGCGGTCCAACGTGGGGTCTACCATGATTTCTTAAAAATATACAAGTTCGCTAACTTTGACCAACGCAAGTTACTCCAGGTTTATGGACGTCGCTATGAACTTGAAATTATTAAGTCAGCTATCCGTCAAGTTAACGAACAGGGACAACATGACCTAGAGCATGGTGAATTTGCCGACTATCTCGCCCAAAAACGCCATTTTGATATTGATCAATTAATGACTGCTCGGTCGATGACGGAAATCGTCCAGGCCTTAAGTCGGACAGACTATGCGCGCATTTTTAACCTTTATCAGGCCCATGAAGAAACTGGTTACCAGCTCTTTATCTTGGAGAACGCCTTAGACGCTTATGTCATCAGAAAAATGTGGCAGACCTATAAAAAAACTTTACCTAGTCAGCAACTTCAAGCTGCAAAACGTTTAATTAGTCGGGATGTTGATATCAGCAATTTGATGTCTATCTATCGGCTTAAATTCTACTACCACCTTGAAGAAGCGGAGATTTCAGCTGCACTAATCGACCTTGGCAAGCTCCAGGACGAAAGCATTCGCAGCCAGCTATTATTTATTAACGATAGTCCCAGCTTCATCCGCCTGGCCCAAAGTCTTGGCTATGGCGAGATTTTCGACCAGGTTGATGACTCCATGGCCTTAATCCATAATGAGCACCGCTACTTGCGCCGTTTACAGGATCGAGTTGCAAGACAGTGGCCCCAGTCTATGCTCGCTATCTTTAATTATTTAGACAAACGAGCAGGTGAGGCCGATAGTATTACTCAAGCCATTGAAGAAATGATGGCCCGACAAAAAGAAAATTTTAGAAAGGACAGCGTGATATGATCAAGAAAATGAGTCTGGTAAATATCACCGGCCCACGTGATGATATTGACCGCATGGCCGACAAATATTTAACTGACTATGAAATCCACCTCGAAAATGCACTCAAAGAACTTTCAGAAATTAAGACGCTACGCAGTTATACTTCACCCAACCCTTATGAAGCATGGTTGGAGCGTTTAGACAAACTGCTAGCCCAAATAGACTGTCAAGATTTGGCTAGTCATGATGCAAAAGAAGCTGAAAAACATAGCTTTGCTGATTTGCAAACGATCATTCGGCGGACTGAAGAAACAATGGCTAATCACTCACAAGCTATCCAGGCTAATGAGGATAAGCACCAGGAAATTGAAAAGAATATTGAACTTTTTCAACCCTTTATCGGTCTAGATTATCCCTTGGATAAAATTTTGAGTATGTCGCATATAAAATTCCGTTTTGGGCGCTTTACCAAAAACAATTATCGCAAGTTCATTAAGTATATCGATAGCATGACACCTTCAATATTTATGCCTGCTCAAGAAACTGACGAATATATATATGGTGTTTATTTCACACCTAAGGCTGTACGGCAACGGGTTGATACCCTCTATTATTCCTTGGCTTGGGAGCGGATTTACCTACCTGAAGGCCAAGGCTTAATCAGTGAAATCGTTGATGATTACCGGCTAAAACTTGGCCACTTAGATCAAGATATGACTAAACAAAAAAATCAATTGGCCTATCTCATCGAGCCTATTTTGCCTCAACTCTTACAGATTAAAGCCCGACTTCAAGACCTATCTAAGGCCTTTTCTGTTAGGAAATATGCTGCCATCACCCGTGATGAATTTGCCCAAAAAGAAACCCGCTATCTTTTGATTGGCTGGATGCCAGCTGACCAAGCCTTAGCTTTTAGAGACAAGGTCAAAGATGATGATGATGTGACCATGTTTATTGAGGATGAGTCTGATAACACCCATCTCAAACCGCCCACGCAAATGAAAAACAAGGTCTTATTTCGCCCCTTTGAGCTTTTAACCAAAATGTATGGCGTCCCTAACTATCATGAAATGGACCCTACTGCCCTAGTCGCTATCAGCTATTCGCTTTTATTTGGGGCGATGTTCGGCGATTTAGGTCAAGGCTTTGTACTATTTTTGGTTGGCTTAATCGGTGTTTTTAATAAAAAATTCCGGGCACTTGGCATGGTAGCAGCCTGTGGTCTGTCATCTATGATTTTTGGTTTACTATTTGGAACTGTCTTTGGTTTTGAAGATGTCATACCAGCCCTCTGGCTACATCCCATGCATGATATGGTCACCATCCCCTTTTTCGGGACTTTAAATGCTGTTTTTGTTGTTGCCGTCGTTTTCGGTATGTTTATTATCCTAATGACAATGATTTTAAATGTCGTTTTGCGACTTAAAAATGGTGAAAAATGGGAAGCTATTTTAGATAAGAATGGGATAGCTGGTCTAGTCTTCTACGGTCTGCTAGTCTTGATGTTAATCCTATATATGTCAGGACAAACGATTCCAGCAACGGGCCTCTTAGTAGCACTATTGGTTATCAGTTTCCTAACCATTGCTTTTAAAGAAGAGATTATGGCTTATCTGACAAAAAAACATGACAGCAATGAAGATGGTCCTGTTATTAAAGCACTAACAATTTTCTTCGAGAGCTTTGAGACCCTACTGACCTATTTCTCAAACACTATTTCCTTTGTCCGGGTAGGTGCCTTCGCGATTTCCCATGGTGCCATGATGGGTGTTGTGATGATGTTTGCCGGTGCTGAAAATAGCGGTTCAATTAACTGGTTAGTTGTTATCTTAGGTAACCTCTTTGTAATGGGCTTTGAAGGCCTGATTGTTGCTATCCAAACCCTGCGGCTAGAATTTTATGAAATATTTAGTCACTTCTACGCTGGTAACGGGATTGAATTTGAAAATATTTGGTTAAATGAAGGAGAAAAATAATAATGAATACAGAATTACTAATTAAATTAACCATGCTTGCTACTTTTATCCTTGGCTTTGTCCTACCTTTTTCTTATTTCTTTTCTGGTCAACAAAACAAACGCCGTTTCAAAAAATCTTTTTACACTAATATTTTTGCTGTAGTTGCAGGCATTGCTGTCTCACTAATCCTTGCCTACCAACCAGTAATGGCTGCTGAAATGGCTACTGAAGCAGGCCTAGCTACTGGTCTAGGTTACATTGCTGCTGCCCTTTCAACAGGTTTATCTTGTATCGGTGGTGGTATTGCCGTTGCTAATGCTGCTTCTGCTGCCCTCGGTGCTATTAGTGAAGATGGTTCTATCTTTGGTCGTTCACTTATCTTCGTTGGTTTAGCAGAAGGGGTAGCCCTTTACGGTTTAATTATTTCCTTCATGATTTTAGGTCGCCTATAATGAAACAATTTGTAATTGTTGATAATGCAGAAAGCTTAACAGGCATGCGTCTAGCTGGCATTGAAGGGGTTTTAATTGATGATAAGCATGATTTTGATCAAGTCCTCGACCAGGTTCTAGAGAAAACTGAGATAGGTCTTATCCATATTTCTCCTAGCCTAATTGCTAGCCACCAGGAACGCATTAATGATATTCGCTTTAATCGCACCAGCCCTCTTTTAGTATCACTTAAAGGGCCAAATGATCATCAAGCTGACGATAGTATCACTGATACTATTCAGCAAGCCATTGGCATTCAGCTTTAGGAAGGAGTCCTGTCATTGGAATTACAAGAACGTCTACAGTATTTTGCCCAAGAGGTTAACCAAGATATCCAAGTAGACATTGATGAAGAACTTAAAAACTACCAAGCTAGTTTAGATAAAGATTTTGCCAATTATCAGGCTCAATTAGACCAACGTTATCAAAAACAAGCTTTGGATGAACGTGTACAACTAGAAAAAGATAATAATAAAGTCATCGCGCAAGACCAGATTCGTCTGCAACGTGATCTTTACTTACGTAATAATGAATTAAAGGCAGAAATTTTTGACCAACTAAAAGCTGCCTTAGCCGATTACAAACAAAGTCCTGCCTATTTTGACCAATTAGTTGCCATGGTGAAGTCGGTACAGAACTTCGCTGAGAATGAAGATTTTATCATCTACTTGGATAAAAGCGATTCAGGATTACTAGACCAACTTGAGGCAGCTAGCGGCCATCCCATTAGGCCTTCAGACCGTGAGTTTTTTGGTGGCCTACGTGGCGTCTTAACTGATCGGCAAATTTTATTGGATTATTCTTTTGCCAGCTTTATCCAACTTCAGGAAGAAAACTTTACAATCGAGGAGGTGGCCCAAGCATATGACCACTAATCAAGTCTATGGCATTCAAGGGCCAATTGTTACTGTTAATGGAGAGACCGATCTCTCTATGCAAGAAATGGTCTATGTCGGGCAAGAACACCTTATTGGTGAAGTCATCCGCATTGACGATAAAAAAACCACTATCCAGGTTTATGAAGAAACTGCTGGTTTAAAACCAGGTGAAATTATCCAAGCTACTGGCATGCCCATGAAAGTTGAATTGGGACCTGGCTTACTAAATAATATTTTTGATGGTATCGAACGACCACTTAAAGAAATTGAGAAACAATCTGGCTATGTTATTAGTCGAGGTGTCAACGTTCATTCCTTAGATCGGGAGAAAAAATGGACTGTTACACCCCTAGTAAAAGTAGGTGACCAGGTTAGAGGTGGTCAAATCCTAGCTGAAATACCTGAAACCAGTGCTGTCTCTCATAAAGTGCTCCTACCTGTGCAAATTACCGGAGAAGTGGTAGAAGTGGTTGCTAGTGGCGACTATACCATTGAAGATACCTTGGTTAAAGTTGAAGACTTCCAGGGACAAATTCATGAGGTTAAAGCCTACCAAGAATGGCCAATTCGGACACCACGCCCAGTAGACCGTCGTCATGAATCCACCCAACCGCTCTTGACCGGTCAAAGAATTATCGACACCGCTTTCCCAATTGCTAAAGGAGGAACTGCCGCCATCCCTGGCGGTTTCGGAACCGGCAAGACGACCATGCAGCACCAAATTGCTAAATATGCCGATGCCGACATTATTGTCTACATTGGTTGTGGTGAACGTGGTAATGAAATGACCGAGGTTCTTGAAGATTTCTCTAAACTTGTTGACCCGAGAACAGGAGCTCCCCTTATGGAACGGACTGTTCTCATAGCTAACACATCAAATATGCCAGTGGCTGCTCGTGAAGCATCTATCTATACTGGCCTTACTATTGCTGAATATTATCGCGATATGGGCTATGACGTAGCAATTATGGCCGATTCTACCTCACGTTGGGCTGAGGCCTTGCGTGAACTATCTGGCCGTTTAGAAGAAATGCCAGCCGAAGAAGGATTCCCAGCCTACCTAGCGTCCCGCATTGCTACCTTCTATGAAAGAGCCGGTTATATGCAGACACTGAGTCAAAATGATGGTTCAGTTTCAATTATTGGTGCCGTATCTCCTCAAGGTGGTGACTTCTCTGAACCTGTTACCCAAAACACCAAACGTTTTGTTCGATGCTTCTGGGGACTTGACGCCGACTTAGCAAGGCAACGCCACTACCCTGCTGTCTCTTGGACCAATTCCTACAGCCAGTATGTCGGTGATCTCTCTAGTTGGTACCGAGCTAATGTCTCCGATAATTTTGTCAATGACCGAGCTGAAATCATGCGCTTACTCCATGAAGAAGAGAATCTATTGGAGATTGTAAAATTAATCGGATCAGATGTCCTACCGGATAGTCAAAAGCTAATTTTGCAAATTGCTCGAGTTATTCGTTTAGGTTTCTTACAGCAGGCTTCCTTCCATGAGATTGACTGCGCCGTACCGATTAAAAAACAAGCCAAGATGATGGCTGTTATTTTATATCTCTATGAGCGGTGCAAGTCCCTAATTCAATGGGGCATGCCGATGTCTTATTTAAACCAGTCTAGTATCTTTGCGACTGTTATTAATATCAAATATGATGTGGCAAATGACCAGCTAGACCAGCTAGACAAATACTTCGATGAAATTGATCAATTTTATGACCGCGCTATAGCTGAAAACGGATAAAGGAGGATGTTTAATGGCAATTGAATATTTAGGTTTAAATGCGATTGAAGGACCACTTGTCGTAATTGATGGCGTGCGGGGGGCCCAATATAATGAAATCGTTAAGTTCCGGGTTAATCGGACTGAGCAAAAATTAGGCCAGGTCATTGCAATCGAAGGAGACCAAGCCATGGTCCAAGTCTTTGACCAGACAAGCGCCATGTCTTTGAATAATACCCATACCCAATTTACTGGTCATGGGATGGAGATTGAATTATCTCCAGAAATTTCCGGTCGTATTTTTGACGGTATTGGTCGCCCCCTAGATGGATTAGGTGAAATCCATTCCACTATCAAACGCGATGTGAATGGTGATCCGCTGAATCCAGTATCTCGGATCTATCCGCGCGACTTTATCGAGACTGGCTTTTCAGCTATTGATGGCTTGATGACACTCATTAGAGGGCAAAAATTACCAATTTTCTCTGGAGATGGGATGCCCCATGACCAACTAGCTGCCCAAATTGTTAAGCAAGCGCGCCTGGGTAAAGATTCAGGCGAAGAATTTGCTGTGGTCTTTGCTGCTATGGGTTTTAAACATGATGTCGCTGACTTCTTCCGTCGTTCTTTTGAAGAATCAGGTGCCATTGACCACGTCACTATGTTTGTAAATACCGCTGATGATCCTGTTATGGAAAGACTCATCACACCTCGAGTTGCCTTAACAGCTGCAGAGTACCTGGCCTATGACCTAGGTAAACATGTCTTAGTTATCTTAACTGATATGACCTCCTTCTGTGAGGCCTTACGGGAAGTCTCTTCAGCCAAGCAGGAAATCCCTTCTCGTAAAGGTTATCCTGGTTATCTCTACTCAGAATTAGCTACTATTTATGAGCGGGCTGGCATTGTGAAAGGTAAGGATGGTTCAGTAACCCAAATTCCTATCTTAACTATGCCTAACGATGATATGACCCACCCTATTCCAGATTTAACTGGTTACATTACAGAGGGACAAATTGTTCTTGACCGCCAACTAGTTGGTAAAAATATCTATCCGCCAATTGGTATCCTGCCCTCCCTTTCTCGTTTAATGAAGGATGGGATTGGGGCTGAGTATACCCGAGAAGACCATGCTGATGTGGCTAACCAGCTCTTTGCCGCTTATTCCGGTGCCTTTGAAGCCCGGTCGCTAGCTTCGGTAATTGGTGAAGAGGAACTTTCTGATATTGATAAGACCTACCTTGCTTTTGGTGAGGCCTTTGAAAAAGACTTTGTCGGCCAAGCTGCTGATGAAACACGGACCATAGCAGAAACACTGGATTTGGCCTGGAAGCTCCTTAGTCAATTCCCACGCCAAGAATTGACACGAATTGATACGGCTATCCTAGACAAGTACTATCACCCTAAAACCGAAGGCGGTGAATAGGTATGTATATTAACATGGCGCCAACTAAGGGTAATTTGATGCAAATTCAAAATACCCTAACCCTTTCTCAATCTGGCTACCAGTTAATGGATCGTAAACGAATGATCCTCATGAACGAAATCATGGCAATTGTCAAGCAAGTACAGCAATTACAGGTTGAATTGGACCAAACTCTAACCAAAGCCTACCAAGAATTAGCCGTAGCTAACGCCAGTCAGGGTATTCTTAGCGTCTATGAAGCGGCTAGTAATATTCCACTTTCAGATGGCCTAAGGGTACAAGTTAGGTCAGTCATGGGCTCAGAGGTTCCTAACTTAAAATATCGAGCTCAGGCTTTAAAACCAGCCTACTCCTTCGGCAATACTACCATTGCCATGGACCGAGCCCGACTAGCCTTTGAGGAAGTTAAGAAACTTCAGATCCAACTTGGCCAACTTGAGAATGCCGCATATCGGCTCGCCAATAATATTCAGAAAACCAAAAAGCGGGTTAATGCGCTACAAAATGTCACGATTCCCCAGTTGGAAAATGCTCAAAAAACAATTTCTTCAGCTCTTGAAGAAAAGGAAAGAGAAGAATTTACCCGACTGAAAGTTGTCAAGCGAATTATTAATGCTTAATCATTTATAGCTGTTATCTCAGGTATTTAATACAATGATATAGCTAAATAGCAAAAATCGATCCTCTGGTCTATCTAAGACTAAAGGATCGATTTTTTTATTAACTCAATTGCAGTTTAATTCCAAATCAATTTATTTAACAATAAGATAGGCCCAGGCGGCAAGCATGGCTCCCAAGCAAGGCCCGATAATTGGAATCCAAGCATAAGCCCAATCTGAACTCCCCTTATGTTGCATAGGTAAGATAGCATGGGCTAGGCGAGGCCCTAAATCTCGGGCAGGATTAATCGCATAACCAGTTGGCCCACCGAGCGATACGCCAATAGCGATAATCAAGGCGCCAACGACACTTGTAGCTAGACCAGGTGCCATTTCAGTTAGGCCAAAAGTCATAATACCAAATGTCAAAATAAAGCTGCCGATAATCTCAGAGATTAGGTTATCAACCGTTGACCGGATAGCCGGACCTGTGGCATAAACCCCTAGGATGGTCCCAGCATCTGGTGTTGCTTCAAAATGTGGCCGATAATGAAGCCAAACTAGGACAGCGCCTAGAAAGGCACCAGCCATTTGAGCCAGGGTATAAGCCCCCAGCTGACCCCAAGATAAGTCACCTGTCAAAACAAAGGCCAGGCTAACAGCCGGATTGAGATGGGCTGGTCCCATAAAGCCCGAAACATAGGCTGCTACCGCTACTGCTAAGCCCCAACCGATAGCGATTGTCAACCAGCCAGCATCTTGCCCCTTGCTTTTATTTAAAGAAACATTGGCTTCCACCCCATCGCCTAGCAAGACTAGCATAGCAGTACCTATAAACTCTCCTAATACATCTACTGACATGGTTAGCCCTCCTGACTTTGGTCTGCTTTTAAGGCAACTAAATCATTTTTATCGATGACAGCTTGTAAACGCTCTTCTTGCTCGGCTTGGTCTGCTCGACTCCAATTAAACTGTTTAGCCATAACAGCTAATACAGGCTCAATCAAATGATCAATCTCATCTCGTTTAAAGAGCAAATAGTTAGTTCGACGTAAGAAATAATCAACAGGGTTTAAGACCATTTCATAGGCAATCGCATAATTAAGCATCAGATTTTCTTTAAGGGACAAGCCAACCTGCTCTTCAATCTCACCTGCTAGTTGGAAGACTTTTGGTGCATTTGACCCATATAAGGAAGCAATTTCATAAGCATCTTCTTGGTTAAGCCCCCGACTCATACCCAGCTGAGCATAAGCAGCAAATTCTTTTTCGATATTAGCTGGATTCAATTCACCACCAGAAACTGGGTAGGTTTTTGAATTAATGGCTTTAAAGGACCGATCAAAGTCAGCTTTGAGAATTTCAATAATTTTTGCTAAGGCACCAGCCGCCATCTTGCGGTAGTCAGTAATTTTACCACCAGCTAATGTGATTAGCCCATTCTCGTCAACTTCTAAACTAGACCCACGAGATACTTCAGAAGGATTGAGCTGCTGCTCAGAAAGTGACCCCTCTAAGTTAGCAACGACCTTCTCCACCTGATCACGGGTCTGTTCCTGGTTAAGATAGCCTTGGACGCTAGTTATTAACTGATCAAAACTATCATCGGTTAACTTACCAGAATCACCACCATTATAATCAGAAGAAGAGTTGCCTGCTAATAATGGCCGTAAGCCTGCCCATGAACTCTCAATATCAGCCAAGCTAATATGGGCTTCAGGGAAACGTTGGTTCACTGCCCCTAATAAATAGTCCACGTCTGCTTGGGTGACTTCAGGATGTTTAAAGTCCCCTTGATAATCAGTATCGGTAGTACCAAAGTAGGTCTTATTCTCACGTGGAATAACAAATACCATACGGCCATCCCCATAACCTGTGTCAAAATAAACTGGCTGCGATACCTTGAGGCGGCTGGCATCAACCACCAAGTGAACCCCCTTAGTTGGTCGCATTTGCTGGATTTTTTGACCCTCCTTGTCCAAGTTACGCGTCTTGTCAGACCATGGACCAGTAGTATTAATCACCACCCGGGCCTTAATCTCAAATTCTTCATCAGTTAGCAAATCTTTAGCCATTACCCCATTGACACGACCATTGTCATTATAGGTAAAACCGACTGCTTGGACGCGGCTAGCAATTAAAGCACCATCGTGATGGGCCCGCTTAATATTTTCAATCACCAAACGAATGTCACTATTATTAAAGTCCAAGTAGCGTCCGCCACCTAATAATCCCTCTTTTTTCAAGTCTGGCTCACGTTCTAATACCTGGTGGGCACTGAGAACTTGGTTAGCATAAGTTGAGTTTTGAATACCAGCCAATAAATCATAGAGGTCCATGGCTACTTTTAATCTAAACATATTAAAGGTAGCCCCCGGCTCATCATATACAGGTAGAATCATTGGATCCGGTTTAGGAATATGGGGCGCAATTTGTTGAACTACCGCCCGCTCTTGGACAGTATCAGCGACAACTTCAACATCAAAATGTTTGAGATAGCGAATCCCTCCGTGAACTAGCTTGGTTGACCGGCTAGAGGTGCCTTCCGCAAAATCTTGCATCTCAATTAAGCCAGTTTCTAAACCAGAAGCTGCTGCTTGCAAGGCAACACCTGCACCAGTGATTCCCCCACCGATAATTAATAGGTCCAGTTCACGCTCTTGCATTTTTTGAATAGCTTGTTGACGAGTTTCAAATGAAAATTTCATAATCGATTCCTTTCTAGCCTAATCAAGTGGCTCGGTAAATACTTGTGTCGCTCTAACCGCTTGGCGCCAACCCTTATAAAGTTGTTCCTTGCGGGCATTGTTCATAGATGGTGTGAAAGTTTGGTCTACAGCATTAAGAGACTTAAGTTCTTCTAAGTCCTCCCAATAGCCAACTGCTAGGCCAGCTAAAAAGGCCGCTCCTAGAGCAGTAGTCTCCAAGTTAGCCGCTCTAGCGATTTCAATCCCTAAAATATCAGCTTGGAATTGCATGAGGTAGTCATTCATAGCGGCGCCCCCATCAACTCTGAGCTCATTGATATCTATATCTGTGTCCAACTCCATCGTGTCAATAATATCTCGGGTTTGATAGGCCAACGATTGTAGGGTGGCCTTGACAAAGTCTTCCCGACTGGTGCCACGCGTTAAACCAAATACAGATCCTCGGGCATCCGAATTCCAATAAGGAGCACCTAGACCGGTAAAGGCCGGTACAACATAAACCTCATCGTCAGAAGTAGATTGCTTAGCCATCTCTTCAGACTGAGGTGAATTTTCAATAATTTTCAAGCCATCACGCAACCACTGGATAGCTGATCCAGCCACAAATATCGAACCTTCAAGCGCATAGTTTACTTCGCCATTGATGCCATAACCAATGGTCGTAATCAGCTTATTATCTGATAATTGAAATTCTCGGCCAATATTCATAATTATGAAGGCACCGGTCCCATAGGTATTTTTTACCATACCCGGCTCAAAAGCTAACTGGCCAAAGAGGGCTGCCTGCTGGTCGCCGGCCATACCAGCAATTGGAACTTCCGCCCCATAAAAATGGAATGGTATGGTGTGACCATAGATTTCTGAATTCGATTTGACCTCAGGTAACATGATACTTGGAATATTTAGTATGTCTAAAATTTCTTGGTCCCAAGCTAAATCTTTTAAGTTAAATAGCATGGTCCGAGCTGCATTGGTGTAGTCCGTGACATGGGCTTGTCCATTGGTTAGCTTCCAGACAATCCAAGTATCTATGGTACCAAAGAGAAGCTCCCCTTTTTCAGCTCGCTCTTGGGCACCCTCAACATGGTCGAGAATCCAGCGAATTTTAGTAGCGGAGAAGTAAGCGTCGACCACAAGTCCGGTCTTCTCTCGGATCATATCGGTATAGCCATCTGCCTTGAGCTGGTTGGCAATATCAGAAGTCTGTCGAGACTGCCAAACAATCGCATTATAAATCGGCAAGCCCGTTTCCTTGTCCCAAATTACCGTTGTCTCCCTTTGATTGGTGATACCAATCCCTTCAATCTGTTCAGGCTTCAAGCCTGATTCAATAAAGGCCCCAGCAATTACTGATTGCACTGAATTCCAAATATGATTTGCATTATGCTCAACCCAGCCTGAATGAGGAAAAATTTGTTCAAATTCTTTTTGATATGAACCAACATTCTTTCCCTGGCGATTATATATGATTGCCCGGGTCGAGGTTGTCCCCTGGTCGATTGCCATAATATATTTTTCCATAATAGGTCCTCCTTGTTTTTGCTTCATCCTCATTTTAACGTGAGCGCTTACAAAAATGACCTTAACTTTTTAGCATTTTAAAAAATTTTTGCGATTTTAATCTAACTGTACTTACAAACTAAGCTACTAATTAGTCTTTTTATCATTAAAAGCATAAATAATGAGCCTAGGACTGTTAAAGTCCTGGGCTCTCATTGTTAACTGAAGTCCTTTCACAAAATCCGACACAATACCTGCCATATTGGCCATCTTCTATTCCAAGGATTCCGTTCAGGATACTTCTTGTTGCGCCCTCTTTATATTGAACTTGCCACTTGTTCTAAGTAAGCCATTAAATGGTCCAAGTCAAGTTGGCAAGCCCATCCTTTCATTCGGTAATAGGTCTGGTCACTCTGGTAAGTCTGGTTAGGCCCGACAAGCAAATAGTCATAATCTTCCTGGTCATCATAAAGACTAATCGTTACTTCTGGGCTATTAGCGGTTGCTTGCTTGAGTCTAGCTAACACTAGATCCACTTGCGGCCGGTCAGCTGACAGGACCAGGCCTATTTTTATTTGACTAGGCTTAGGCAATCTAATGTATTGGACCAGCCGAGCCAAGGCCATACTGTTGGCTAAATCCATATCACCCTGGCCTAGGACATTGTCTTTATAAATTTGCTTGTCGACTTGCCTAAGCAGGCTATCAATCTGATTTTCACTTTTTACATAAGCCGAGGCTTTAGCTTGGCTAATAGCAAAGTCATCAACCACTGCTCCTGTGAAAAAGATACGCTGGGCATAAATCTGACTAGTTTGGTACATAACCACTTCACGCAACCGACTCTGTCCTAATCCCTGACTAGACAGGGCATGGATGGTCAGATTAGTGGCCGCTGTAATGGGGCCACCAAAACCCAGAATTTGCAAATGACTAGCATGGGAGAGGACACCATGCGAAAGTAACCAGACGAAATGACAAAAAATATCTGCCTCATTAATTGGACCAGCTTGACGGCCATAATAGTGGATTAGATGGTGGCGAATGCGTTGATATATGGCCTGATTCTGATAGTGATTCATGATTTTATCGGGCCACAAGCTGTGATCTTGACCTAAATCCTGGTAGCTAACTTGTTGATGAACATAGAGCCACAATAATAAATCATAAGCTGCTTGCGGCTTAAAGGGGCCCTTATTAATGGCTTCAAAATAAGGGAGATAATCTCTTATCTGGTAGTTTTTCACTAATTCATCACGCTCATCTGGGCCAAGTAACAAACTATATAGTTGGTAGTAAAAGTAAGCCACTTGGTGTTTACTACCTTTCAACTGTCCGTTTTTCACCTGCAGATTAAAATCAGCTAAAATCTGGTTGAGCTCACTGATTTTACGATTGAGCGTTGCCTCGCTAATTGCCAGACTATCAGCTAACCAACCATTAGTAAATTGACCTTGCTTAAACAAATAATCAAGGATTTGGAAATAAGTACTTTCTACAACCATAAGCTGACTGATAGCTTGCCAGCCTAATTCAGGTCCCATGACCAAGCGCACCTGGTCAGCTCGCCTATTTAAAATTAGGGGGACCTGCTCATTTCTGGCTAGGTCATTAATTTGAGCCAGATATTTTTCACAGGTCGCCAGGCTAATTTTTAATTGGCTAGCCAGCTGTTTGACTTCATGGGGCTCAGCTTGGCAGGCCAATTGGCTTAGCATTTGATATTGGATGGCCTGGCTTTTAACCATCAACTGACTCAACCGCATCAGATAGCCCCCCCTTTCCGACTTGCTTGATCAAATCCTGATGAGTCCAAAGGGCCTGACACCATGCTGGACAATAAACCAGTTTTTGTCCAACCAGTACATTGGCCTGCTGACACAACTGGTCGATCGTCAACTTATTTTGAATAGCCGTAGTTGCCTGGCCAATGATGGCCCTAAGACCTGGATCATCCTTAGGTGCTATGACTTGTAGGCCCCGTAATGAGCCATAATAACTATCAGTCATTATAAAGATATGATAGCCGTCCGACTGATAGCAACTGGTCACATTAGTAAAGTAATAATCAGCCTCAGTTTTTGTTAAACCACTAGAAAAAATCTGGTAATTACCCAAATCCATAACAGTCGTCCGATAAACTTGGGGCATAGCCTGGCGGGGAAAGGTCAAATTATCAGCTGCAATCTGGCCTGTCAAAACTGCATGGCTAACCAAAGGCTGGTAATAGCGTTGTCCTAAATCAGCAAAATTCACTTTGACCAAATCGCCACAGGCAAAAATATTTGTTACTGAGGTCTGCATATAAGCATCTGTTTTAATCGTGCCATCCATGTCCAAGACTAACTGGTCACGGATTAAGCCATTATTAGGCCGTACTTGGTTAGCGATATAGAGAGCATCTGTTAAAAATGTCTGATTTTGACAATGGACGGCTAAATGGTTACCCACTAGGTCAAGCTGATGATAACTGGTACTAGTCTCTACTTTTACGCCCTGAATTGTTAAAATATTCTTTATAGCATCAGCGATAGCTTGGTCAAAATACTTAAAAGCTAGCTGGTCATTGGCTTCAACTAAGGTAACAGTCTTGCCCATACCAGCTAGATAGCTTGCACCTTCTAAACCGACTTGTCCACCGCCGACAACTAATATTGACTGGGATCGGTCTAAAATTTTACGACTAGCTTGACGACTGGCTTGGTTAGATAAATCAATTATAAAGTGACCAAAGTCTTCTCTTAGCTTACTTTCTACTTGTTGACTCCCCATTGCTAGAATTAAATAATCATACTGATACTGATACGGCCCTGTTTCACTTTCTAGATAGGTTAAACTAGATGCTTGGGAATCTATCGCAATCACTTGGCTGGCTAATTTTAAGACCACCCCCGAATCAAGCTTGACCAAGTCCTCGTTAGCAGCTTGATCTGAACTTAAATTCGCAATTCCAGCTGGCTTTATTCCGACATGAGCTTGACTTTCAAAAAGGCAAATTTCAGCCTGAGGATAACGATAACGCGCCCGGTTAGCAGCAGCAATTCCCGCATAGGATGCACCGATTATGGCTATGTTCATGCCTAGTTCTCCTCTCGAATAAGGTTAAAAGACTAGCGTTTTAAGATATAAAAAAGGCCAGGCAAAGGGCCCGGTCTTAATCTATCTACACATCTAATTCAGCGTTGTAATAAACGTCCTGAACATCATCGTCATCTTCCAGCTTACTTATTAGGCTCTCCGCCTGGGTCAGATTACCCTCACTGACTTCAACCATAATATTTGGAATCATGGTTAATTCAGCAGTGGCTAATTTATACCCATCTGCCTCTAAATTATCCCGCACGCTTGCAAAGTCACTTGCTTGGGTATAAATTTCAAAAACATCATCAGCGGCTTGCAGATCTTCGGCACCCGCCTCTACAGCAGCCATAAACATCTCTTCTTCATCAATATCAAGACCCTGACGTTCAATCGCAATGTATCCCTTGCGGTCAAACATAAAGGCTACTGAGCCATTTTCCCCAAGATTACCACCATTTTTATTAAAAATAGTGCGCACATTGGTTAAGGTACGATTCGTATTATCTGTCAGAGTAACCACATAAATAGCCAAGCCATCCGGACCATAACCTTCATAAATTACTTCATCGTAGGACTCATCAACGTTATTATTAGATCCCTTATCAATAGCCCGCTTCACATTATCATTAGGCATATTGGCTGCCTTGGCTCGGTCCATAGCTAAACGCAAGGTTGGATTGGCATCTGGATCTGGGCCACCTTGTTTTACAGCCATATAAATTTCCCGTGAAAGTTTTTGAAATTGCTTAGCGCGCTTGGCATCAGCAATACCTTTTGAGTTTTTAATTTTACTCCATTTATTATGTCCTGCCAAAGAGGATCACTTCTTTCTACATAGTATTGATAGTTCATTATAGCAAATTTTACTAGCTTTTTAAATATGGCCCTGCCCCTTAGGCATGATAACTTGTAAAAAGGAAGGCAGAACTTCTATTTCCAAAGGTAAGCTAGGACCTGGATCGCCATCTACATTTGCTTCATAGGCCTGGTCAGCTTCAATAACAATTTTCTTTGCTTGATGGTAGGTGAGGCCTTCAACATCTGAAAGCGATCCTCTAAAAAATTGCGGTATAATATCTGGACTCACCCGGAATAAATTGTCATGTTCCAATGATAATAAATGCAATTTACCATCATCGGGACGTGCTTCTTTAACCATATTTTCAAAACTGCCAACACTATTAGTGAGGGTAATAATAATCATCGCTGTATGCAAACGACGATCAAAATTATCAATCTGCAGGTAAAAATCAACTGGCCGACTATTTAAAAAGCCATTAATACCATCTTTCACATAGGCCAAAAAGCCATACTTAGACTTGTCGGCAATGCTTGTATTAACAACAGCCTGAGGGATTGCCCCGATAGCTATGACGTTAACAAAATACTGGTCATTAACGCGACCGATATCCAGGGGACGCGTTTCAAAATCTGCTAGACTAGCAATAGCTTGGTCAGGTGCTAAGGGTATCGAGAGCACTCTAGCTAAGTCATTAACAGTTCCCATCGGCAAAAAACCAAATACTAAGGGCTTGGCTAATTGGGCAAGGCCATTGACGGCTTCATTTAAGGTGCCATCGCCACCAACCACGTAATAACAATCACACCCCATACGATCTGCTTCTAAAGCAAGTAAGCTGGCATCTCCAGCCTTTTTAGTATAGCGCACGGTGACTTGGTCGAAATGAGCCATTAAAGCTCTAGTAAGATCTTTTTCGTAAGCCAAAGCTGTCTCTTTTCCAGCTGTTGGATTTATTACTAGCATACAATGATGCATAGCTGGGCACCCTCCTTAACATGAAATTTATTTTATTATAATCATTAACTTAATAAAAGTCTAAAAAATAAGCCAGGCTCGAATAATAATTCGAGCCTGGCTTATAGCAATGACATTATATATCTCTTGTGGATTGTCGTTCTGAAATTTTATAAGGTAAGGTAACCACTTTATCAATCTCATCGTCATCGTCTTTATCCATCATTTTAGTAAGGATCCGCATGGCAACTGCCCCAATATCATATAATGGCGGACAGATTGACGTTAAACGCGGCCGCACCATTTCCACGACAGCAGAATCATTAGATGACACCAATGAAAAATCTTCGGGCACATTAACCCCTTCGTCTTGTAAATAATTTAAAATGCCAGCTGCAATTTCATCATTAATAATAACCGCAGCATCAGCCCGACTATTCTTAAGTTTTTCAGCAAAATCATAAGCATTTTTATATTTACCTTGATTTAAACCGAAAATCAAATCCTCTTCAACTGGCAAATCGGAAACTTTGATTGCTCGCTTGTAACCGTTTAAACGCGATGGTTGGTTATCACCCAAATAATCTTCCTGCGCGACAAAGGCAACATGTTGTCTACCAGACTTAATTAAGCGTTGGGTAACTTCATAAATAGCAGTTTCATAATCAATATTCACAGATGAGAATTCTTCTTTAGAATCATTCATGGCTGCCAAGACAACAGGAATACGTGACCTTTTCAATTCTTTACGGATATTTTCAGGAAGTGAGTGTCCCATATAAACAATACCATCAACTTGACGGGCTAATACACTGGACAGGGCATTCTCTTCCTGTCCCTCTTCAGCATTAGTAAGGATAATATTATATTTATACATCTTCGCAATATCATCAATTCCCTGCGCTAAAGAAGAGAAGAAAAGATTGGTAATATCTGGGATAATCACACCGACAGTAGTGGTACGCTTGCTCGCTAAACCACGCGCAACCGCGTTAGGACGGTAATCAAGCGCCTCAATCACTTTCATGACTTTTTCTCTAGTTGAGGGCTTAACATTAGTGTTGCCATTAACAACCCGAGAAACTGTCGCCATTGATACGCCAGCTTCTCGAGCCACATCATAGATGGTTACTGTTTGTTTTTCCATTTTGAGATCCTTCCTTTAGTGATTTATTTTAAAGACCTATTTTTACCACAACTATACCACCTTGACACTAATCTTGCAAGCGTTTACTGAAAATATCTGAAAAAATATTAGCGATGATTTATAAAATGAAAATTTTTCAAAAAAAGGGACTGCCTTAAAGCAATCCCTTTTCCACTCAGCTAGTATTGGCTGATAAAATATTAATTTTTTTATTTTTTAGCTTGGTTGGCCGCTTGTTTGGCCTTATTACCTGCTTGGTTAGCTGCTTGTTTTGTTTTGTCAGCTAGCTCTTCGGCTTTTTGTCCAGCCTTGTCAGCTGCTTCTTTACCTGTTTCTTTAGCTTCTTTAGCCGTTTCTTCGGCAGATTCTTTAACATCACCAGCGACATCTTTAGCATCAGCGGCTGATTTCTTAGCGTTATCAACTAATGGTTGTGAGGCTTCTTTAACATTGTCGGCATGCTTATCAGATAGCTCAGCTGCCTCAGCTTGAGCTGCAGACAATTCTTCCTTAGTCATATCAGTTGCAGCTTGAACAGTACCCTTAGCTTCATTGTAAGCTCTAGATACTTCATCGCGCGCTGCTTGATATTGCTCACTAGCTAACTCTGAAGAAGTTGCTAACTGATCTTTAATTGTATCAGCAGATTCTTTTAGGTTAACCCGGATATCATCGGCTGCTGCTGAAGCAGTATCATAAATGGCATTACCTTTTTCAACGGCAATATCAGCATAATCAACCGCAGCGTCGCGAACAGCTACCGCAGATTGGTTGATATCTTGACGTAGCTCTTTACCTGATTTAGGGGCAAATAGCAAAGCTGCTACGGCACCAACAGTACCACCGACAAAAGCACCTAATAAAAATGATCCAGTATTATTGTTTGACATAATTTATTTCCTCCTTAGACTTAAAAAGCTTGCGATTTTGATTGAGCCTCTGCCTTCTTAATACGGCGATTAGCGCGTAAAGCCTTGGCTGTTTTGCCCAATTTTTTGACCGTTGATACCTGGGGTTCACTAACTAGTTCACCAGGCTTAGCCACCTCTTTTTCAATGACCTTAGCCTTAACCTTATCAACTTGGTCATTGGCTGTACTTGTTACATTTAAAACAAGCTGCTTGGTCGAGTCATTGACTTCAGATACAGTTACCCCAACATCTCCAATTGCCTTGAAGAGCGGGTCAACTAGTTCTACTTTGCCGTTAATATCATTAAGCAGTGTATTACTCTTATTGAGTAATCCCTGTGCTTCTAGCGAGATACCATCTACATCCTGGCGTAAGACTGCAATCGTTTTATTAACTTCATCGACTGTCTCCGTTACCTCACTAATAGTTTTGGTCAATTGACGGACAAAGAGGACTAAAAAGATGACTAAAACGGCGAATGCGATCGCTGCAATCAAGGCAGCAACTTCATTCCATGACATCCAGTAACCACTCCTTTATTAAGATAAATAGCCAATAAAACGGTTACTTATCATTTATTTACCTAATTCTATCATTTATTGGAAAGTTTGACAAAATTTTAAAGCATATTTCTAATTAATTTTCACCTTTATGCTAGAATAACAGTGACTACAAGAAAGGTGGAATGAACTTGCTAGAAAAAATTTTTTCATGGTTTGCTAATTATTTCCAATCAATTGATTACGATAAAATTTTTAACACTCTCCTAACTAAGGGTGTGCAGATTATTTTGATTATCTTATTATTCTCTGTTATCCGGAAACTTATCGAACGCTTGGTAAGTATCTACTTTAATAGACTGATGGCCAATAGCCATAATCCTAGTCGTGACTCAACCATGTATAATCTTGTCCAAAATGTCATTCAATATGCCTACTATTTTCTACTGGCTTATACTTTATTAGCCATCGTGGGTGTCCCGGTAGCGGCCCTCCTAGCTGGTGCCGGGGTAGCTTCTTTGGCAATTGGTCTTGGCGCTCAAGGCTTTGTTTCTGACGTCGTAAATGGCTTCTTTATCTTGTTCGAACACCAATATGATGTGGGCGATTCTGTCGTCATTAATGATTATTCCGGTGAAGTTGCTAGAGTTGGCATCCGCACAACTATAGTTAACGACTTTGATGGTTCTGTCCACTATATTCCTAACCGTAATATTACTGACGTGACCAATCAATCGCGGTCACCGATGCGAGTGGATATTGATCTCTTAATCTATGCAGATACCGACCCTGATGCGATTCGCCAAGCAGTGAGCCAACGCCTAGAAGATCTAAGCCCTGATAAATTACTAGCTGAAGCTCCTAATATTTTAGGTGTGCAACGTGATGCCAATGGACGCTTAATCTATCGTGTCCGCTTAAAAGCAGTTAATGGTGAACAATTACAAGTTCAAGGTAAGTACTATGCCCATTTGATTGATGCTTTGGATAAGGCTAATATCAACCAACCAAGTGGAAACGAGTTAATTACTAAATAACTCTTCCAGTTAGCAGGGAAATCACTGTTAGTCTGAAGCGCATATACTCAAACTATCAAGTTATTTAAAAAATCATACGGTATACGGAAAATTCAGCGGTTAACTAGGACATATATACGAAGAGGCTGGGATTTAGCTCCCAGCCTCTTTTTATTTCTCAACAATTACTTCGAAATCCCTATTATAGAAAGTTACTCCTTTTACTTGGTCTCCTGCTAGTTCTAATATAGCGAAGGACCCCATTGGATAACTCCCTCTTGGTCTTGAAATCGAACCAGGATTAACGACTGTAATCCCATTTATTTCTTGGTAATCCATGATATGTGTATGACCATATGCAACGATTTGGCTGCCTTCAATTTTAGCCAGGGCCAGTAGATCATCAAGGTGGCGATTGACATTGTAAAGGTGGCCATGGGTAATAGTCAGTTGACAATGCTCAGTCAGCTGATAATTGAGAATAGTTGGCATAGACTCAAAATCCATATTGCCTTTAACAGTATCCATTAAAGACCAAATCAGGTTATCAGCCTTAGCTTCAGAGTCGCCGAGATGTAGCATTAAATCTACTTGGTCATGATAGCGACTAGCCAATTGGTCTAATATCTCTTGGTCACCATGGTTATCCGAAACTAATAAAATTTTCATTACAATACCAGTCTCCCTCCATCTAAATCAGCCTGCAAGGCAGCTAAGGCCTGACCACGATGAGAAATAGCAGCCTTCTCATCACTTGTCATTTCCGCTGTTGTCATACCTTTTTCTTTGACATAGAAAATCGGATCATAACCAAATCCATTTTGACCCTGCTCTTCTCTTAATATCAGGCCATCCAGTCGGCCCGAATAGCGGGCAATAATTTCACCGCTGGCATTAGCAACTACTAAAGCAGTAAAAAAGTGGGCAGTCCGATCTTCATCAGCTACAGCTTTCATTTCGGTTAATACCTTAGTTCGATTAGCTTGATCATCTTTTTCAGGCCCAGCATACCGGGCTGAATATAGACCTGGCCGACCTTCTAAAGCATCAATACATAAACCAGAATCATCAGCTATGACTATCTGACCCAATAGTTTAGCAGTTTCAGATGCCTTAATACCAGCATTTTCCATAAAGCTGCTACCAGTTTCCGCGATATCCGCAATCTCAGCGTGGTCAAGTAGCGTTTCTACCTGAATATCAAATTTAGCAAACATCTCGCTAAATTCAGCTGCCTTGCCTGGATTTTTTGTCGCAATAATTACTTTCTTAGTCATGGGCTTCCTCCATCTCGTTTTTTAAATCGATATGATCAACGTGGATATGGTCTCCTAGCCAAGCTTGTGCGATAGACTTAAATTGACCCACATCTCCACTCGTATAATAATGGTAAGACGGCAGGTGGTTATCACTGGCTCTTAGGTTAAATTGATTTAAAACTGCCTTAACATCCTTAATCGCTTCACGCCCAGAATTAATCAGCTGCACCTGGTTACCCACCGCTAAACCTATTTCTTTTTCAATTAGTGGAAAGTGGGTACAGCCTAGTATTAAGGCATCTAAATCTTGCTTTTTTAAATCAGCCAACTTGCGGCTAACCGTCGTTTGAATCTGGTCAGAGCTGTAAACTTGCCGCTCTTCAACTAAGTCAACGAATTCCGGACAAGCCAAGGGATAAAGTTTTAAATCTTTAGCCTGGTCTAGCAGTAGCTCTTGATAGATTTGGCTATTAATCGTCCCTTCAGTAGCTATGATGCCAATCCGGCCCTCAGCTTGGCTAGCAGCCAAGGCTGCTTTAACACCCGGCATAATAACACCAACAACTGGGATATCTAGACGGGCTTGTAAAGCATTTAGGGTAACTGCCGTTGCCGTATTACATGCAATTACCAAAAGTTTAATTTGTTTAGTAAGCAGAAAATCAACAATTTGATTAACATAGGTCAGTATTTGATCAGCTGGCCGGGGTCCATATGGGCACCGCGCATTATCGCCAAAATAAATTAGCGATTCTTGCCCTAATTGTGCCTTGGCTGCCTTTAGGACAGTTAGACCGCCAACGCCAGAATCAATAAAGCCAATGGGGTTATTTTGCATGGCCGCCCCTCACTCCTTTTTAATATGGTATAATTATAGCAAACAAGGAAGCTAATTTTACAAGAATTTGACCCACTATTACAAGGAGGACGATAAAATGAAGATTTCTTTAATTGCCCATGATAGCAAAAAAGAATTAATGATTAATTTTGCGACTGCCTACAAGCATATTTTAGAAAAGCATGAACTATATGCAACCGGAACCACTGGTCTGCGTGTCGCTGAAGCTACTGGCCTGAATGTTCATCGCTTTAAGTCTGGACCTTTAGGTGGGGACCAACAAATTGGAGCTGCAATCTCAGAAAACGAGATGGACCTCGTTATCTTTTTACGGGACCCTCTGGCTGCTATGCCTCATGAACCTGATGTCAATGCCCTAATTCGCTTATCTGACGTCTATAATGTGCCTCTAGCAACTAATATCGGTACAGCTGAAGTCCTCATTCGTGGCCTAGAAGCCGGTTTTGTCGACTGGCGTAAACAATATGATGACGGCGGCATGAATAAAGATATCAAAGCCAATATTGAAAATGGTCGAGCCAAATAAATAATCGCTTTGGATTGTAGGAGCCTGGGAGTAATTACTCTCAGCTCTTTTATTTTACAATAAAAAAGGGCTCCAATGACTTGAAGCCCATATATTTAAATATTACTTAGCACGTGAGAGTCCCTGGTTAAACCAATCTTTAAAGGCTTGCCGGTCAACATTAACAGGGACGGTACAGTTAACTGGACGGTCAGTCTTATGGTCTAAATCAACCACTGTTTGGCCGTAAGTAAGGCTTGAAGCTAATTCCACTTCAACATTACAATCGACAGTTTCAAATATTTCTGGTTTTAATAAATAGGCCACAGCTGTTGGATCGTACATTTCAAATTCGCCATCCCGTTCAATGGTCCGGTAGGCCTTGAGCAAGCCTAGCAACATCTTCCCTGTTTCATTATGACTAGCCAATTTTTCAGCATCAGCCATGGAAACTGTCGCAATAGCACCAATTTCTAAGCCGACCATTGTCTTTTTGACTGAACTTTTAAAGACCATCTGGGCCGCTTCCGGGTCAGTGCCAATATTAAACTCATCCATAACTCGTTTATTTCCCCGAGTGAAAGCACCTCCCATAATGATTAATTCTTCAATTTTATCAATTACCTCTGGATACTGGCTAAACAACAAAGCAATATTGGTCAAGGGCCCCACTGCTAGTAAGGTTGTCTTATCTGGATTCGATAATATTTGCTCTTTGAGGGCAATAACTGCATGATCTTTAGAGAGCTTAGTCATATCTGGTTCTGGGAAATCATAACCATCCATACCTGACTGGCCATGAACTGCTGATGCATCAGTAAATTCACTAACTAAAGGCCCTCGGTTCCCAGCTGCCACTGGAATATCCTTTTCAAAAAACGCTACTAATTTAAGCGCATTCTTGGCTGTCTTAGCCAAGTTAACATTCCCACCGACTGTAGTAATTAAATCAACTTGAATACTCGGCTCATTTAGTAAGAGGGCAATCGCTATCGCATCATCAATACCAGGATCTGTGTCTAAAATGACATGTCTTACCATAAAATCATCTCCTTTAGTCAATTATACCATTTAAAGGAAACGCTTTCTTAATTAGATAGGAATTTAATGCTTTCATAATCGTTAAGTAAGTATCTTAATTTAAAATATGTTAAGATTATTTTAACAACTTGAAGGAGGAATTCTATGTCTACTAATAAACCAAATATTGTCTTAGTATTCGCTGATGACCTTGGTATGGGCGATGTATCTGCCTTTAATCCGGAGTCAAAAATTAACACTAAAAATATTGACGCTCTAGCAGCTGATGGGATGAAATTTACTGATTCTCACGCGACTTCAGCGGTCTGTACCCCTTCTCGCTACGGCCTCTTAACCGGCCGCTACAACTGGCGGTCTCGGCTGAAGAGCTCAGTTGCACCAGGTGACGCCTTAACACTAATCGAAAAAGACCGCAAAACCCTAGCTCAAATGCTAAAAGACCATGGCTATAATACAGCAGCCATTGGTAAATGGCACTTAGGTTTAGAGTGGGCCTTAAAAGATGAAAAAGACTATGACCGTTACGGCATTGAGGCTGAATTCTATGCTGACCAAGAGCCGGAAAACCAAAAAGGACGTCCTTACTTTGGTAATACCACTGGTGAGCCGGTTTATCGCGGTACTGATATCGATTATAGTAAACCAATTAGTTTTGGTCCCAATCAGTACGGCTTTGACTACTTCTATGGTACCGCAGCTTCGCTAGACCAAGGCCCTTATGTCATTATTGAAAATGACCAGCCCCTCTATATGCCAGAATATACCATGGGGATCATAATATTTCTCGGGTAGGTACGAATACCCAGCGCTCTATTGAAGCAGGTGTAGCTGCACCTGAGCACTCTGTCTATAATGTGCCTGACCAAATGCATAATAAGGCCCTAGAAGTAATGGATGAATTTATTGCAAAAGATGAACCATTCTTCCTTTACTACCCTAGCCATCTGGTACACGGCCCGATTCTACCTCATGAACGCTTCCGGGGCACTTCAGGCTTTGGCGATTACGGCGACTTCGTCCTACAATTAGATAGCTATGTGGGCGAACTAGCTGACAAACTGAAGCAAGCTGGCATCTATGACAATACCATTTTTATCTTCACTTCTGATAATGGTGCATCGTCTATTATTGATATCCCTAAAATGCAAGAACAAGGTCACGATCCATCTAATGGTCTCCGTGGTCACAAGATGCATATTTGGGAAGGTGGACACCGTGAACCAACTATCGTCAGCTATCCTAACCTGATTCCAGCTGGTACCACTTCTAATCAAATGATTTCTCACTCTGACTTCTACGCAACAATTGCTGAAATCTTAGAAGCAGATTTAGCTGATAATGTCGCTGAAGATAGCTATTCTAACCTCGCTCTATGGCAGGGTAACGACCAAGCAGTTCGTCAAGATATTATTCACTCCGCAGTCAATGGTGGTTTCTCTATCCGTCGCGATTTCTGGAAGTTAAATGTAGTAAAAGATGGTGGTATGAAGATGGACTACCAACGTGAAATCGAAGATTATAAAGAAGTCTTCCAACCAGCTGAACTCTATGACCTACGTGATGACCTATCTGAAACCAATAATGTGATTGCTGACCATCCTGAAGTCGTTGAAGAATTGATGGCTGCGCTTGAAGAAGCTATCCTAGCCGGCCGGACAACACCTGGTGAAAACCAAGCCAACCAACCTGACCTACCTACAGGTGACTGGGAACAGGTTGCCTTCCTATCTAACTATGAAGAATATGTTAAGAGCCTAAATGACAAAGCCATTGCCGATGGCCTAGTCGACCAAAAAACTTTGGACACCAAACCTAAAGTAACTAAGGCTCGGGGAATCTAAAAATCGAATTTAGCTAAAAATGACCATGCAGGCTAGGCTTGCATGGTTTTTTACTGATTAATGCTATAAATTTGCGTATTTAAAAAAAACCAGCGGGTTCAACCCGCTGGTAAGATTAATCAAATATTCAAAAAATTTATTCAGCATTCAGGGCTTGGTTAGCGGTAATAATTGCCAACTTATAAACATCCTCTGCATTACAGCCACGTGAAAGGTCAGAAACAGGTTTGTTCATACCTTGTAGAATTGGACCAATGGCTTGGAAGCCACCCAAACGTTGGGCAATCTTATAGCCAATGTTACCAGATTGAATTTCAGGGAAAACAAAGACAGTTGCTTCACCAGCCACTTTAGATTCTGGAGCCTTTTGTTTACCGACAGATTCAACGAAGGCTGCATCAAATTGTAACTCACCATCAATCGCTAATTCTGGTGCTAGCTCTTGAGCAATCTCAGTTGCTTTAGCTACTTTTTCTTGTTCTGGACTTGAAGCTGATCCCTTGGTTGAGAATGACAGCATGGCCACTTTTGGATCAATATCAAACATTTGCGCTGTCTTAGCTGACTCAACTGCAATTTCAGCTAATTGTTGCTCATTAGGATTGATGTTAATGGCACAATCACTAAAAACATAGCGTTCGCTATGACGGTCACTATCACGAACCATAATAAAGGCACCTGAAGTTAACGATACGCCTGGTTTAGTCTTAATAATTTGTAGGGCTGGACGGACAGTGTCACCAGTTGAGTGCACTGCGCCAGAGACTAAACCATCAACTTTGTCTTGATAGACTAACATGGTACCAAAATAGTTTTCATCCTTAAGGATTTCGCGCGCTTGTTCTTCACTTGCTTTACCCTTGCGACGTTCAACAAAGGCAGCTACCATTTCATCAAAACCATCATAATTTTCAGGATCAATAATTTCAATACCGGTTAAATCATGGCCATGTTCTTGGCCAGATGCCTTAACTTGGTCAGGATTACCTAGTAAGACTGGCTCTAAAATATTTTCTCCTTTTAAACGTACAACAGCTTCTTGAATCCGGGTATCTAATGCCTCAGGAAAGACGATACGGTAGCCTTTACCCTTAACTTTTGCTGATAAATCATCAAACATTCCCATAGTAAAACCTCCATTACTTGATACCTTTACTATACTACAAAAGAAAGCGTTTGTCAGAAATCTGCGTCAATTTTATGCTTGCTTTATAATTCAAACCGACCTTCTTGCTCATCAAACTCTAATCGCGCGGCCTGATCAGCTTGATCAGCTAATTTTTTAAAGGCGTAGTACTTAGCTTGGTAAGCGGCCTGGCTACTAGTTTGCGGATGAAAAACCTTAAGTTTACCGATATCAAATTTATCATCCGGTTTTTCCATGGCTAGTTTAGCAGCCCCCAGTATACTGGCATCTCGATTAGAGTGGTCTAAATATATGGTCCGGCCAAATAAGTTGGCTATTTCCTGGGCAAATATATCATGACGGGCTAGCTGACTGTTAACAATTAAAGGTGCTTCATCGTCAAGCAAGCAGTAAATTTGCTCAATGACCATCCTTAAATTGTAAAAAACACCTTCAAATATTGCGCGTAACATATCAGTCTTGGAATGATTTAATCTCAGCCCTGAAAAGCTCGCCGTTAAGTGAGCATTCCAATAAGGTGCCCGCTCACCATTTAAATAGGGCAGGAAAAATGGCCCCTCTTCACGTAAGGGCTGACTTAATACCTGCTTCCAACAAGCTGAAAAATCATGGCAGTCAGCAAGCTTGTCTATGGCCCAAACGAGCACATTACCCGCATTGTTTACTGGCCCCCCAATAATATAATCATTGCTGGGCGAGCCGACTAAATATGAAAAGAGGTTAAGATTACCCCCTTTTAGTCCTTCACTGGTCAGATAACGGGCTGCGCCGCTAGTACCAACAGAAACTAAGACCGGTTGGCGTCTAGAATTATTTTTTAAGGCGTAAGAAGCTAGCGCCCCGTCACTAGACCCCAACTGAAATTCTATATCAGTTGGTAGACCTAGATTTTGTGCCGCGACTGGGTCAATCTTAAATTTATCCAAAGCGCCAACTATTTGCGGCATTTTTTCTAAAGATATGCCCAGCACAGCTAATATATCTCGGTCCCAGCTACCCTTAGCTGTTCGTAATAGACCAGTCGTTGAAGCCTGACCCACATCAATAACTAGCTGGTCTGTTAAACGCCAGATTACAAAAGACTTCAGCCCCATAATCTTATTGGCTTCATCGCCCAATAGAAAGGGATGGGCAGCCTGAAGATATATTAGTTTAACTAAGGGACTCATCGGATGGACTGGGGTTCCCGTGCGCTGCAACAAGTCTTCTTGATAATGGCCATTCTTGATTAAATCTGCCACTGTTATCGCTTGATTATCCGCCCATGTCATAGCTGCTAGTACCACTTCCTTAGACTGGTTAGCTACTAAGATGCTATGCATTTGTGCTGAAAAAATCACACGTTTGACAGCTGGATATTGGGCTAATAAATCCTTTAAAATCGTCACGACAGCGCTAAACACCTGGTTAGGTGATACTGTTCGGCTGAGTTCATCGGGTGCTTGCATGTCCACAGCTTGACTACTGGCGTATTTAACATGTAAGTCGCTATCAACAACGGCCCCTTTTATATGACTGGTTCCTAGGTCAATGACTATTACCATCAAGTCACCTCAATTCGCTTATAGTTAGTCGCTACTAGTTTAACATATTTGCAGGAAAATGCTTTCAAAATTTTCAAAATCTTTTTGATGATCAAGCTTAATTATTTTTACTTAATAAGACCACGGACCATATAAAAAGGGTTCTATACTTTTTGGTGTTGGTGAGTAAAAACTCACTGACACCTTTTTTATTTAGAATCACAAAAAGCCAGTGAATTCTTTATAATTAAGTTGTCACACAAAACTAAAAAGGAGAATTCACATGGCTCAAAATGATTGTATCAAAAACCTATTAAGTATTACAGACGAAAATATTAAATTAGAGGACAAGGTAACGATTAAAAAGATTAAACAAGTGACTCATAAAGTAATCTACGGCACACTAACTTATCAACCAGACAGCTGTCCGAGTTGCCTCCGTAAGGAGGCTGACCAAGCTAGTATTATTAAGCATGGTTATAAACTATCGCGCATTTTAATAGGTGAATTCAACACACAACCAATCTCTTTAGTATTAAAAAAACAGCGATTTTTCTGTAAAAATTGCCAAATTACGTTTACAGCCTCTTCTAATCTAGTTGCTAAAAATTGCTTTATTAGTCGCCAAATCAAGTGTTTAGCGATACAAGAATTATCAGAGTCGCAAAGTATGACCTTAATCGCTAAAAAACTTAATATTTCAAATTCTACTGTTATTCGTCTGCTTGAATCGACTGCTAAACAATTCAAACAAAGTTACCGGCAACTACCTAGGCATTTATCTATTGATGAGTTTAAATCTGTTAAAAATGTCTCAGGTGCTATGTCTTGCATCCTAGTGGATGCAGCAGCTAATCATCGTTTATTTGATATATTAGAAGATCGGACGCAAGCTTATTTAAGAGATTATTTTATGCGTTTCCCTCTGGAAAAGAGAAAGCTAGTTGAAACGATTACCATGGATATGTACTCACCTTATTATGATTTTTTACAACAAATCTTTCCAAATGCGAAAATTATTATTGACCGATTCCATATTGTTCAACTACTGAATCAGACTTTGAATAGCCAACGGATTCTTGTGATGAATCAACAACCTAAGCAATCAACACACTATCGGAAATTGAAACAGTTATGGAAGCTGATTTTAAAGAACCAAGAAGCACTGAATAGTGTTAATTACCGCACACATCGCTTATTTGATGGCCTTATAACAGAAGCAGGTATAGTTGAATTTATGCTTAATATCGACAGTAAATTTAGAAAAGTCTATGATGTCGTGAACGAGCTCAAATATCACCTTAAAACAGGGAATATCAATGCTTTCCTACATACAATTAGTCGCAATAAGAGCCAACGGCTCCCAAAAAAATTGAGAAAAACGATGAATACTCTGCTCAAATACTTACCTGCTATTATCAATAGCTTTCGTTATACACTTTCCAATGGGCCAATTGAGGGTATGAATAATAAAATTAAGAATATTAAGCGTTCCGAATTTGGTTACCGCAATTTTTATCATTTAAGGGCAAGGGCTTTTCTTTCCTTTAAATCATATGAGGTAAAGAGGGAAAATAAACCTATCATAAATAGAAAGATTGAAAAGCTAGATACAGAATCTAGAACACTATGTGCCTAAGTTAAAAGATATTTTTTTACTAGAGGCGGAAGAGAATGGGCATCTGTTAGCCATGTTAAGCACGCCAAAGAAATACAAGCTGTGACAATCCTAGAGCCGTAGGAGCAAAGCGACGTACGGATATAGCGATTGACTACAGCTTGTTTGAGGCTGGCGAGGTGAGAGACCTTGGCTCGAACCGGTGCCATGGCTGTTGAACAGATGACCAATTCTCTGGAGACTCTAGCCTATGGCTAGAAAAATAAAAAAGACCGAAGTCAAAACTTCAATCTTTAATATCACCAACACTATTTGACAAAGAGCCATAAAAAGCAGTTAGCTGGTTATCTATACCCGCTAACTGCTTTTTTAAATATTTAAGCCATGTCTTTACTAAGGTTACTTATCATGATATAAATCAGTAATTTTTAAAAATTATCTAATACTTGCACCTAGTTGCTCTTCAAGTGCTTTAGTGATTTTCTCAATATCTTGGTTAACTTCTTCATCGCGCAAGGTTTCTTGTGGATTCAAGTAATGAAGTTGATAAGCCATAGATTTCTTACCAGCTGAAATATTGTCCCCTTGATAAAGGTCGAAGAGACGAATGTTGACTAGATATTGACTGGCACTTGCCTTAATTAGGTCAAGAATTTCTTGGTTAGTCACTTGATCATCAACCAATAAAGCAATATCACGGCTAGATCCTGGCACCTTAGCCAGTGGTTCTTGCACCATCTCTATTTTATCTGCTGCTTCAATCTGACTGAGTGAAATTTCAAAGATATAAACCTCATCTAAATCATAGCGACTAGCCGTCTGAGGGTGGACTTGGCCTAGGTAACCCAAGCGATGGCTAGTACCCGCTTGGTCAACTAAGAAAACATCAGCAGTCCGGCCTGGATGCATGTCAACCAAATCTGTATTGGCTTTAAAGACCAACTCCCCTTTGAGCTGGTAACTCGCTAATAATTGGACAAATTTTCCTTTTAGCGCATAGAAATCAACTGGTTTGGCCGCATGTTGCCAGGTCCCCGTTTGAGCCTGACCGGTCCACAAGCCAGCTAGATGGTTTGTCTGACTAACTTGACCATCATCTTGCCAATTATATAAGCTTGCTAGTTCATAGAGTTGTAGATTTTTATTTTTGCGGTTGCTATTATAGGCTGCGATTGTCATCAAACTTCCCACTAAGTTCTTCCGCATCACTTGTCGGTCTTGGCTCATTGGAAAATCTAGTTGGATAGCTGACTGGTTATTTTGTGGGAAGGCCTGGCTCTCATCTGGACTAACCAGACTATAGGCTACAACCTGATCGAAACCAAGGGCTTCCATAATTTGACGACTGTGACGCTGAAGTGCCTGGCTAGCAGATAAACCAACATTAGTAGTCACAATCTCTGGTAGCGAAGAAGGAATTTTATCATAGCCATAAATTCGGGCGACTTCTTCTACAAGGTCTTCGGGAATGGCAATATCCCAACGCCGGCGTGGGACAGCAACTGTAAATTGGTTGCTTTCATCACCTGTCATCTCAAAGGCTAATTGATCAAAAATTTTAGCGATTTCGTCATAAGTCATGGTCATCCCTAATTGACTGTTAATGTATTCGACACTAGTAGATACTTCAATTGGTGACTTATCTAGATGAGATTGACTGGCAACACCAGCCACAATTTCACCACCAGCCAATTCGACCATCAATTGGGCAGCATAGGCGCCAGCTTCTTGAATGGTTGCCACATTAATACCACGCTCATTACGCAGACTAGACTCCGACCGCAAGCCAAATTTACGAGCTGTCGTCCGGATATGACCGGGTTCAAAAGCGGCTGCTTCAATCAGCACAGTAGTAGTGTCGTCTTCTACCTCTGTCGCTAAACCACCCATAACACCAGCCAAGGCTACTGGTTGGCTACCATCAGTAATCACGATATCTTCACTAGTCAGTTGACGTTCAACACCATCAAGGGTCACTAAAGTTTCGCCTGGTCTGGCTAAACGGGTCTGAATTTTTCCGCTGCCAAGACGGTCATAGTCAAAGGCATGGAGAGGTTGTCCGTAAGTCATTAATACCAGGTTAGTGATATCCACTACATTATTAATGGGACGAACGCCGGCCTTGATTAAGCGCATTTGTAACCACAGGGGACTTTCAGCTACCTTAATGTTTTTAACCATAAAGGCATTATATTCAGGGACTAAGTCTGGATCATCGACTACTAAGTCAAAATCAGCCTGTAGGTCTCCTGAAAAAGCTGACATATCAACTTCAGGAAGGCTAACTGCTTTATCGTATATCGCGGCCACTTCATGGGCAACCCCGTACATAGATAGGGCATCGGCCCGGTTAGGGGTAATATCCACCTCGATAACTGGATCATCTAAATGCAGGTAGTCAACAATTGATGTGCCAATTGGCGCATCCTCATCCAAGACCATAATCCCATCTGCGTAGGCTTTGGGCACCACTGCGTTTGAAATGCCTAACTCTTCTAGGCTACAAATCATCCCCATGGAAACTTGGCCTCTTAATTTCCCTTTTTTAATTTTTACATTACCAGCAATCCGTGAGTTAGGCAGCGCCACAATGACCTTTTGACCAGCTGCGACATTAGGGGCACCACATACAATCTGATAAGCTTCTTCCTCGCCCACATCTACTTGACAGATATGGAGGTGGTCTGAATCGGGGTGGTCCTCGCATTCAAGTACATGGCCAACAACTATTTTCTTCAAGCCAGCGCCGAGATTATCAACACCCTCTACTTCTAGACCTGTTAATGACATATCCTGGCTAAGACGGTCCACATCAATATCAGACAGGTCAACTAGGTCTTTCAACCATTGATAAGAAATATACATAGACTAAACTCCTTTAAGAAAACTGTTTTAAGAAACGTAAGTCATTTTGGTAGAAGTGGCGGATATCATCCACTCCATACTTGAGCATGGCTACTCGGTCAGGTCCTAAGCCAAAGGCAAAACCGGTGTATTTTTTACTATCCAAGCCAGACATTTCTAAGACATTTGGATGAACCAAGCCACCACCCAAAATTTCAATCCAACCAGTCTGCTTACAGATATTACATCCTTGGCCGCCACACTTAAAGCAAGAAATATCAATTTCTACTGACGGCTCAGTAAAGGGGAAGTAGCTCGGACGAAGACGAATTTCTCGGTCCTCACCAAAGACATGTTTGGCAAATACTTCTAGTGTCCCCTTAAGATCGGCTAGTGTTATATTTTCTCCAACAACCAAGCCTTCAATTTGGTGGAATTGATGAGAATGGGTCGCATCATCATCATCACGGCGGTAGACCTTACCAGGACTGATCATCTTCAGTGGTCCTTGACTAAAATCATGTTGGTCCATGGTCCGAGCCTGTACCGGTGAGGTGTGGGTCCGCAAAAGAATTTCATCATTGATATAAAAGGTATCTTGCATATCACGAGCTGGATGGTTTTGCGGTAGGTTCATACGCTCAAAATTATAGTAGTCAGACTCTACTTCAGGGCCAGTGATTACCTCGTAACCAAGACTTAAGAACAAATCTTCAATCTCAGTCATCACCTGGCTAATAATATGAGGTGTACCAATTTTATCGGGTTCACCTGGCAGGGTAACATCTAGGGCTTCAGCAGCTAGTTGTTCATCCAAGGCAGCTGCTTCAAGTTTAGCCTCTTTTTCATCCAATAATTGGCCAACTTTTTGCTTCATATTATTGGCATAGGTCCCTACCTTAGGACGGTCTTCATTAGAGATATTTTTCATTTCTCTTAAGGCCTGAGTAATCGGGCCCTTCTTACCTAAATATTCAATTCTGATTGTTTTTATATCAGCCAAGCTTTCTGCCTGGTCAATCTTCTGATATAATTCTGCTTCGATTTCTTGTAAATTGGCAATGATGTCCATACTAAGCTCCTTTAATTATATTTGAGACAAAAAAACTCGCCCCTAAAAAGGGACGAGGAATCGCGGTACCACCCTAGTTTAGCCGGCAAACCGGCTACACTCATTCGCTATAACGCGCGACCGTGGTACCTTTTGTATCTACTCCCGGTACCCTCTCAGGAAGTGAAAGCGATTAGCTAAAATTGGGGTGGATTCCAGTCCAAGCCCACCCTTCCTGGACAATCTTACTGCTAAACACGTCTTCCGTCATTGAGTTCAATTCTTATTTTAGCTATAAAATGGTCGGGGGTCAATATCAAGAAACATTTTCTTGCGCTTTATCTAAACACACCCAGTCTTGAGCCCAAGTATGGAGATCAGCCAAAACTGGTTCCATAGCCTGGCCCATACTGGTCAAACCATAGCAATTACCCTTTGCTTGATAATTCCCCTGTTCATCACATTTGGCAACCAGACCTTGCTTGCTTAATTCTCGTAAACGCTCTATTAATACACGGTCAGAAATGCCCTCAATACTATCTCGCAATTGGCAAAAACGTTGGGGATGATTGATAAGATGGTAGATAATGGCACCATTCCATTTTTTACCTAAAATGTTAACTGCTACCTCTAACTTAGGGCACATACAGGCCGGTTCTACTTCACTCATTATTACTCTCCTCATTTTCTTCTATTGTATCTTCAATTTCTTCAGCAACGTCTTCAATTTGGTCAGATTGTCTTGCTGATCTAACACGCGGAAACACGATTCTTAATAAAAATTGCCTGAAAGCTTTTAGTAACTGTCTAGTGGTTGGCCTAACATACTCATCAACAGCGACATATTTGTCGACAAAGGTCACCACAAAAGACTCTTTATAACGCGGCAATTTTGCTGTAGCCAACCACATATGTTTCAGGATAATATCTTCTTCTTTCGGTGTTAAATCAGTCACTAAACGCGCATTAATCAATGCAATCTTGGGATGATTGGTTAGGTGGTTCCCTTTTGAAAAACTGACTTCACCTTGTTGGTAATAAAATAAATCGTGTAAAAGACCAGCGTGAGCCACCGCTACATAATCCCAGCGTAAGGCCTTGCAGATTTTGTAACTATAATAAGCTACCGCAAATGAATGAACATAGCGGTTACCATGAATATGCTGGGGGTACCTTTTTAAATCAGTAACAAAAGGGTGGTCCTTGATATCGGCGATAATTGCTTGAAAATGCACATCACTTTTCCAAGCATAATCTTGATCCGGCATCTTACCACTTCCTTCCTAGTCCAAATTATTAAAATGTTGCATGAAAATACCACCAGCAACAGCTACATTAAGAGATTCTGCGCCCGGACCCATCGGGATATAAGCCTGGCTGTCAGCCATATCTATGAAATCTTGGCTCACGCCCTGCCCTTCATTACCTAAAATAATGGCCCAAGCTTGGTCTAAGTTTAGGTCGTTGATGCTAGTAGCATGATCATCTAAATTAGAAGCCACCAATTGATAACCTTGCGCCTGTAACTGGGGGAGCAATTCATCAAGGTCAGCCTGGTAACAGTTCAAATAAAAGTGGCTCCCCTGGGCTGATCGCAGTGTTTTTTCATTATATAGGTCGACGCTACCCTTACCTAAGACTAACCCGCCATAATTAAAAGCTGCTGCAGTCCTAATAAGCGTTCCAACATTCCCTGGATCTTGGACCTGGTCTAAAATTAATAGGGGGGCTTGGTCAAAAATTGGTTGAGGAGTTTTCATCGCAACTACGGCAAAAACTGCCTGGGTAGTGGGCGTTTGACTCAAATAGTCTGCTAAGTCTGGGCTAATTTCTTCAACCGTATAGGCTGATATATCTAAATTGTCAGGTAAGCTACGCTGGGCAGCTGCTGTTACTAGTATTAACTTGATAAGTTGTTGACTTTGGACGGCCATTTCCAATAAATGCGGCCCCTCAATGAGATAAGCCTGGGCTTGGCGTCTTCCCTTGCGACTAGTAAGTTTCTTTGCTGCTTTTATAAGTGGGTTTTGTTTAGAACTAATCATTATTTTGCTAGCTCATAAATTGCTTCAGCATAAATAGCTGTCGCCGCCCATAGATCATCTAAGTCAATAAATTCATTGGCTTGGTGCATGGTGTCAACACTATCAGGGAACATAGCCCCATAAGCGACACCACGATCAAGCAAGCGGCCATAAGTACCCCCACCAATTGACATTTCATGGGCTGGCAGACCAGTTTGCCGGTGATAAACATCTAATAGGGTCTCTACCAAGGGGTCGTCTGCCGGCACATAATGCGGTGGTTTATTGGTCTTACTACCAACTTGGCTTGTAAATCCATATGTTTCTCCCCATTTAACAAGTTGCTTATCAATATCACTAAAGTCTAAGCCCTTAGGGACACGTATATTTAGGAGAATATGGCCACCAGTTTGGTCTCCTTTAAAGACACCAGGATTCATAGTCAACCGGCCCATAATATCATCTTCATGGGCAATCGCCAATTTTTCACCAAAGTGATCGTCTTTTAAGAGCTGACTAGTGAAGCTTAAGAAGGCTTGGTCATTACCAGCAAAATCTAACTGAGTGAGTAAGTCTGCTAAGTAGGCGCCAGCATTAAGGCCATTTTCAGGTTGAGCCCCGTGCGAAGCTTGGCCCTTCAGCTTAATGTCAACTTGACCATTATCCAGTTGATTCAGGATAACTTCTACTTGGTTGGTCTGGGCATAGTGGTCCACCTGGTCCTGACTAGTCTCCAAATTAAGCTTTGCCAAACGTGCAGTAGCCTGGGCTGGTACCATATTTTCACGTTGCCCAGCTTCAAAACTAAGTAAGTCTCCCGCCAAGGCTGGGAAGTCGAGACGGCTAGAATATAGCCCTTTTTCACCATTAATAATTGGGAAATTAGCATCAGGTGAAAAACCAAAGTCTGGTTTAGACTCTTCAGCAAAATAGGCATCCATGCACTGCCAGTTGGATTCTTCGTCCGTTCCAATAATAAAGCGGACTTTTTTGCTAAGTGGTAGCTGTAAATCCTTGATAATCTTTAGACCGTAGTAGGCAGCCATTAGTGGCCCCTTATCATCACTAGCCCCTCTGGCATAAAGCCGGTTGTCCTTAACCACTGGCTTAAAAGGGTCAGTGTCCCAGAGGTTATCAACCGGAACGACATCGACATGCGCAATGACACCAAGAATTTCATCACCTTCACCATAATCAGCATGGCCAGCTAAATTAGCAACCGACTTAGTCGTAAAACCATCTTGCTTGGCTAAGTCTAAAAAGGCCGTTAAGGCCGCTTTAGGCCCGGGCCCAACTGGTGCATCAGCTGTAGCTAAATCATCATTGCGAATACTTTCAATACTTAATAAGTCACTTAAATCTGCTAGCAGATCATCCTTACGACTTTCCACTTCTGCTTTCCAATCTATGGCCATAATTACTCCTCCTATCATGACCCTTATTATACCACATAAAATTTCAAGTCTCAGACCTTGCGCTTACTAAATACTAGCTAAATTGAAATTTAAAAAGCAGGCCCAATCTTAATTTACAAAAAACGAAACAATAACTTAAAAAGACCTGTGATTAAAATCACAGGCCTCGTCATATAAACATATTATATTTAGGCTTGATCTAAAAATAATTGATAAGCCTCTTCGCGAAATAGCGGCAAATATTCCCCTATTTCCAAGTTATCTGGTAGTAGACATTGACCCATGCGGATACGTTTTAAATAGCTAACTTCTTTACCAACTGCTTCAAACATACGTTTGACCTGGTGGAACTTACCTTCAGTTAAAATAACCCGAACATAAGAAATTTGCCGGTCTTGGTCTAGGCCATCAATAAACAGTTGGCTAGGTTTAGTTTTCTGGTCTTCGCCAATATCAAGCCCTTGCTTAAAGGCCTTTTGGTCAGCCTCGGTCACTAAACCTAAAACTTCTGCATAGTATTCCTTTTCCACCTCATGGCGGGGAGAGGTCACCTGATGAGCTAAATCACCATCGTTAGTAATTAATAATAAGCCCTCAGTATCAACATCAAGGCGACCTACCGGGAAAGGCTGGTAGATTGCCTCAATCTCCTCCTCTAAAAGGCTAATTACTGTCGGATAGAGTCCCGGCTTAGTTGATGAAATATAGCCCGCTGGCTTATTGAGTAAATAATAAATATAAGGCTCATATTGGATAAATTCATCATCCAAGCTGACAGTATCCAAGACCTCGTCAACATGTTGATTGGGACCCTGGGCTAGTTGCCCATTTACCGTAATGCGACCCGCCCTAATCAGCTTTTTAACTTCCTTACGTGAATAAATGGTCTGTTGGCTAATTAATTTATCTAGTCTCATCGCTAACTCCTTCAATAACTAAAAGCTTTCTAAGTTGATCAGCCTTATTTCCTATCAACAAGTCTAATTTACGGTAGTGAAGGGTGCCGACCAGAAAAACCCAGCCGCCGACTAGAGCAACGACCAAGATTTGTAAAAGACTACCCAGTAAGTTGGTAGGACCTGTAAAGAAATGAAGGGCCTTAAAGGTAAGCCAAGCCACTAATGTCATTAGTATACTAACCCAAACAATCGACCACGTTTTAGCAACTAGTTGGCTCATCTTGATACCGAGCAATTTTTTCATATCATACAAATAGTAAATAGATATAGCTAAAAAGGCGATACTGGTAGCATACATGGCTCCGGGTGTGCCGAATAAGGCTAAAAGTGGGTACTGCAAAAGCAATTTAAGGATTAGTCCTACCACCAAGCCTAAAACAGCCTGGATATTACGGTTCATTGCCTGCAGTGTCGCAACTAATACAGAAAACAAACCTAAAATAATTGCCATAAAGGATGAAATTTGCAAGTAGCTAGTAGCCAATGGGTCATAGGCAAAGACCAAATTATAAATTGGTTCAGCCACGACCGCCATGCCTAGAGAGGCTGGTAACATAATCAAACTGAAAAGCTGCATATTATGGAAAATTAATTGCTTGGTTTCTTTCAGTGGCTCATCTGACCCTTTACTTGGAGCTAATTTTTCTTTTGCATAACTGTTGGAGATGACTGGTATAGACGTCACAGAAATTGCTACAGCTAAAGAGATAATAACCTGGATCAACTTATTAGCATTAGCTGAGTAGGCTGAATACTGGTCAATTAAAGTGGCTGGTGATAAATTACTAACCCGAGTCATAATTGGCATAAAAGTGTTAGTATCAATTATTTTTGAAAATTCAATAGCTGAATTAGTAATAATAAAAGGTATTGAAACAATAACTATTTCTTTAATTAAATGTAGACTCGATACCTGGTCTGTGGACGTTAGACTAGCTTGATTAGGATGGTAATAGTCAGACCGGTTGCGCCAAGCGTAAAAAGCCAGAGTGATTAAAGCCACTACTGCACCGATAAAGGCTGCAAAGGTGGACTGAGTCACTGCCGATACCATAGCCCCACCGCTCATTACCCTAATCATATAAACAGCCGCAAGCATATAAATAACTCGGGCAATTTGTTCAGTAATTTGTGAAATAGCAGAGGGTTTCATGTCTTGAAAACCCTGGAAAAATCCTCTTGAAATTGACAGTAAGGGAATAATCGCTAAAGCGGGCACTAGCGACCGAATAACAGCGACTGCATCCGCTAAATTACGAGCTGGCGTACCACTAGCAAAAACAGGGGCTAAAAACCACAGTAGAAGCGCCGCTATAATTCCCGTTATTAACATAACAACAATGGCTGTTTTAAAGAGACGGTAAGAAGTTTTATAGTCATTGCGGCCATTATAATAGGCCATTTGCTTAGCAATAGCTGACGGAACGCCAGCCACAGCAACCGCTAAAAACAAGGAGTAATAATTATAGCCAATATTATATAAGGCATGCGCTTCATTAGCTTCGGCTGGTGTGCCCATCCAGGACATCCAGGGAATAATATACAGTAGGCCAAGTATGCGTGATAGCAAACTAGCTATAGACATCCAGGCCGACCCCTGGGTCATGCGATCCTGGGCACTAGTTGCTGGTTTATTTGATTTCACAAGTTTTCCTCCAATTCTATCTTGTTATTATTGTAGACAAATCCACCTCACTTCACAACTTTTGCTCTAAGTTTTATAAAAATTATATCAGTCAAAATTAAAACCGAGCCAGGGATAGCTCAATAGTATCCCTGGCTCGGTTGGCTTATTTAAATATTTAATTTTTTAAATCCCGTACATACTGGCTTAAATCACCTAGAATTTCCTCAAAAGCTAAACCTTCTTGCATTGTATTCTCCAAAGCGATACTGCGCTCAATGACCTTAGGTACACTCTCGACTGCTAATTGTACCGCCTCAACCAAGCTACTACCATTGACTAGAGCGCCAGTTAGAATCGATCCAAAAATGTCGCCGGTACCATGGTAGGCACCACCAATATAGTCAGCTTGAATTAGACCCTGGCTTTGATCTTTCACATCGTAATAAAAAGCACCTGTTTTTTCTCCATCAAAGCCCGCACCAGTTAAGACTAGTGAAGCCGGCGTCTCCTCAGCCACTAGGTCACGGACTTGGTCAATATCTGCTTGATTCCACTTACCATCCTTATAGTCAAGTTGGTACATCTTGGCTGCTTCAGTATAGTTAGGTAGTAACACATCAGCTAATTTGGCCAATTGCCGCATTTCATCAGCATAAGCTTGGTCAAAGCCATAATAGAAGTTGCCACCATCAGCCATAACCGGGTCAAGAATTACTTGGCCCCCTTCCTTAAGCAAGTTAGGAATCTCTTTTTCTAAGAATTTAATTTGTTTGATTGAGCCCAGATAACCGATATAAATCGCTTCAAAACGTAAATCGTAAGCCTTCCAGTGGTCAACGATTTTAGGCATTTCATCAGTTAAATCAAGGAAGGTAAAGTTTTCAAATTCGGGGCCTGTATGGGTAGATAGTAAAGAAGTAGGCAGGATGGTCCCTGCTAGCTCCATGCTAGAAATGATTGGCAAGGCCACCGTTGTTGAACATTTACCATAGCAAGAAATATCATGAATAATTAATACATTTTTCATTAAAGTCACCTCATTCATAAGTTAAAAGCATCTTAGCACAAAACTGGTATGGTTAATAGCACCAAAAACACTAAAAAACTAGGTACCAGATTTAATAGACAAGTGCATATACTTAACTGTAAAGAGTAACCCTTTGTTAATAGTCATATAGTAGTAAGAGCCCGGGGCATAGACCCCGGGCTCAAGTCTTATTATTTATAATGTAAAAATTAGTTAGCAACAATATTAACTAGCTTATCCGGAACCGCAATAACTTTGCGAATCGTTAAATCGGCTAATTCAGCTTTGATACTACTATCTGCTAGGGCAACCGCCTCAAGATCTTCCTTAGCCAATCCGGCATCAACGGTCATTCTAGCCTTAATTTTACCGTTAATTTGGACGACAATCTCCACGCTATCGTCCTGCATCTTAGCCTCATCATATTCAGGCCAAGCTACATAAGAAATGCCGCCTTCATTGCCTAAGCGTTCCCACAATTCTTCCCCCAAGTGAGGTGCGATTGGCGCTAATAATTGGACAAAGCCCTTGGCATAGTCATATGGAATAGATTCTGCCTTGTTAGCTTCATTAACAAATACCATCATTTGCGAAATTGCTGTATTGAAGTGAAGATTTTCATAATCCTGGGTGACCTTCTTAACCGTCTCATTGTAGACCTTATCCAGGTCGCCAGTATTAATTGTGGTAATCCGGTCACGCAGTCTACCTTCTTCATCAATTAGTAGCCGCCAGACGCGGTCTAGGAATTTACGAGCCCCTTCAAGGCCAGACTCTGACCAGGCAATTGAAGCGTCCAAAGGTCCCATAAACATTTCATACAGGCGTAGGGTATCAGCCCCATATTGGTTGACCACATCATCAGGATTGACAACATTTCCTTTAGATTTAGACATTTTTTCATTACCTTCACCTAGAATCATACCCTGGTTATAGAGTTTTTGGAAAGGCTCCTTCTCTTTTACAATACCTAAATCATAAAGGAATTTATGCCAGAAACGGGCATACAGTAAATGTAAGACCGCATGCTCGGCACCACCAATATAGAGGTCCACATTCATCCAGTAGTTAGCTGCTTCTTCTGAGATTAAGGCCTCCTGATTGTGAGGATCACAGTAGCGTAAGAAATACCAGGAAGAACCTGCCCATTGTGGCATGGTATTTGTTTCACGACGGCCCTTCATACCAGTTTCCGGATCAATGACTTCCAACCAATCTGTCATATTAGCTAATGGCGATTCACCAGTGCCCGACGGCTGAATATTTTCGGCCTTGGGTAGGGTCACCGGCAAGTCTTCCTCAGGAACAGCAGTAGTTGATCCATCTTCCCAGTGAATAATTGGAATAGGTTCACCCCAGTAACGTTGGCGAGAGAAAATCCAGTCACGCAAGCGGTAGGTCACTTCTTTTTGTCCAGCCCCTTGCGCCTCTAGCATGTCGATTGCCTTGGCAATGGCATCCGCCTCATAAAGGCCGTCTAAGTCTCCCGAATTAATATGCGGGCCATCGCCAGTATAAGCTTCCTTAGTAATATCGCCGCCCTTAACAACAGGGATAATTTCAATATCAAATTTTCTAGCGAAGGCATAGTCCCGATCATCATGGGCTGGTGTACCCATAACAGCCCCAGTACCATAGCTAGCTAGGACATAGTCCGCAATATAGATAGGCATTTCCTTACCTGAAAATGGATTAATGGCATAGGCACCAGTGAATACACCAGTTTTTTCCTTGTCCAGTTCCGTCCGCATCAAGTCAGATTTCTTAGCGGCTTGATCAACGTAGGCAGCTACCGCAGCTTGGTTATCAGAACTAGTAATTTGACTAACCAGCTCGTGTTCAGGTGCTAGGACAATAAAAGTAGAACCAAATAAGGTATCTGGGCGTGTTGTAAAGGCTTCAATGATTTGGTCAAAATCTTTAACCGCAAATTTAACCTTGGCCCCTTGTGAGCGACCAATCCAGTTACGCTGCATTTCCTTAACTGATTCAGGCCAATCTAAATCGTCTAAATCATCCAGTAAACGGTCAGCATAAGCAGTGATTTTTAGAACCCACTGTTTCATTGGTCGGCGCACAACGGGATGATTGCCACGTTCTGACAGGCCGTCAATAACTTCCTCGTTAGCTAGTACTGTTCCAAGCGCCTCACACCAGTTCACCATAATTTCGTCTTCATAGGCTAGACCTTTTTCAAATAATTTTGTAAAGATCCACTGCGTCCACTTATAGTATTCAGGATCTGTCGTATTGATTTCCCGGTCCCAGTCATATGAAAAACCAAGTGATTTAATTTGTCTGGTAAAATTATCGATATTTTTTTCTGTAAATTCTGCCGGGTCATTACCAGTATCCAAGGCATATTGCTCAGCTGGTAAGCCAAAAGCATCCCAACCCATAGGATGGAGTACATTATAGCCTTGGGCGCGCTTCATCCGGCTGACAATATCTGTCGCCGTATAACCTTCGGGGTGGCCGACATGCAGGCCCTGTCCTGATGGATATGGGAACATGTCTAAAGCATAGTATTTGGGTAAACTATGATCTTCAGAAGTTTTAAAAGTTTTATTATCTGCCCAAAAGGCTTGCCATTTGGGTTCAATTGTTTTGTGATTATAAACCATTTTTTTCTCCTTTTTTATATTTATATTAAACAAAAAAAGTCCTATACATCTCAAAAAAGATGTATAGGACGACTCAGCGTGGTACCACCTATCATTATACTTATCTTACCGATAACGTTGGCGTAACGACATGCTTATACCCAGGGCTTTCACATGTTATCCTTTGCTGAGTTCAGCGGTTTCCTTGCTATGCTTGCACCACCCGCATAGTCGCTAATGACCAGAAACCTGCCTACTAGGCAAACTTTTTTATCTAATATTAGACTAATCCTACCACGAATCACTTAAAATCTCAAATTTTATTGCGGAATAGTAATTGCTTGACCTGGCAAGATTAGTGCCTGTTCGTTTTCAAAACCATTAGCAGCTACCAAATCATCTAAGCTAACGCCATTGTTTTGGGCAATCCGATAAAGATTATCGCCTGCTTGAATAGTATAAGTTTGTTGTACTTGGTTGCTAGTTGGTTGAGAAATCGTATGGCTAGCTGGCTGCTCTTGAACCGGATTGGTTACCTCTGGTTGATCTACATGCGCATTAATTGCTTGACTAGGCTGGCTAGCAACCGGCTGTCCAGTAAAGTTTAGGGCTTGACCCAAGTAAATCTGGTCAGATTCTAAACCATTCATGGCCTTTAGTTGGTCCACAGTCAAACCATTTTGCCGGGCAATTTTCCACAAGGTGTCCCCTGGTTGAACTGTATAAGCTGAGCCAGTCGCTTGACTAGGCTGGCTAGTTACCTGACTGCCACTAGTAAAAACTTGGCCAGGGTGAATCAGGTTAGAGGTTAGACCATAGCGGGCTTTCAGTTCGCTCACGCTGGTTCCCAATTCTTGGGCAACCGTATAGAGGCCGTCGCCTGCTTGGACGGTATAAGTCTTAGAGCTATTAGCTTGACTAAGTTGATTTGGCTGGCTTGTTTGACTAGCAGCTGCTGAAAAGACCTGACCAGGATGAATTAAGTCAGATGTTAAACCATAGCGGGCTTTTAATTCGCTCACACTGGTGCCCAACTCTTGGGCAACCGTATACAAACCATCACCGGCTTGGACGGTATAGGTCTTAGTAGACTCACTTTGACCAGCTTGGTTAGCTTGGCTAGTCTGTCCAATTTGACTACCAGAAGTTGAGAAAACCTGACCGGGATGAATTAAATTAGATGTTAGACCATAACGGGCCTTTAATTCACTAACGCTGGTGCCTAACTCTTGGGCAACCGTATACAGGCCGTCACCGGCTTGAACTGTATAGGACTTGCTAGATTTAGCCTGGCTTGGTTGCGTCACTTGACCAGCTTGGCTAGCAGCTGCTGAAAAGACCTGGCCAGGATGGATTAAGTCAGATGTTAAGCCATAACGGGCTTTTAATTCACTAACGCTGGTGCCTAGCTCTTGGGCAACCGTATACAGGCCGTCACCGGCTTGGACGGTATAGTTTTTTTCCCCATGTGACTTTTGTCCTGCTGACGCCGGTTTACTATTTGAAGTCAAGGCAACACCTGGCACATCAAATCGGGTAAGCTGATTCGCTTGAATAATACTATTCAATTTACGACCATATGATGTATCAGTTGCATAACGGCCGGTTAACCAAGCAGTCGCATCCTGGTATGATTTAGTATTGCTTTTCCAAGCGCCTGCATAGTAGTTGGCATTAAAGCTGGGACCATTTTTCAAAACACCTACATAGTCAATCAATGACTCCCGGTATGATGGATATTGGCGGAAACCGTCAACAATGGCATAATAGTTTCCTGACCCATCATCTTCTAAGGTTTTAAAATTAGCAGTTTGACCCTTATAAGCACCCTTGATACCAAATAGGTTATTATAAGGTGCTTGCGACAGCTGACTCGATCCCCAACCTGATTCTAATACAGCTTGGGCAATCATGACTGAAGCATAGAGGTCATTTTGACTAGCCAATTCTTGGGCGTGACCGGTAATTTTGTTTAAGAAGTTAACCTGGTGGCTAGCTAGATTGGTATATTGGTAATCTTTGGCTTGTACTTGGTTCATTTCTTGGCTAGCAGTGTGGACTGCTAGGGCTGATCCTAAAAGGATAGCACTCGTTGTGAGCGCCTTTTGATAATTTTTTTGCTTGGATGTCATTTTGGACTGAATATCCTCCTAATTTGTGATTCATGGGTCAATCTTACCATATCCAATAAGACTTGGAACTCACAAAAAGATAAACTTTTCCCTATTTAGTAATATTTTAATATTCGTAATGAATCTGTAATGAAAGCTTGCTATAATATATTTTATATATGGCCGAATGCTAGGCAAAATTACTAGGAGGATGCTCATGATCGCCAATATTACCCAAATCACCCAAGCGATTATAAAAAGTCAGGTTAATCCAGGCGACCAGGTATTAGATGCTACCCTGGGAAATGGTCATGATAGTCTAGCCTTAGCCAGGCAAATAGGTAGAGAGGGAAAGCTTTACGGTTTTGATATCCAATCCCAAGCCTTAGCTAATACTGAGCAACGCCTAACCGACAATAAATTAGGAAATGTACCTCACCAGTTCTTCCTTGCTTCACATAGCCAAATCAAGGACTATTTACCTGACCAATGCCAATTAAAACTAGTTATATTTAATTTAGGCTATCTTCCCAAGGCTGATAAAACGATTATTACCCAAGCCGATTCTACTTGTCAGGCCATAAGCCAGTGCCTCGATTTACTTGCCAACAAAGGCCTTATTTTAATTGCCAGTTATCTTGGCCATCCAGGTGGCCAGGCTGAACATGGTGCCATTAAGCAACTTTTAGCCAATATTGACCAAGCACATTTTAATGTTGGCGAATTTAATTTTTTAAACCAGGCCAACCAGCCACCCAAATTATTTATTATTGAAAGGAAAAAGTAATGCCTCTAAAAAGCTTCAGCCAAATTGCCCTCTACTTGTGCTTCTCCTTTACGGTCTGCTTACCGGTTCTATTTGACTTCTGCCGTATTGATATGATGTCCTGGCCAATTTATCTGCTAGCCCTCATTTTAACCGCCAGCTACTATTTAATTTTTAACCTCTGTAGCCAACAATATTACCTGCATTGCTTGCATGAATTTAAACACTTCCTGCTTCTAGATGTTGTATGTCTTGGCTTAATATTGATCTTTGCTAAATTAGCTTCTCTAGGCGTCGCTTTTTCTCTGCTAATTGCCCTATTAATTATCCACACAGTTATTCTTAGCGATACTATGGCCCCCTGTCTAAGTCAGTTTGTTTTTTCCGCAGTGATTCTAGGCCTAATCAACCTTTACGAAATTGCCCATCTTGATTTAAGCTTGATCGGTCTAAATTTTGCTTTACTCCTACTAAACTTTGCCTTTTTGCTTATTCTCAGCTTAGTGGGCAAGGTTAAAATTTCCCCTACTTTTAGCAAGGGACAATATATACTTATTGCCTGTTTGAGCTTCATCTTAGGACTAGTGCTCCTAAATATGCAAACCAGCCTTTCCTGGTTACAACAAATCAGTTTGCTAGCAGCTTACATTGTCACTTTTATCCTGGCAGTTGCTAATAAGAAAATATTATCTAAATAAAAAAAGGCCCGCAACGGGGCCTTTTTTATTTAGTCTTTAGTTACGTTAACTGCTTGTGGACCACGTTGGCCAGCTTCAATTTCAAAGCTAACTTGTTGTCCTTCTTCAAGAGTTTTGAAACCTTCTCCTTGGATAGCGGTAAAGTGTACAAATACATCTTCTTGACCTTCACGCTCGATAAAGCCAAAACCTTTTTCAGCGTTAAACCATTTAACTGTTCCTTGTTCCATTATAAATATCCTCCTTGTGCACTTGCACGTATTGATTGGAGATTTTGCTAGTGTAAAAACAGTTGAAATATCGCTGATGCTTAGTTTTAACTCTCATCTTCATAAAATCATTAAACGTTTTTTCTATCAAAATAACCATGAATAATCATAACACTTAATATTTTTACCTGCAAGCAATATGGCTCAGAGCCTACATATGCCCCATTTCTTTTAATGAAATAAAGTCTAGGCCCCCCACAATAATGTGGTCTAAAACTTCAATGCCAATTAATTCTCCATTAGCAATTAGCCTTTGGGTAAAGTTAATATCTGCTTGAGAAGGACTAGGATCCCCAGATGGATGATTATGACCCACAATCAAGCGAGCGGCCGCTAACCTAACTCCCTCCCTAAAAATCTCTCTCGGATGAGCGACACTCATATTAAGTGAGCCAATAAATAGAGTCTGGTAGCGAATAATTTGATTTTTGGTATTAAGGTACATCACATGAACCTGTTCTTGCTGAAATTCATGTAATTCAGATACAAAAAATTGGCCAGCTTGATCAGTTGATGTTATTTGTCCCATCTTTTCCTGGCTAGCACCATAAATGCGCCGGCCTAATTCGATAGCCGCCCGTAACTCGACTGCCTTAGCCGGACCTATCCCTTTAATCATTAAGAGATCCTGGTAAGTCGCCTGTTTAAGAGCATAGAGGCTATTAAAAGATTTTAAAATATCCATGGCCAAATGCAAAACAGATCGGTTTTTGCTACCTGACCCTAATAGGATGGCTAAGAGTTCATAAGTTGCTAGGGACCTCTCCCCATTAATCACTAATCTTTCTCGCGGTTTCATTTCATTAGGTAGTTCATGAATTTTAGGTAACATGGCTTCCCTCCTCATCTATAAATACGAGAAAGAGGAGGGATTTTTCTTTTTCCGGTTTAAAGCCTAAATGCTATGTACTAAAACTAATTAATAAATGGTAGGCCATCATCAAGGTCTACGACAATGGCCTTGGTGCGGTGGAGATCATCGTCATTAGGCGCTTGCAAATCAGGCACCATGATTACCTCAATACCGGCTCGCCAAGCTGCCTCAACACCTATTGATGAATCTTCAAAGACAATGGCCTGGTCACCTGTTAGTCCAGTTTGTTCTAAGCAGGCCAGATAGATATCTGGTGCGGGCTTAGGCTCCGCTACATCACTCGCTGTAATCAAACCGTCAATATAATAGTCAATACCAGCCGTTTTCAATAATTGTTCCGCAATATGCCGCCTAGAGCTAGTGGCAACATAACACAGAATTTCCTGTCCCTCTAAGGTATGGAGTACCTCCATCAGACCTGATTTAACCTGAGTTTTTGAATTAGCAATTAAACGTTCATAGTGACTATAGGCCTGATTAAAAATCTGGTCTCCCAATTCAGGACTGCCTGCAATTTTTGCAAAGCCCAGCTGGGTTTCTTCATCACTTTTCCCTACAAAATCTAGGTAATCCTCCTGGTTAAAGTCAATCCCATGTTCAGCAAATGCGGCCTGGTTGGCCTGGAAATAGCTACGTTCCGTATCAAACATGGTCCCATCCATGTCGAAAATCACGAGTTTTTTCATGGCTTAATCCTCTTATTTCTTTAACTCAGCAATTCGCTCCTGGGTAGCAACTAGCTTAGCTTGATAGTCGCGTCCCTTTTCGCGTTCACCATTGACCACGGCTTCAGGGGCATTGTTGACAAATTTCTCATTGGCTAATTTTTTCTCAACTCGGTCAACTTCTTTTTGCCATTTATCTAATTCACTTTCGAGACGGGCAATCTCGGCTGCGATATCAATAAAGCCAGCCAAGGGTAGATAAATCTTACCTCCTGTAAAGAAGAGAGTTACAGCCTGGTCAGGCACTTGGATATCAGTTGCCATTTCTAACTGATCTGGATTACAGAAGCGTTCAATATAAGCCTGGTTGTCTACCAACATGGTTAGCGTCGCTTGATCATCTGCCTCCACTAGCATATCGATGGCTTTGGATAAAGCTACATTTTGTTCATTGCGGGCTTGACGCACAGCACGAATCAGAGAAATTAACTGGTCCATGCTCTTGGCTGCTGCCTCATCCACCTGGTCAGCCTGATAGCTAGGATAAGCTGCTGTCACAATCGACTCCCCTTGATGAGGGACATGTTGCCAAATTTCTTCGGTCACAAAAGGCATAATTGGATGTAATAAACGCAGGATATTGTCAAGAGTATAAGCCAACACACTGCGTGTCGTTAACTTGGCTGCCTCATCATCACCATTAAGCACCTCTTTAGACATTTCAATATACCAGTCACAGAAATCATCCCAAATAAAGTGGTAGAGAATATCGCCGGCAATACCAAATTCAAACTTATCGAAGTTATCAGTAACTTTTTGGATGGTGTGGTTGAGATGGGTCAAAATCCACTTATCAGCAATTGAATCGACTCCTGATAGGTCAATTTCTTCATAGGTCAAGCCATCTAAGTTCATTAAGGCATAGCGGGAAGCATTCCAAATCTTATTGATAAAGTTCCAGGCCGCCTCTAAACGGTCTGTATTATAACGAATATCTTGACCTGGGGTTGAACCAGTCGCTAGGAACCAGCGTAGCGAATCGGCTCCATACTCATTAACCACATCCATAGGATCAACACCGTTACCTAATGACTTAGACATCTTACGCCCCTGACTATCCCGAATTAGACCGTGGATTAGCACATTTTCAAAAGGTGCTTGTTCAGTAAATTCCAAGGATTGGAAAATCATCCGTGAGACCCAGAAGAAGATAATATCATAGCCTGTTACTAGGGTATTGGTTGGGAAATAGCGTTTAAAATCAGCCGAATCGGTATCTGGCCAACCCATAGTTGAGAACGGCCATAAAGCACTAGAAAACCAGGTATCTAACACATCTTGCTCTTGGTCCCAGTTTTCAGCATCAGCTGGTTCTTCCATACCAACATATACTTGGCCGGTTTCCTTATGATACCAAGCTGGAATCTGGTGACCCCACCATAGTTGACGTGAAATTACCCAATCATGGACATTTTCCATCCAAGATAGGAAAGTTTGTTCAAAACGTTCAGGATAAAAATCTACTCTTTGGTCGGTATCCTGGTTAGCAATCGCGGCTTTAGCCAATTGGTCCATCTTTACAAACCACTGGGTTGATAAGCGTGGCTCAACAACGGCGTCAGAACGTTCAGAGTGACCGACTGAGTGGGTGATATCTTCCGTTTTAATCAAGAAACCTTCAGCCTCTAAATCTGCAACAATAGCTTTACGGCAATCTTCTCGCGTCATGCCTTCATACTTGCCAGCTTGGCTATTCATGGTAGCATCAGGGTTCATCACATTAATACGCTCTAAGTCATGGCGGTTACCAACCGCAAAGTCATTAGGATCATGGGCGGGTGTAATCTTAACCACACCAGTCCCAAAGTCCATATCAACATAATCATCAGCTACAATTGGGATTTCCCGACCAACTAGAGGTAAAATAACTGTCTTACCCACGAGGTCTTGGTAGCGGTCGTCCTTAGGATTAACTGCTACAGCTGTATCTCCTAGCATCGTTTCAGGTCGAGTGGTCGCCAATTCTAAATAGCCAGACCCATCTGCTAAAGGATAACGTAGGTGCCAAAAATGCCCTTGGTCTTCTTTATAGACAACTTCAATATCTGATAAGGCAGTTTGGAAAACCGGGTCCCAGTTGATAATATACTCACCACGGTAAATATAGCCCTTGTTATAAAGGTCAACAAAAACGCGCCGCACAGCCTCATTCAGACCTTCATCTAAGGTAAAGCGCTCCCGGTCATAGTCAACTGAAATCCCCATTTTAGCCCATTGGTCACGGATAGTTTGTGCATATTCTTCTTTCCATTCCCAGGTTTTTTCAATAAATTTCTCCCGGCCTAAGTCATAACGTGACAAGCCCTCTTCAGCTCTTAATTTTTCCTCAACCTTGGCCTGGGTGGCAATACCCGCATGATCCATGCCCGGTAACCACAGCGTATCATAACCCTGCATCCGCTTTTGACGGATAATCATATCTTGCAAGGTTACATCCCAGGCATGGCCAAGATGCAGGCGTCCAGTAACATTGGGAGGCGGAATAACAATAGAATAGGGCTCGGCCTCTGGATCCTCGCTAGGCTTGAAGACATCCTTAGCTAGCCAATCTTGGTAACGGCCAGCCTCAACTTCATTGGGCTGGTATTTCGTTGACATATTAATTTCTTGCATCTTATCTCTCCTTATCTCTTCAATAAAAAAGACCCTATTCTGCCTTGCAGAATAGGGTGCAGTGCACGGTACCACCTATTATTCACTCAATTGATAACGGTATGCACCGGACACTTGGTCAGTTCGCTAGCAACTATAAACAGTATCTGGGTGGGCTTGCACCAACTCCCACTCGCTAAACCAGCATCCTGCCTAACCTCTAACGCAATCTTTTCAACTCATTTTATCATGACCTTATTAATTATTCAAACTAAGTCTAACGGCGTTTAACCTTACCCTGCCAATTAGCCATACCACCTTTAAGAATGTAGAGCTGAGACTTATCATAGCCAGCTTTTCTCAGTAGACGGGCGGCTCGACTAGCTAAAAGGGCCCCATCATCGTACAAGTAAATCGGCTGGCGCTTATTAAAGCCAGGTGCGCCAGCTTGGTGGATTTGACTATAAGGTACATTCCGAGCGCCTAAAATATGAGCTGACCGGAACTCTTGCGGCTCCCTAACATCAACAACCTGGGCCTGGCGCATACTAGCGGCAAAATCCTCTTGGCTAATTTCATTAGCAGCATTGCGACGTAAAAAATAAGATACTAACCAGTAAATACCGTAAGCAATAATAAAAATCCATAAAATTAAAGTAATCCATGAAAAAACAGACATTCATTCTTTCCCTTCTAAAGTAGAGTAAACGCTAAGGAGGCTGCCCCAATAACCCCGGCCTCAGAGCCCAGTTGCGCAATAGCTATCTGAGTTGATTCAGCTATTGCCGGATAGGCTGCTTGTTTAAAGAGGGGCACTAACTTATCCAATAGATACTGGCCAGCATTAGCTACGCCGCCTCCAATTAATATGACTTGAGGATGGGTGACACTAGCCATTTGTCCTAGTGAGTGTGCTAGATAAGTTAAGCTAGTTTCCAAAGCATAGTCAGCAAAATCATCCCCAGCCTGAGCAGCTAGGACTAAATCGTAACTAGTCACTTTTTGACCAGCTTGATAAGCAGCTGCTAGAGATGATGGTGCACCTTGCCAATCCTTATGTAAATCTGCGGCTAAACGCGCTATCCCATTAGCCGAAGCCACCGTTTCCAAACAACCTGTTTGGCCACAGGTACATTGGTAACCATCTGCTTGCGCAAACATGTGGCCGACCTCTCCAGCTGCGCCCATACCAACAACTAGATGGCCATCTACAATAACACCGCCACCAACACCTGTTCCCAGGGTGACCATGATTATATCGGGACAATCCTTAGCGGCGCCCAGGAATTGCTCGCCCATAGCTGCGACATTAGCATCGTTTTCAATGGCGACCGGCAGTTGACGGCCCAGGCCCTCCTGAATGGCCTGCCTAACAGGTTGGCTGTCCTGCCAATTTAAGTTGTAGGCCCCCTTTACCTGGCCTAGATCGTGGTCAATGGTACCAGGCGACCCCATACCAATTGCTTTAATCTCATCCAAACTTAAATTAAGTTGACCTAGTCTATCTATAATAGTAGCTACAATGTCATTGACAATATGCTGACCTTGGTCGGAAACATCAGTAGGAATCGACCATTGGTCAAGTACTTGTCGCTGACTATCAACTACAGCTAATTTGACGCTAGTGCCGCCTAGGTCAATGCCAATAACTTTATCTGCCATAATCTAACCTCCTAGTTAATTACTAATATTATAACAAGGATTGCCCAATATAGCACGAAACTAATTAAGCGCTGCCATTTACTTAAAGCATCAGTTCGCCCTAGCATATAATAGCTAGCCAAAAAACCTCCCAAGGCACCACCAAGATGGCCCCAAATATCTACACCGCCCATAAAAATATTCATTAGCAAGTTAACCAATAAGAGGGCCTGATACTGGCTGCCTAGGTATTGAAAACCCGAATGGTTAGGAAAAATCCGCTTCAAGGCAATAAATAAAGCAAATAAGCCAAATAATGAAGTCGAAGCACCTGCTGAGATTGCCCCAGGATTAAACTGGTAGGAAAGTGCATTACCCATTAGGCCTGCCAAGAGATAAAAGAGAGCAAACCGCCAGTGACCGAGAACTCCCTCTGCTAAACTGCCTAGATAATAAAGGGTCAGCGAGTTGACTAAAAGATGGCTAAAACCAATATGGATAAAGATTGGTGTAATTAAACGCCAGTATTGGCCCATATCAATTAACAAATTGGACCGGGCCCCAAACTGTAGCAGGACTAGACTAGATGTTGATCCCCCCTGGATCTCCATTAATAAAAATACCAGTAGCTGAATTGCTAGGAAGGCCCAAGTGACATAGTTTTTTTCCCTCATTGATTTTCCTTTCCGAGCTTATAATAAAAGCCCAAGCAACCAAGTCGCTTAGGCTCAATCTCTATTTACGTACTTCGCGGAATAAGCAAACCTTACGTAATTTAGGGCTATATTTTTTTAATTCTAAACGGTCTGGGTTATTACGACGATTCTTTTCAGTTAAGTAGATACGTTCGCCTTTTAACTCAGTGTTTTCCATTAAAATATTAACGCGCATTCGTTCTCCTCCATACTTTTAAAAATTATACTAGAATAGTATATCACATTTGATAAGCAGATGCAAAATGAACTTGGTTAACTAATCGCTAACCTCAGTACCGGCAACCTCTTCTGTTTCATCAGCAGACTGGTTAGCGTTAGCCTCTGTCTCACCACTAGCCACTTGAACTGGCCCCCGGTTAAAATAAGCATCAAAGACGCTACGACTCAACACTTGGGCCGAAGATTCCTGCACCTTAGTATTAATGTTAGGAATCACGATGGCAATCGCAATCTCAGGATTGTTATAAGGCGCATAACCGACAAAGGTAGAATTTTCCAGACCCACCTCGCCTAGCTCGGCCGTTCCTGATTTACCAGCTACCTCGACATTAAAACCCTGGTACTGGCTATAGGCCAAACCGTTACTCCGATTCACATTAGCATGGAAACCAGCCTGAATCCGGGCCAGTTCCTCTTGGCTGATAGTCACCCGGTTAAGCACTTGGGGCTGAGCTAAATAAAGCACTTGGCCTGGCGTCTCATCATGATTTTCCTCTCTAACTTCTTTCAGGAGATGAGGGGCAATTCTCACCCCATTATTAGCAATTGTCGCCACATACTGGGCTAGCTGCATTGGGGTATAGGTATCAAACTGGCCAAAAGACAAGTCCAAGGCATTACCTGGATTATCACCGATACCGCCATTAAAACCAGTTCCTTCTTGGGGCAAATCAATACCTGTTTCAACACCTAAGCCAAATTGGGCATAAACATAGCGTAACTTATTGTAGAGGTTTTGATACAGGCCGCCTAAGTCCATGCCAGGCTCATAGTAGTTCAAGCCACCAATCTCCATGGCCAACTTAATCATATAAATATTAGATGATTCAGCAAGCGCATTAATATCATTCAAATCACGTGGTCGGCTATCATTATTGTAGGTATACCACCAGGAAGCCTTGAGTGGTGTGCCTTCAAAATAGAGTGGCTCGTCAGTAATGACATTGTCTTCTGTTGAAATAACATCATAATAGTAGCCAGCAGCGACAGTCGCCCCTTTGACTGAGGACCCCATGGCAAATGATGAGTTAATAGTCCCTAGGGCATTGTCCTGGATATCACCACTAGATGTTCTATGCTTACCGACCATAGATAATACGTCACCATTTTGGGGATTGGTGGCGATCATATAGATCTCATTATTACCAGCATAGCTGCGGGTCCGCAGATAATCTTCAGCAATAGCCTCTAATCGCTCCTGCAGGTCTGTATCAATCGTTAGCTCAAGGGTATCCCCCATCTTACCTGAATAAAGCTGCTTAGTATCGACAACCTCGCCATTAGGATTAATTTCTGTTTCAAGAATGGCCTTAGAGCCAGATAACAAGGGCTCATACTGTTGTTCCAAATAAGAAGTACCGACACGATCATTACGAGCGTAACCTTGAGCCAGATAAGCATCCGCCGTTTCGCTGGGTAGGCCTTCTCGATTAGATGATACGGATCCTAGGATTGATCTTAGCAGTGACCCCTTAGGATAAGACCGCCGCCAATCAGTCGAGGCATGAACGCCTGGTAAAATACTGGCATACTCTCCCACACGGGCAATCTCCTCATCAGTAACATCGCGATTTTTAATAAATGTTGTCGACAAGGCATAAGCAGAATTCATCCGCTTGTAAATGGCTGCGGCCTGCTTTTCTTTATCACTAAATTGTAAATCCTGGTCACTGATATGGTCCAACTGCGCCTGGTAGAGTTCGCCACCATTCAAGTGTTTTTCATCCTCATCCAAACGATCATTAAGGGTCTCCATATTAGCAGCAGCCCAGTAATCCTTTAAGTCCCGGTCTTCCAAGTCATCGGTGCTCATATTAATGAGTTCCGCTAATTTGTTAGCGGTTTTTACCATATCTTCACCGGAGACATTGGGGCCTCTCGTATAAGAAATGGCCTGGAGCGCCTCGTTGTCAACTAAAACTTGACCATTACGGTCTAAAATCCGTCCCCGAGGCACGGATTCTTTCGCAATATTTCTTTCAGTTAATTGAACCAAGTCTTGAAAGGCTTGGCCTTCTACAATTTGCAAGTAGCCTAAGCGTAAAACAAGAATAATAAACAAACAAGCAATAATTGCCAGCAAAAGGTTAAAGCGTCCTAAATACCGCTCCCAATGGGCTGAACGACGCTTTGGTGGTATTGGCTGATTCAATTTTTCACCCACTTTCGTAACAGTCATTATATCAAAATTTTGTATAAAAAAAAGCTTTCAAAGCTTTTCTTAAGATATTAGCTATTTTTAACTGCTATCACTTTTAACTGTGGTATGCTAGCTTTAAAACTTTATGAGGAGCTGGCTTATGTCCTTAAAAAAAGCACTGTCCAAATTTACTTGTGAGCCTAAAACCATATTACTTTTGTCATTTTTGCTCCCCTTTTTAATTGTAGGACTATATTTTATCACTAGTGGCGTCTTCCCCTTTGGTGACCAAACGCCCTATACCGTTGATTTAGGTCAGCAATATATTGACTTCTTTCGCTACTATCAAAATACCTTACGCGGCAGTTGGGACCAAATATTCTATAGCTTTCAAAAAGGTTATGGGGGAGAAATGGTTGGTACCTGGTCCTATTACTTGATGAGTCCATTTATGGTTCTCCTCCTTTTCTTTCCCCAAAATTTGCTAACAGTCGCTGTTACCCTGATTATCAGCCTTAAAATTGCCAGTATCAGCCTCACTTTCCAACTGATGCTGGGCCGACTCTTCAAGTCCTACCAGCTAACTAGTTTAGCTTTTTCACTAATCTATGGTCTGTGTGGCTTTGTTTCCGCCAACCATTTTAATCTAATGTGGCTGGATGGCCTAATATTTTTACCCCTAGTGGTCATGTACCTAGAGGAGCTACTGGCAGGCAGACGGGCCTGGCCCTATGTACTTAGCCTGGCTGCCTTAATTATTAGCAATTACTATATTGGCTACATGGTCTGCCTCTTTCTAATCCTATATTTCATTTATTATGTCAGCCGCTACCTGTCCCAGACTAATTTTTCCTGGCGACACTTGGGCCAACAAGCTGGTCGCTTTGCTGGCTACTCCCTCATAAGCGCCGGCTTAACGGCCTGGCTGCTGCTACCTACCTGGCAGGCCTTATCAGCTAGTAAGACAGCTAACACCCATATTGATTGGGATTTTTCGCTAGCTTATCCGCCAGCCCATCTCCTATCTAAATTGGTTATCGGTCCCTTTAACTTTGATCAGATGCCGGAGGGGCTGCCTAACATTTATATGGGCTCCCTTGCTATTATCGCCTTAGCCACCTACTTTACCAATCGTAAAATTGCTTGGATTGAACGACTAACAGCTTTGATTATTGTTAGTTTTCTACTACTCTCAATGAATCTCAAGGCACTCGACATGGTCTGGCACGGTTTTCAATATCCTATTTGGTACCCCTATCGCTTCTCTTTTGTGTTCGTCTTTATGGTAGCCCTACTCGGTTTTCGCAGTTTACTTTTAAAGCCCGCTATCACACCAAGATTTTTATTAATTATTGGTAGTTTGCTTGGTCTAGCTTTGACCTACCTAGCCTTTAATATCCAGGAATTTAGCTACCTACATTCCTGGGCCTTAATCCTGACGTGCTTAGCCTACCTCGCTTGTCTCTCGATATTTGCCCTGGCTAACCGCAACATGCAATTAGCTAGCCTAGCCCTTCTAGCCCTCACCACCGGTGAAATGGCTGCGAATACAGTGGCTAGTATGGACAGCATCTCTTATCTTAGTCACAGTGAAGTTTCTGCTTATATACAAGCCACTCAACCCCTGATAGACCAAGTGCAAGCCCAGGATCCACAACCCTTCTATCGCTTGCAAACTAGCATGGAAAGAACCAAAAATGATCCCATGCAATTAGCCTACTTTGGCCTTAGCCACTTTAACTCTACGCTAGAGCAAGCTAGCTTAGACTTCTTTGGCCAACTTGGCCAGCCCACAACCTCAGGGGCCTACGCCTATACTAACGGTAGTCTAATCATGGATGCCCTCTTTGGGCTGAAGTACCTGGCAAGACCCAATAGCCACGCCCATATAGAAATTATTAATCAAATAAACAGTCAACGCGCTGACCTAGCTAGCTATCCGCAAGTAGCCAAGGATAATCACTTTACCATCCAACAAAATCCAAATGCCCTAGGCCTAGTATATGCGGTACCCGCCGGTATTAAAGATTTTCAATTAACTAACCAGCCGATTATTAACCAGGACCAAATTTTAGATTTGATGATGGGACGTGCGGTTAACCAGACACCTGTCTACCAATTAAATAATTTTCAAGTGGCTAATTTTTCCCGATTACGTTTGGAAAATATTCGGTCCGATAACGATCAATTAGTAAATACTTTCTATCGCAGAAATCCCCAGCGCCAAGGCGAAGATTTATCTTATAAAATCCACTTGGATATTATCCCAGCCAGTGACCAGGCCTATTACCTGACCCTGCCTGGTGACTTGGACGAGGAGGATGTCGCCTACTATCTGAATGGTGAACCATTGGCTTATGAAAAATCTTACCAAACCACACAAGTTATTAATATTGCTAACGGGCAAAAAGGGGAACAAATTACTTTTACAATTGAAGTGCTCAAGGATACCATCCAACTTTCAGACCTCAACCTTTATAGTTTAGATGGTGACATAGTGAACGAGATGGCTAGTAAACTCTCTAGCCAGGCAATCCAAATTGGGCGCTTTAATAACCAGCAAATTAGTGGTCAGCTTAAAAATGATGCTAACCATCCCATTGGTCTAATGACCGTCCCCTATAGTGATGGCTGGACTATCAAAGACCATGGTCAAATTGTCGACAGCTTTCCTATTTTCGAGGGTGCCTGGCTTGGTTTTGACTTAAGCCAAGCTGGTGACCACCAATTGGAGATTTCATACTGGCCGCCTGGCTTAAATTTAGGCATAGCTATCTCTGTCCTATCCCTATTAATACTTCTTAGCCAGCTTTACCTAAGTAGAAGGAGCAATCATTAACTAAAAAAAAGCGCCTAAATTGGCGCTTTTTTTATAGCTGATTATTTAGCTGCTTGATAATTTTTATTAACTTGTTCCCAGTTAACTAAATTCCAAAAAGCTTTAACATAGTCAGCACGTACATTTTGATATTTCAAGTAGTAAGCATGCTCCCAAACATCTAAACCAATAATAGGTGTTTGGTCATTCATATATGGTGAATCTTGGTTAGGTGTTGAGGTAATTTCAAGTTCACCTTCAGCATTAACTACTAACCAAGCCCAGCCTGAACCGAAACGACCGGTTGCTGCTCCATTGAAGGCTTCTTGGAAGTCTGCAAAAGAACCGAATTTTGCTTCGATGGCTGCTTTAATTTCGCCTTCAGGTTGACCACCAGCATTTGGGGCTAATAGTTCCCAGAAGAAGGCATGATTCGCATGACCACCTACATTATTGCGGACAGCAGTTTGAATATCTGCTGGTACTTGGTCAAAATTACGCAGAATTTCTTCAGCCGATTTGTTATCTAAATCTGTACCTTCAATTGCTTTATTAGCATTAGTAACGTAAGTATTATGATGCTTATCATGATGAAGTTTCATTGTTTCTTCATCGATATAAGGTTCCAAAGCATCGTATGCATAAGGTAAATCTGGTAGGGTAAATGACATAGTAGCATCCTCCTTATTGTTAGTAATCTAAGCATACCAACTTAGGAGACCGATTTCAAAAATTATGCTTCAGACCAGCTATCTTTATATGCATCAGAATTCTGTTATAATTAATTGACATTAAATAAAGAAGGAGATTCTATGCATATTTTTACCCACTTTAAGCTTGCCTTAACAAACCTGACCACTGCTAGTAAGCAGGCCCCTTTTAAGTTAGGTCAGAACTTAGCCTACCTGGCTCTCCTAGCCCTAATCGGAGCGCTCCCATATTTTTTATAGCCAATCAAACCTACCAAATTCTTGATCAAAACGGGGAAGCAATTGCCGCAAAACTCCCTGAATTTTCAAGCCAGCAAGGTCAACTGTTAACCAGTGACCAAGCACAGCCCTATATTCAAAAAACTGACCTGTTAGTCCTAGCATATGACCCAGCAGACCAACTAACTATTGACCAAGTACCTAGTCGTAATCGGGTCCCCCAAGCTAAAATTCTAGTACAGTCTAAGCAGATACAAGTTGATATCATGGGCATCACCGCTGGCCAGGATTATGGTAGCTTGCCTTTTGAATTTAACAGCCACCACCTGGCTAGCTTGATTAGGGAAGCCACTCAAGCCCGCCTTAGCAACTACTTGCTGGTTTTTCTGAGTCTTTTTATTTTTGCCTACCTACGTTTCGCTTTAATTAGCTTTTTTACTAGTTTAATCGCAAAAATTTTACTAGCAGACCAAAAAAAGGCCTGGTCAGTGACCCTACTCGCAATGACTACACCCCTGTGCATTTTAAGCCTAATAAATTTATTTCTAGGTTTGCTTCCCTTTCAAGATGCCATCTTAATCGCTGTCACCCTATTTAGAGTTCGGCAGTTAAAAAATTTACGCCCATAACAAAAGGCTGTGATTACGTCACAGCCTTTTGTTATCATTTTTTTATTTTGCCCGACTCTTATATTCACCATCATGAGTGGTCACAATAATTTTTTCGCCGGTAGTAATAAAGTCAGGAACAGTAACAACTAAACCTGTTTCTAGGGTAGCTGGCTTACCTGAACCAGTTACGGTAGCACCCTTAATTGAAGGTTCAGTTTCAGTCACTTCTAAAGTAACAGTCGTTGGTAAATCTACCCCAATCACTTCAGAACCATAAAATTCAATAGCTAGTTCCATATTTTCCAAGATATATTTCATCTCATCAGCTACTTGTTCATGGGGAATTTCATATTGCTCGAAACTTTCTAAATCCATGAAAATTTCATTAGTACCATCATTATATAAATATTGAACAGGCTTGGTTTCAATAATTGCCTTTTCAAATTTTTCATCTGGACGGAAAGTGGTGTCATAGGTAGCACCAGAGCGTACATCACGGAGTTTCATCCGCATAACTGTGTTACCTTTACCTGGTTTGTGGTGGCTGGCTTCCAAAACTTTAATCAATTTACCGTCTTGGATAAAAGTATTGCCAGATCGTAAATCAACTGCTGAAATCATCAGATCGCTCCTCTATCATTAAAATACCTATCTATTATAACATAATATAGCTAAACTAGCAGAACTTATTCTGCCGTCACTGACCGGCCCATAATAATCGTTTCTCCGGGCTGGCCCTTAACTGCTAGCCCTTGGGGGGTACGGCCTAATTCGGTAAAATCAAATTTTTCATAAAGCCCTATGGCCCGTTTATTATCATGGAAGACTTCTAATTTTAAATAGGTCAAAACTGGATTTTCAATAGCCCAGTCTATCAAGTCGCCGATAAGAACACGGCTAATGCCAAAGCCCCAATAGGCCTGCTTGACGCAGATACCAATCTCACCAATATGCGCTAATTTAGCTTTGGCTTCAGCTCCTATACTGGCTACACCGATAATATCACCGCCTAGGCGGGCAATTAAGACACGGTTATTATCACTATCAGCAACTTGCTTTAAATAGCGCTGCTCCTGCTCTTGATTAAGACCGAGACCCTCTTCACCAAAGCTAAGATAATCTGTCTCTTGGCCCACATGCTGGTAAAATGCTAACAAATCTTTAGCATCCTTAGCTTGGCCATCTTCGATTGTTATTTCGATTTGCTCTTTACGCACACTTATTCTCCTGCCTTCTTAAAAATCCTTGCTAGTTGCTGACCCCGGGGGCCAACGCCCTCTAGTTCTAGTTGACGTTGGTCTTGGTCTAACTGTTTGATCGTTACCCACAGATAATTCAAGTCTAAGTCTTCTACAATATATTGGGGCCATTCAATGACGCAGACGCCATCACCGTCTAAGTATTCTTCCAGACCAATACCCTCACTACCAGTTTCAGCTAGCCGGTAAGCATCCATATGATATAGTGGCAACCGCCCCTCCTGGTATTCCCGGATAATTGTATAAGTAGGGCTCTTGATATGCTTCTTGATACCTAGGCCCTGGGCCAGGTACTGGGTAAAGGTGGTTTTTCCTGCTCCCAAGTCACCGGCCAAACAAATCACATCCCCCGGTTTTAAATACTGGGCAAGTTCTTGGGCCGTAGCCTGGGTAGCTGCTTCATTTTCCCATATCAATGACATAGTGACCTCCCTTATTTCCTAATAGTCAACCTGATTACGGGCCTTGTTATCGCGACGTTGCTGCCGCATTTTTTGCCGGCGCTGTTCTTGCGCCTTACGTCGTTGATGCTGACCGATTTCTTTTTTCAGTTTCTTGCGGTAACCTGGTTTAACCTTTTTCCGCTTATTTTTATCAATCATACCCTTAACCGTATGATCAATTTCATCCCGGTTGGCTGGTCGGTCCTGGCGCTGACGGTTAGATCGCGTTGGTTGCCATTCGCCCTGCTTGATGTCATAATCTTCAAAATGAATGCCCTTGCCTTCCAACCAGGCAATATCCTTTTGATGATCAGGCTCATACATGGTAATGGCCTGGCCAGGAAGTCCTTGGCGACCAGTCCGGCCCACGCGATGGATAAAGAATTCCAATTCACCAGGGATTTCATAATTAACCACATGGGAAACCCCCGGAATATCTATGCCACGAGCAGCTAAGTCACTCGCTACGACATATTGAAAGTCCAAATTATGTACCTGCTTCATCACCCGACGACGCTCACGGGCATCTAAATCACCGTGTATTTTAGCAATCTTTAAACCTCGGCCCAAGAGATATTGGTGGAGACTGTCAACAGTCTCAATTGTATTGGCAAAAATCAGCATGAGATAGGGCTGACCGACCTGAGTTACTTGGTAAAGCAAGTCTTTTTTATCCCTACCCCTAACCGCTAAGAGTATATTCTCAATGGTTGGTGAAATAACCTGTTCATTTGCCACTCTGATCCATTTAGGGTTAGCTAAATACTTACGTAAGAATGGTTTCAATTTTTCTGGTATAGTGGCTGAGAAAACATACATAGATAAGTCATTCGGCATATGACTAGCAATCTGGTCAACAGTCGTTAAAAAACCCATATCTAGGGTCATATCAGCCTCATCAACGACAAAATGGCTAACCTGGTGGACGGAAATAAGTTGCCGGTTAACTAAGTCCAGAATGCGGCCAGGCGTGCCAATGACGATTTGTGGCGTAGATGCTTCTAAGCGCTGGGCCTGGCGTTGGCCATCTGTGCCGCCGTAAGCACGCTCTACAAAAATATCCTCAGACGCGTAAGCTAAAAGCGATTTGGTCACTTGATAAAGTTGATCAGCCAACTCCCGACTCGGCGCTGTGATCAAAACTTGCGTCTCTGCTTGGTTAGTTAGCTGACTTAAGAGGGGAAGTAAAAAAGCTAAACTTTTGCCTGAACCAGTCTGGCTTTGGGCAACAACGGAATGGCCAGACAATATTTCTGGAATAACTTGGGCTTGAATATCAGTAGCTTGATAAAAATTCATATCTTTAAGGGCAGTCTGTAAATAGTCTGCCAAAGGGTAATCTGTAAATTGCATAGCAGCCTCCTTGTTATAATCACTTGACATTATAACATTTTATTGCTGGTCAATATATCCAATCGCCTAGCTTATTGTCAGAATTTTATAAAATAGGTATAATATAACAATAATTGAAAGGAGAAGTTAATATTGAAGCAAGCTAACCAACTTGATGCACTCTTTATTTTATTCGGTGCAACAGGCGACCTGGCCAAACGGATGCTCTACCCAGCCTTATTTAGACTCTACCTGCGCGGTATCTTAAAAGAACATTTCGCTATTATTGGTACAGCCCGCCGACCATGGGACAATGAGGTATTAAGAGAAGTTGTCTTTGAATCCGTCCAAAACGAGTGCGATGACCCTGAGACAATCAAAGATTTTGCTAGCCATTTCTATTATTTAGCCAATGATGCAACCAAAATTGAAAACTTCTCTGCTTTAAACCAGTTGATGGGCCAACTTAAACAAGCATACCAAATCGGAGACCGACATTTTTACTATTTATCTGTCTCACCAAGCCTCTTTGCTGATATTTCTAATAATTTGAAGAAAAGTGGTATTGTCGATCAACCGGGCATTCATCGTTTAATTTTGGAAAAACCCTTTGGTCACAACCAAGCGAGTGCCCTAGCCTTAAACCAAGACCTAAACATCTCCTTTAGTGAGGACCAAATTTATCGCATTGATCATTATCTTGGTAAGGAAACGGTTTTAAATATTCTGGCTAGCCGCTACTACAATCCATTTTTAGAAGCTATTTGGAACCGTGACCATATTAAAAATATCCAAGTTACCCTATCCGAGGATATGCCTGTGGGCAGCCGGGGCGGTTACTATGACCACAGTGGGGCTATTCGCGACATGTTCCAAAACCATATTTTACAAATTATCGCTCTTTTAGGAATGGACCTACCTCAAGAGCTCAAGCCACAGTCGATTCTAACTAATCGCCAGGCCTTCTTTAAATCGCTGTCCAGCCTATCCCCAGACCAGGTTGCTGATCAGATTGTACGCGGCCAGTATGGGGCAAATCCTGATTTAGGAATTCCTGACTACTTAGATGAGGATCAAGTGGCGGTTAACTCTGTGACAGAAACTTATATTGCTGGCCAACTTCTCTCTGACCTACCACGTTGGCAGGATGTGCCATTCTATTTTAGAACTGGTAAGGCCATGACCCAAAAATATACCACTGTTGACATTATTTTCAAAAGCCATCCTAGTCAGAGCGACCAACCTAATAGGTTGACCTTTTACATTAGTCCAGAACTTGGCGTCAGTTTACAAATCCAACAAAAAACTTATAGTGACCAAATGCTAACTGAGCCAGCCTGCTTACAAATGACCAAACCGGTCAGCGGTTATTTAGCAACGGCCTATGAGAAACTCATTCATGATGTCCTCAAGGGCGACCAGACAAACTTCACCTCCTTTGAGGAATTACTTGACCAGTGGCGGATTGTAGACCACATCACCGAAGCTTGGGAGACATTACCAGCACCTGATTTCCCTAACTATCAGGCTGGTAGTCTTGGCCCGCAAGCAGCTGATGACCTATTAGCAAGGAACAATGATTTTTGGATTAACCATCAATTCTCATAAAACAGTAAAAAGACTTAGCCTAGTAGGTATAAAATACTTACTTGAGCTAAGTCTTTTTTTATAAGGCATCACGACCTTGAATAAGTAATCGATATTCTTCTAAAGTCAACCCGTGTTGGGCCATAAACTGGGCATGGTCCAAACCGACATAGCGAAAATGCCAGGGTTCATAATTAATATGGGTCAGGCCCTCTTTGTTAGGTAAAAAACGCAGGATAAAACCATAATCCTGGGCATTAGCTGCCAGCCATTGGGCAGAGGGTTCCTGCTCATATGAAACCAAGAGATCATTGCCAGCGGCCACCCAGGCGCGATCAAAAAGATCAAAGGCGAGACCCGTAGCGTGTTCTGAGTACCCAGCAGGGGCCACATAGGCAGCTGTAGCTGCCACTGCCTCGTCATAGCTGTAACCACTAGCCAGATAACTATTAACTCGGCTATCAATATTAGCCGCCTGTTGGGCATTAGACCGGTAGGCAGAAATAGCCACCAAATCATGGCCATCAGCCCAGGCGCCAGCTAAGAGTTCCTGATAGGGACCGGTGATTCGCCCATCATACAGATGCCCCATTTCAGTATAGGCTAGCTGACCAAGTTGGTCATCGGCAATCGGTATTTCTGGATTAACCAGTTCTAAATCAGGATCATCTAAGCTAGCACTGGCAGGTAAAGCTGCAATCAAAGCCAGTATCTCTTTCTCTGTTAACGGCTGGCCATTTTTGTCGCTTACATCAGCTAGGGTTAAGCTCCCTTCACTAATACTTGTTAAATCAATTTTGGGGCTTGAAGTAGCTTGAGATGCCGCTAGCTGGTCGCTTTGACTGGTCTGACCAGCAGTGGTCGGCTCTTGACCTTGGCATGCAGCCAAAGTGAAACTAGCCAGCAAGCTAAGAATAAATACTTTTTTCATATATAAGCCTCTTTATTTGTCAGACTGGCTGACAGCTACTAATTCTTTAACAATTGCTAATTTTTCTTGGTCACTATAAGCATTTGCACCAGCAGCCTTTTCGTGACCACCACCGTCATGGTTCATAGCAATGGTATTAATAACCGGACCTTTAGATCGGATACGGCACCGCCAATGACCAGCTGGCTGCTCAACAAAAGTGACCCAAGCCCGGACACCGGCAATCGATCCCGGTGTTTGCACGACATGATAGGTTTCTGATTCAGATAAGCCGATTGTTTTCAGGCAATCCTGACTGATTGATACCCAAGCTACTGCGCCCGTATCATCAATTTCTAAGTGGCCTAAAACATAGGCTAAAAGTTGGGCCTGGGCCAAGCTTTGGGTATTGGCAGCCTGCATTAATTCGGTGGCCGGAAAATCATAGGCACGTAATTGGCCAGCAATCTTCATGGTTTCTGGACTGGTGTTATCATAAAGAAATCGTCCCGTATCCCCTACTATACCCAGGAAAAAATACTGGGCAGCCTGGTCAGTCATCTGCAGCTGACCCTGACTAGCTAATACAAAACTGGCAATTAATTCACTAGCTGATGACACTTGATCATCTACCCACTGCCAGTCCCCGTAAACATCATGGTTGGGATGGTGGTCGATTTTAATAACTTTTTGCCCTGTTTGATAACGTTGGTCATCAATGCGCGGTGTGTTGGCCGTATCTGTAACAATGACCAAGGCTTCTTGATAAACTTGATCGCTTATCTGGTCCATATCTTCAAAACCAACAATGTGATGATCATTTTCCCCCACTGCATAAATTTCCTTCTCTGGGAAACTAGCTTGAAGCACCTGCTTTAAGCCCAACTGGGAACCCAACGCATCCGGATCAGGACGTAGATGACGGTGAATAATGATAGTGGCGTGGTTTTTAATATCTGTCAGTAATTGATTTAACATAAGTCCTCCTAATTTTCAAAAATATTAGCAGTCATAATTGCTTTGGCTAGGAGCTCTTGTCCGTGCCAGACCTTAACTTCAGCTGTTAAGCTACGACGAGTCAGTTCTAGTTCTTCGATGACAAAATCAATGGTATTTTGACTACCTAAGGCTTGTAAAAAATAGAGTGAAACAGTTTTAACAACAACTAGCTTATTATAGGTCTCAGACATATACTTGTGCAGAACACGCTGGGCCGTTGCCGATAAGATACCTGAAGAAAAGACACCGAACTGGTCTGTCATCGTGACATTAGTTGTAAAGCGATAACGGTGCGTTTTACTAACTTGACTAGATGATACTTGTTTGAGATTTTCATCTAAAAGGTGCTCTATCTGACCCTCATTTTCATTATTAAATTGGCTGTACTGCAAGGTCTGCAAAACATCTTGCCGCGACAAAATTCCTAGTAATTGATTTTGGTCGTCAACTACTGGTAAAATCTCTAATCCATCCACTAACATTCTTTGCGTGACGCTAGCTACACTCATTTGCGTCTTGGCAACTACTGGTGCTGGGGTCATAACTTTAGCAATTTTAGTCGCCTGATCATGGTCCAAGAGGTCTTTAGCCGTAACCATACCTAGTAGTTGGTGATTGTGGTTTACCACTGGAAAACGGGTATGGCCTGTTTCTAGATTTAAGCGCCGATAGTCAACAATCTTATGATCATCATAAATATAGGAAGTTTTATCAAAAGGAATATAAATATCCTCGACGACTAAAATTTCGCGTTGAATAGATCGTTCAATTAAGGCCTTGTTAATTATAGTCGCCGTTGCATAAGTATCAAATGAGGCTGTCATAACGGTAATTTGGCGCTCATTAGCCAAATCAATAATTTCCTTGGAGGGTTTAAAGCCCCCAGTAATCAAAACCGCGACACCCTGGTCGAGCGCAATACGCTGGATTTCTTCGCGGTTACCAACGATTAATAACGAATCCACAGCCAGATACTGGCGGACATCATCAGCTTCCATAGCCCCAATAATAAACTTTTGCACTTTTTTATTCAGACCTTGGGCACCGCCATATATGCGACAATCAGTTAAGCGACTTACCTCTTCTATCGTTAAGTGACTCAACTTTCTATTCGCAACTGGCTCAATCCTAACTGTCCCTACCCGTTCAACCGTCTTGACCAGCTGGCGGTTTTCGGCCTCCTTGATGGCTCGGTAGGCAGTACCGTCTGATACCTTTAAGTCCTTGGCAATCGACCGAACTGATATTTTGCTGTCGATAGGTAAATCTTCAATATAACGTAATATCTGTTCATGTTTGGTCGCCATTAGCCTTCTCCTCTTCCATATAAGTTATCCAGGGGTAGTTTAATATGCTCATATTCACGCGTCAGCAGTTGGCTCAAGCCAACTCCTAATAAGCGGACCCCTGCTTGCACCTGACCATGACTTTGCCAGAGTTCCCTGGCATAAAAGTTAATATCCTGACCCTGGCTGATTGCCTCCCGCAGCTGGGTTTGCCGGGTCATCGTAGTAAAATCAGCGTAGCGCATTTTTAGCGTTAAAACCCGCCCTTTTAGGTTCTTTTTAGCGAGACTATCAGCTACTTGATTAGACAACTGGTAAATAATCTGGTCGACCTCATCTTCATGGTAGACAAAGGGATAGAGGGTACGCTCCTTACTAACAGATTTAGGCTGACGGCTGGTTTTGACTGGTCGATTATCGACCCCCCGCACCCGTTCATAAAGGGCTAGACCCGCCTTACCAAAATATCGGATACAGTCTTCCTGGCTTAAAGCCTTGAGGTCTGCCCCCTTATAAATATCCAAATCATGCATTTTTTCTGCTAAACGGCTGCCCACACCATAAAACTCGTCAATCGGTAGTTGGTCTAAAAAAGCTAGCGCTCGTTTGGGCGTAATGACCGTCAAACCAAAGGGTTTCTTATAATCTGAGGCCAATTTAGCGATAAATTTATTGTAAGAAACGCCAATACTGCAGGTGAGATTAAGCTCACGGTAGATAGCTAACTGGATATCTTGGGCAACTTGGGTAGCGTAAGGAATAGCTTTTTTATTATCAGTCACGTCAAGAAAAGCTTCATCTATAGACAGGGGCTCAATCACATCAGTATAGCGAGAAAATATAGCCCGAACCTGTTGAGAGATCTGGCGGTAATAATCATGGCGCCCTGGTACAAAGATAGCTTGGGGGCATAGCCGGTAAGCTTCAGCTGCACTCATGGCAGAGTGAATACCATATTTACGTGCCTCGTAAGAACAGGTCGCCACGACCCCCTTGCCAGCATTTTGCTTGGGGTGGCGGGCAATCACAACCGGTTTGCCCCGCATGTCTACATTGTCTCTTTGTTCTATGGCTGCATAAAAGGCGTCCATATCTACATGTAAAATTTTACGTGAACCATCAATTTCTGGCTCTTTAAACTGCAAGATGCCAATCGTACGCACCTTAACACATCCTTAGTCGATAATATTAACAAAAATTTGTTTAGCCACCTTACTGACTATCCGGTATTCTTGACCCGCTTGGTCCACTAATTGATAGGTTTCACTATAGGGATCGATTTCCGCCAATAAATAGGTCTGGTTTAACTTAAGTTGGCTCCGCTCAATATAGGCTAAGAGCTCTTTTTCATCAACTACCCGGCGCAATTCAAGCTTACTACCAGCTGGAACTTGGGCCAAGGCAAGCTTGGCTTCCGGCTCACTCTTACCGTCCTTATTGGGAATAGCACCACCATGGGGACAGTAGGCGGGGTAGTCTAAATAAGCCTCTAAGCGATCAATAAATTGAGGAGAGGCCATGTGCTCTAATTTTTCAGCCTCTTCATGGACCTCATCTAGGGAGTAATTTAATTTTTCATAGAGAAACACTTCCCACAAGCGGTGCAAGCGCAAAACTTGCAGGGCAAATAATCTACCCTGGTCAGTTAACATGACCCCTTGGTAAGGTGTATAGGCTATTAGCTCTTCCGCCTGAAGACGGTTTAACATTTCTGTAACCGAAGCAGCTGATACATCTAAAACCTGACGAATGGCTTTATTAGCGATTTTTTTATCACTGCCTCCCAGTTCTAAAATCGTCTTCATATAATCATCGCGACTAATGGACATCCAAAAACCTCCCTCGTTTTTTCTTTTAACTTTATTATACACTACTCCAGTCCTAGCTAGTCTAAGAATATCCTCAGAAAGAAAAAGGCCGGACTCCCCCGTCCAGCCTCATAAAATTACCTTTACAAGTGCAGTGATAACATCTTACTAGCCACTAACACCTGAAAACTTATAATAATTTACTAATGTCGATTTCATCTAAGGGTAACACATCGTAAACAGTTACCTGCAGCCTTTCATAATCAAAATAGTGGTTCGCATCAAGCTGCCTAACTGCCTTAACCTGTTGACTTAGCTTTTCCGGGACCTGGCGCTTCCAGGCAAAATTTAGAAAATAAGTTGCAATATCATCGCTAGAAATTTCTCTATATCCCTGTCTAGCAAACTCACGGGCCTTACTTTTAAATACCGGCTTCAGCATTAGTAAGTTCAGTTTAGGAATAGTCATAAGCAATCCTCACCAATTTACTTCAGTCTACTCTTCTTCGGGTTTAGCCTCTTCTGCTAATTCTGCTTCTTTGGCATCATTAGTAATGGCATCATTAGCTGCCTCAGTTTGGAAGGGGTCACCCTTCTCGGTACGAGCAATGGCACGTCGATCAAAAACTAAAACAATCCCTTCGCAATCAAGAGTAATCGTGTTGTTTACCTCATCAATTTCCGCAATAATGCCATGCAAACCACCGATGGTAACAGCATGGTCTCCAACCGCTTGAGAATTAATTAATTCTTGCTGCTGCTCTTGACGTTTTTTATTGGGGCGAATCAGCATAAAGTACACTAATAACCCCATAAAGATAATGTAAATTAATAGGCCGGTACCACCGCCACTAAAAGCTAGTGTGTTCATAGATAAAATGCTCCTTTCTGAATCTTCTCATATATTTTAGCATATCCTGATTTTTTATTAAGTCATCCGCTTAAAAATTCTTGGGATTAGCTTGGTTTAAGCCATAAGCTTCAAAAAAGTCTTCCTTGAATTCCAATAACTGATCATTACGGATGGCTTCTCTAACTTGCTTCATCAAGTTAATTAAGAAATGTAAGTTATGAATCGAAGTCAAACGCAGACCGAAAGTCTCATCAGCCTTAAAGAGATGACGCACATAGGCCCGGCTAAAGTTGCGGCAAGTATAGCAATCACATTGATCATCAATAGGGCCAAAATCACGCGCAAATTTAGCGTTCTTAACAACAAGACGGCCACGGCTAGTCATACAAGTCCCATTGCGGGCAATCCGCGTCGGTAAGACACAGTCGAACATATCTACCCCACGAATGGCACCTTCAATCAAGGCATCCGGACTACCGACGCCCATTAGATAACGCGGTTTATCGCTTGGCATCACCGGGGTCAGATAATCTAAAACTTCGTACATTTCTTGTTTACTTTCACCAACGGATAAACCGCCAATAGAATAACCAGGGAAATCTAACGAGATAAGGTCATGAGCGTGTTGCAGGCGAAGGTCCTTATAGCCGGCCCCTTGAATAATCCCAAACAAGGCCTGGTCATCCGGACGCTGGTGAGCCTTCAAGCCCCGCTCTGCCCACCGTGTTGTTCGGTTAATTGAATCCTTGACATAGTCATAAGAATGGTTAAAATCTGGGCATTCATCAAACGACATAATGATATCTGCCCCTAGGTTATTTTCAATTTGAATAGCTTCCTCAGGACCCAAGAATAACTTAGATCCGTCCAAATGGCTCTTAAAGTAAACACCCTCTTCTTTAATTGTCCGACTATCAGACAGGGAGAAGACTTGGAAGCCGCCCGAATCCGTTAAGATAGGCTTGTGCCAGTTCATGAATTGGTGGAGGCCACCAGCTTCCTTAACTAAATCATCGCCTGGTCTTAGCCATAAATGATAGGTGTTGGATAAGATAATCTGGGCTTCCATAGCGGTTAATTCTTCAGGCGACACACTTTTAACTGTTGCCAGGGTGCCGACAGGCATAAAGATTGGGGTTTCAATCTTGCCATGGGGGGTCTCTATTTCACCTAGTCGCGCGCCCGTGTATTTATCTTGGTGGATTAAAGTATATTTTAATGCCGGAGATGACATGGTTAGCTCCTTTACATAAATCTTTGGTAACTTAACAATTTTATCACGAAAACTAAGTAGTGACAAGTTTCTTCCTATTGCTAGGAAGGGTGTGAGACTCGGCCGTAATGGCAGCAAAAATGAGAGAGGCTGCGGTTTGAACCACAGCCTCTCCCATTTGCTAATCTGTCAACAATTGTAAATCTGCTTTTAGACCGGCTAAGACATCATTAACCTGGTCAGCTTGATAGGCTGCTTCCAAGGCGACAGGCAAGTCAGCTGGCACCTGATTCAAGATAGCTTTCAGGGGCACATCACCCGCTTGTAAACCAAACAGGGTCGTTAAGCTCGCTTTTTCTACCTGTTTTAGATGCATATAAGCCGTTTGGTCCTTTAAGCGGTTCCAAGCAGCCAAAGGATTTTCATCAATATAAAGGAAATTCCCAACGTCAAAGCAGGTAGCCAAACCTATAAAACCGTAGTTAATCATAAAATCGTGGAAATATTCAGTTGAGCCAGTGGCCTGGGTCTGATCATTTTCTACCACTAGCTTAATCTCATAATTTTTAACCAATTCTTGGATACGGTCAATTTCAGGGCCTACCATTTCCTCGAAGTAGAGACCTAGATTTAATTTGATTTGACTGGCGCCAACAGCTTGTCCCAACTTAAAATAATTTTCAATCTGGTCATTCAGTCGACCATCTAAGAATAATTTATCTGGAATAGAGAGAAATATAGCTAAATCAGCTGCTTGACCTGCTTGGGCCAAGGCTTGATAATCTTCATCTGCCGCAAAATACTCCGACCGATACTCAATCGCTGAAAAATTAAAGTCAGCTAGTAATCCTGGAATATCTGCCTGCTTCAGGCTGCCCGCCCGCAACAATTGGTCAAAGGCGATTGTATTCAATACCCATTTTGTCATGTTATTTTTCTCCTCTTATGGGCCGAGTCCTAGCTTGTTTAGCCAAGGGTGGGCCTAATATTTCATAATGTAACATTGCTTGTCTTAGCTTCATATTTGAATCAGCGCGATATTTGCTAGATGCTGGTTTTTGAATCTGCACATCAGTCCTCTGGTCTCCAGCAAAAGTCTGGGCCAGGGCTTGGTCTAGGTAGCTGGTGAACTGGTCGACATCTTCTGCAACTGATAAATCATGGTCAAGACCTTCATTAGCAGCAGCGACAGAGGCCGCTGCTAAGTCTGCATCTAATACCCGGTCGTCATCCATGATAATAGGTCCTTCAACTACTTGGTCTAAATTATCACTGAGACTATCTGCTTGATAAGTATCCTTACCAGCTGGCCGGTGCCTAGCTTGTTTATCTAAGCTAGTCACTAGCGCAGCGACTAGGATATTTAAACCAATAATTGCCAGCCAAAACATCATAACAATCATGCGTCCTCACCTGGTTTAGGCTCGTGGGCCAAACTTTCCCGCATACTGGTATCAGCTTCGATATTCTTTAGATTATAGTAGTCGGCCGCCCCCATATGGCCTGCTTCTAAAGCCTTAGCCAGGGCTAGCGGCACCTTGGACTGGGCTTCAACAACTTTGGCCCTCATTTCCTGGGTGCGGGCAATGTTTTCCTGTTCCTGAGCGACAGCCATGGCACGACGCTCCTCAGCTTTAGCCTGGGCAATCCGCTTGTCAGCCTCGGCCTGCTCTGCTTGTAGTTTGGCACCGATATTACGACCAACATCTACATCCGCGATATCAATCGAGAGAATTTCAAATGCAGTCCCCGCATCAAGTCCCTTACGTAGAATGGTCTGAGAAATTGAGTCCGGATTTTCTAAAACAATGGTGTGGGACTGGGCTGATCCGACAGTAGTCACAATCCCTTCACCAACCCGGGCGATAATGGTCTGCTCACCAGCGCCCCCAACTAAACGTTCGATGTTAGCACGAACAGTTACCTTGGCCTTAGCCTTGACTTCGATCCCATTAATAGCCACCCCGGCAATAACTGGGGTTTCAATAACCTTGGGATTAACTGATACTTGGACCGCTTCGAACACATTCCGACCAGCTAAATCAATAGCGGCAGCTTGTTCAAATTCCAGGTCAATATTGGCACGTTGGGCAGCGATTAAGGCATCTACAACCATATTAATATCCCCACCAGCCAAATAATGGGCCTCTAAATCATTTATATTGAGATCCAGTCCAGCCTTAGTAGCCTTAATCATGGGTTGGATAATCTTACCCGGGCTGACCCGTCGCAAGCGCATACCAATTAGGGTGCCAATAGAAACAGGTACCCCTGAGAAGTAGGCGGTTACCCAGAGGCCAACGGGTACGAAAACTAAGAAGGTAATAATTAATATCACTAAAATAATCAAACTAATAATCAATGCCATTAATGGTCTCCCCTTACTATAAGTTGTCCATTTTCAATTGCAATAATGATGACTCTTTGGCCAGTTACCAACATATCTGCCTGACTTCTAGCTTCCAGCACCTGACCATCAGCTAAGATAATTTTACCCACCGGCCTTAAATCTGAATAAACTTGAGCTTGACAGCCAAGTAATGATTTCAGCTCGTTTTGCTCAGCCATTTTTGCTTGGGCTTGACCCAAACTATGCTTTAAAACCAAGCGGTTAGTAATCGGCAGACGGTAACCTAATTTGACCAGTATATAAAAGGTCAATACAGCAACCAAACTTGCCACCATTAGGTCAAAGCTAGCCGCCTGCCAACTTGGTGTCACAGCCTGCAAGGCTAAAAAGATTAGCAAGCCACCGGCTAGGGCTAGTAAGCCTAGGGTTGGTAATAAGAGCTCAGCAAAAACTAGCAAAATGCCGCCCGCAAATTGTAAGAGCGTAAACCACTGACCTTGGCCAATTAGGTAAAAGTAAGCCAGTAAACTAGCCAGTGAGACTAGACCTGCAGGCAACCAATACTTGGTCATTAGTGCAACCAACAGGCTAGCAATAGCGACAATAATTAAGCAAGTCTGTAAAATAGGCCATCACTCCCATTACTTGTTTAACTATATTATAGCATGGATGTAAGCCTTTTATTTTAAAAGACCATAAAAAGTTAGCGGCATGAGCGCTGATTCTCTACACTTTCACACCGAGTTAGGGTAGTGAATTTGAACTTTATGATAGTCCAGGAGGTCTGGGCGCTTTGCTCTACCCCTTCTCGCCGAATTAGGGTAGTGAATCCGAACCTTATAATAGTCTAGGAAATATGGACGATTTCCTCTACCCCTTCTCGCTGAATTAGGGTAGTGAATTTTAGAAAAAGTCATATCTGGATTCGCCATTGATTAGCCCCTAGCTTATTAGTGAAGATAAAGAGCTCTAACAAAAATAAGCCCAAGCAAGTGTGTTTTACTTGCCTGGGCTTATTTTTTATATTGCTATCAATCTCAATTTACTTAAACTCTTCCTAGTTAATAATTAGTTTAACTGTTTGAATTCTAATTCTTTACTGTCTGGATTTAAGCTCACTTCTACATGGTCACCTTCGGAAATGGTGCCAGCGATAATGGCGCGGGCAATTGGGGTTTCAATCCGGTTAATGATGAAACGACTTAATGGCCGGGCACCAAATTGTGGCTCGTAAGCTGTCTCAGCAATCCACTCAATTAGGTCATCAGTGTAGTCTAACTGCATATTTTGATCAGCCAGACGACGATTTAATTGAGCCATCATCTTGCGAACAATACCTGTCATATTATCTAGACTTAATGGGCTAAAGATAATGGTGTCGTCAATTCGGTTGAGGAATTCTGGTCTAAAGTGAGCTTGAAGGCGGTCTACCACTTGATTTCTAGTCTCTTGATTGATTTCACCATCTTCATCAATACCATCTAACAAGAGGTCAGACCCAATATTAGAAGTTAAAATCAAGATAGTATTCTTAAAGTCAACCACCCGACCTTGTGAATCGGTCAAACGGCCATCATCCAAGAGTTGTAAGAGGATATTAAAGACATCTGGATGGGCTTTTTCTACCTCATCGAGCAAGATAACCGTGTAAGGGTTGCGGCGGACAGCCTCAGTTAATTGACCGCCCTCTTCGTAGCCCACATATCCTGGAGGGGCCCCCACTAAACGAGACACGGCATGTTTTTCCATGTACTCAGACATATCGAGCCGGACCATATTATCTTCAGAATCAAACATGGCTTCGGCTAGGGCCTTGGCTAATTCAGTTTTACCAACCCCGGTTGGTCCAAGGAAGAGGAAGGAACCAATTGGTTTATTAGGGTCTTGGATACCAGCCCGTGAACGTAAAACCGCATTGGTCACACTTTCTACCGCTTCATCCTGGCCAATTACCCGTTCATGAAGGATATTATCCAAGTTGAGCAGTTTTTCCCGTTCAGACTCTACTAGACGGTTAACTGGGATACCAGTTTGACGAGCCACCACTTCAGCAATCATGTCAGCAGTCACTGATTCTTGTACCAAGGAATCAGCCTGGTCGGTCTTATCATAATAATCCGCCTCTAATTGGCTCACTTCAGCCTCTAATTGGGGAATCGTACCATGTTTTAAGACGGCTGCTTTTTCTAGGTCATAGTTACTTTCAGCTTGGTCCAAGTCATGCTTAGCCTGGTCGAGTTCCTTACGCTTATCGTTAATTAGGTTAAGGCCATTTTTTTCAAGTTCCCACTGCATTTGCAATTGGTTGGTCCGTTCCCTAACCTCCGCTAATTCTTGGCGCAAGTCAGCTAGCCGGTCTTTAGAAGCTTGATCATCTTCTTCTTTTAGAGCCTGCTCTTCAATTTCTAATTGAATTAAGCGACGTCTCTCCATATCAAGTTCAGTCGGCATCGAATTCATCTCTACCCGAATTTCAGCACTAGCCTCATCGACTAAGTCAATCGCTTTATCTGGTAAGAAACGATCAGTAATGTAGCGGTCTGATAATTCCGCAGCTGCGACTAGGGCTTGGTCATGGATATTGACCTTGTGGTGGATTTCAAAGCGCTCTTTGAGCCCCCGCAAGATTGAAATTGTATCATCAACAGTTGGTTCCTTAACCAATACCCGTTGGAAACGGCGTTCCAAGGCCTTGTCTTTTTCCATATATTCCCGATATTCATCTAAGGTTGTGGCACCAATACAGTGCAATTCACCCCGAGCCAACATTGGTTTAAGCATATTGCCGGCATCCATGGCGCCTTCAGTTTTACCAGCACCAACAATCATATGGATTTCATCAATGAAGAGTATGATTTGACCGTCAGATTTTTTTACCTCTGATAAAACGGCCTTCAAACGTTCTTCAAATTCACCCCGGTACTTAGCACCAGAAATTAAAGATCCCATATCTAGGGAGAAAATAGTCTTATCTTTTAAGTTATCTGGCACGTCACCCTTAACAATCCGTTGGGCTAAACCTTCAACGATGGCTGTTTTACCAACCCCAGGTTCCCCAATTAGGACCGGATTATTTTTGGTTTTACGCGATAAAATCCGAATCACATCACGAATTTCTTCGTCACGGCCAATAATCGGGTCCATTTCACCTGTTTTAACCTGTTCGGTTAAGTCAACCCCGTACTTGGTCAGGGCATCATAAGTTTCTTCTTGTGTTTTACTAGTCACACGATCACCCTTTCTTAAATCTTCAATCTTGGCTGCCACCTGACCTTGATTTAGGCCTTGGCCTTGTAACCACTTGGTGATTTCAGCATAGTTAAGGTCAAAAATCGCATAGAGAATCATTTCCGTTGCCAGATACTCATCTCCCAGTTTCTCGGCTTGGGCTTGGGCCTTTTGAATCAGCTCTAAAAGTCCACGTGAGAGACTCTGACCGTATTGAATGTTATCACCAACTACGCTAGGTAGTTTGTCAATTTCATTTTCAAGTTCATTTTGCATCTTGTCCATGTCAATACCTAGGTCACTATAAAAGTTATAAGCAAACTGACCTGGTTGGACAAGGGCTAAAAAGAGGTGGGCGATGCTAATTTCTTGATGGTGGCGTGTCATGGCAATTTGTTGCGCATTAGCCACTGCTTCTTGTAAGGTTGTTGTCATTTCCATGTTTGGCATCTTATCTTCACTCCTTTATATATCTATTATAAACCATTGGTCAGAAAAGGTCAATATATATCTGACTAATTTTGACTTTTAATTTTCAATCTCTCCAATCTAATGATTTAATTCGGACCACTTGCCTTGATCAGTCAAACCAAGCCAACGAATTTGGTCATATGGAATATAAGCCGCCATAAAAAAGATGCCAGATTGATCAGCCTCCCCACTAAAGGGGCCTTTGATAAGGTCCAGGTAACGGCCATACTGGTCGCGCCCATATAATTGCATGACTAGGGTCTGGTGGCCACGACTGGCCTTTTGCAAGATCTGGTCAATCTCCTGCCTGGTCATTGCCGGCATAACTTGAGGGTCCTTGGCCGCCTCTCTAGCATTGATGTTTATACCTTGGACCAATTCATCCATAGCAAAGGCTGTCCCCCACTTTAAATAAAAGGGTCGGTCATGGTAATCGTTGTATTCAATAAAGATTTTACCAGTTCGCCTAACCATATTGGCTCCCCTCAATCCCGGCCATTCCACCAGCGTGACCGCCAACCAGGCTAGAGCGGGCAATAGCCCGGCCACCGGCACTTAGGGAACTGGCCCTGACCAAGGCCGTAAAGCCATACTTGTAGCGTACTTTATCAACAATTAGATCCAGGTCTTGATTTTTGGCTTGCCTTTCTAGGTCTTCAAAGAGGTTGACCTGGTAACCAGTATCAGGACTTAAATGGCTAGCTGTTACACCTACTTGACGAATCGACACAGCCTGATAAATATCAGCTAACATATTCAGCACTTCCTTTTTTAAGTGGCGGCTCTGGTTACTAGCCAGTATACGACGCCTTTGTTTGAGTCCCCGGCCCTGTCCTTGGTAGGCTAAAGAGAAGCCAAGATAAAGACTAAGGGCACCCGCTTTTAGTCCAGCCCGCCTGAGGCGACTAGCAACCTGGTCAGCCATTTCGCCAACAACTACTGCTAACTCATCGTAATCATTATAATCACGCGGTAAAATTTGACTATTTCCTAACGAGGGAGTTTTAACCTGGTATGGCTGGCCAATAAAGCTACGATCAATCCCCCAGGCATGGGCATAGAGTTGACCGCCCACAATACCTAGTTTGTCACGCAACATATAATAAGAGTTATGGGCCAAGTCATAAATATTATTAATCCCCATTCCTTGTAAGCTTTTAGCTGTCCGCCGCCCAATCCCCCAAAAATCAGTCATATCCTTAATTTGCCAAAGGGTATCTGGTACATCTTCGTAACGCCATTCAGCCCGCATCGACTGTTGGTGCTTGGCCGCATTATCCAAGGCCAATTTAGCTAAGAGAGGATTATCACCGATACCAACTGTCACCCTTAAACCTAATTCATCTTTAATTTTTGCTTGAATTTTCGCAGCCATCTCATCAGCGGTCTTAGCCCCAAATAAATGACGAGTATTGGTCACATCTAAAAAACTCTCATCCACACTATAGACATGGTGGTTGTCCTCATCGACAAAACCTTTATAAATACGATTAACCGCCTGGTTTTCTGCCATATAAAAGCGCATGCGTGGTGGCACAGTCATTAAACTAGCTGGATAGGGATAAGGCAGGTCACGGGCCCTAGAAATATTAGAAATTTGATAGTTGGCTTTAGCCTGAGGAGAAGCCGCCATAATCAAGCCTGACCCCCTGCCCTGGTCTCCACCTTGCGGATAGGACATGACGACCAGATCCGCAGCCATAGGATCCCAGCCCCGGGCCACTGATTCTGTCGATGCATAAAATGACTTACAATCAATACACAGGATATCCCGACTAGGCTCCCGGTTATAATCAAAAATCGGATTGTCAGCAAAAGCCATCCAACCACCTCCCCCCTCTATAATAGAACATATGTTCTATTAAGGTCAAATCCCTTTTATAAATTACTAATAGATCTGCAAATCTATCAATAAAAAACAGCCAGGACTATCTAGTTTGATAAGTCCTAGCTGTTGCTAGCTTATTAAATGAATATATTAGCGAATACCCAAGGCAATCCGGGCATAACGACTTAGACGGTCGGTCGTCCAAGCTGGCACCCAAACTAAGTCTACCTTTAAGCGTTCAACCCGGTCCATATCTTTAAAAGCATAGTCCACCGAGTCCATGATGATATCCTGTAAGGGACAGCCCATAGTTGTTAAGGTCATTCGGACCAATAAACTGCCCTGGCCATCATAAAAGAGGTCATAGATTAAACCAAGATTAACAATATCAATGCCTAATTCAGGATCAATGACCGTTTCAAGGGCGGCCATGCAGTCTTGGTAAAAATCAGGATCCATTTCTTCTAAACGTTGAAAATTATCCAGCTGGTCAAAAGCATCCTTATTTGTCATCCTACTAGCTCCTATCTAGATATTACTGTCATATCTTGGTTATTAATTTCCTTAGCTAAAATTGGGGCAATTTCCCGGGCAATCGTCGAGCCAAAAGTCAAAATTTCATACAAGCTTTCCACATCTTCAGCAACTCGGGTCAGGTGGCGCATAAAAACCTCTCCCGTATCAGTTAAGATAACATTATAGTAGGCAGACGGTCCCTGATTCAGACGATTGATTGTTTGACGCGCCTGGTCTGCTAGATTTGGGTCCTTGACCTGTAGCAATTGGCGATAGGTGATTTGGGCTTCAGTCGACCGGACGCCTGGCTGAAAGGGCCTAACAACAATATTGAAGGGCAACACCTGGTCAGCAGTCAGCTGATAACCACCAGAATAGGCCACTTGTTCTCCTTTTAATTCCGATTTTTGATAAGGAATCTTCTTGTCAGTTAACATATCCTCAACTAGTTTTTCGATTGATAATGCCTTAGCCATAATACCCTCCATCAATTTGTCAAATATTAGCCTTATTGTATCATAGCTAAATCCTAAATATAAAGTAAAGCAGGTGGTATAATATAAAATATAGAAACAAGAGAAAGGAAGAAAATATGTTAAGCGATGACTGCGCCCGCTATGTCTTGCGGGAAATCATGTCCCTATATCCCAATGCCCAGACAATCTTAAAATACCATAATACCTATGAACTCCTTGTCGCCGTGATGCTCAGTGCTCAAACCACTGACATTGCTGTAAACAAGGTCACACCCGCTCTATTCCAGCGTTTTCCTACGCCTTACGCGGCCGCCCAAGCCTCAGCTGAAGAAATCGAGCCCTATCTCAAGAGCATTGGCCTCTATCGCAACAAGGCCAAGTACATGTATGAAATAAGCTGCCAGTTGGTCGACCGCTTCGCTGGTCAAGTCCCAAACCAGCGTAAGGACCTAGAATCTTTATCCGGTGTGGGACGTAAAACTGCTAGTGTCGTGCTTAGTGTGGCCTTTAAAGAGCCAGCCTTTCCAGTTGATACCCATATTAGCCGGGTCTGCAAGCACCACAAGATCGTTCCAGCCAAGGCCACTGTCCGCCAGGTTGAAGACCGGGTAGTCAGTCTATTGGACCCCGAAGAACTTCATCAGGCCCACCACGCCCTAATTTTCTTTGGCCGCGAAGTTTGCCACCCTCGCAATCCAGAATGCCATAAATATCCTGAACTCTATCAATGCCAAGAAGAAATCCCTGATAAGTAAAAAAATCCCCAGCCATTGTATCGGCTGGGGATTTTTCCTTCAACTAAGCGCTTAACTAAAGAGCATGAAACCATTATAAACATTAATCGCACAAACTAAAATAATGATAGCCCGGAAAACCAGGTTAATTTTATCATCGGCCATAACTCTACTCAACTTGGCGCCTAGGAAGCCACCGCAAACACCAGCGACAATGATATAAGGCATTAGGCCCATATCATAGCGATCAAAGCCAGTTGTTAAAGCAATGGTGATGATCTTTGATAATTGTGAAAAGAAAATCGTACAAATGGAATAAACAGTAGCTGGTTTAATCGGCATCGCAAAGAGCAACATCAATAGCGACACATTAATCGGCCCACCGCCGATGCCTAGTAAACTAGCCAAGAAACCTAAGAAAAGGCCGGCCCCGGCAAACCATTCCTTACCGGCTAATTGAAAGCTAGGCAGGTCAAAACGGTTATAGACATAAGCAAAAATTAAGGTAATAACAGTTAAAACGATTTGCGTTAATTGTACAGTATCGCCGTTATAGCGGTTGAGGATCATCTCAAAGACAGAGTTACCTAAAATCCCTCCGGCAACAGACCCCGCTGATAGCCAACCAGCGTTTCCCCAGTTAATATCGACGCCTTGCTTAGACTGTCGGTAGGTAGAAACTAGAGACATAGCAAAGACTGCCACAGTCGAATAAAATGACACCTGCTCAACTGGATCCAGTCCGATTAAATCCAAGACCGGTTTGATAATCACGCCCCCACCCATACCGGAGATAGCCCCCACTGAATTAGCGAGAATAATAACAACAAAATAGAGAAGACCTTTTAACATCCCGTCACCTTCCTTTATTTCCTTTACAGCCATGATAACAAATAAAAAGGACCAGAAGAAGTTTCTGGTCCTAATTTCTGAATGGTCAAGTCTAGTAGAGACTGACTATTTGCGGCGACGCTCAGCGATACGAGCAGCCTTACCACGACGATCGCGTAAGTAGTAAAGTTTCGCACGACGCACTTTACCTTGACGCATTACTTCGATTTTTTCAACACGTGGTGTATGTACTGGGAAAGTACGCTCAACACCGATACCACTTGACATTTTACGCACTGTATAAGTTTCGCTGATGCCATGGCCTTGGCGTTTGATAACAACACCTTCAAATAACTGGATACGCTCACGGGTACCCTCTACAACTTTTGCATGCACACGAACAGTGTCACCAGGACGGAAGTCAGGGATATCTGTACGTAGTTGCTCTTGAGTGATTGCTTCGATTAATTTACTCATGATTTTTTCTCCTTCCAACAAATATTCATATGACCAAGGTCAAAGCGGAATACCGTTTATTTAAGGCTAAAAAGCCTACCGAAATATAATAACAAATTAGCTGGTACTTGTAAAGGTCTTTTTTAATTTTTTTACCATTCAACTAGCTAGTTATTCAGTTTGATCAGCAGCCTGAAATTCAGCCAACCATGCTTGCTCCTGGTCACTAAGCGCATAATTTTCTAAGAGGTCCGGTCGCCGCTGGTAGGTACGACGCAAGGATTCCTTGGCCTGCCATTGGGCCACCTTGGCGTGGTCACCACTTAATAAAATATCAGGCACAGTCCAACCATTATAGTCCCGAGGCCGCGTATACTGCGGGTGTTCTAATAATCCCGTTGAGAAAGAATCACCTACTGCTGATTCAGCATTACCCAAAGCGTTTTCCTTCAGTCTAACCACAGCATCAGCCACCACCATCGCCCCTAACTCGCCGCCGGTCAAAACGTAGTCGCCAATTGAAATTTCATCCGTAATCAAATTGCGGATACGGTCATCATAACCTTCATAATGGCCACAGATAAAGATTAAATGGTCCTCCCGGGCTAATTCTTCTGCCTTAGCTTGGTTGAAAGTCGGCCCAGCTGGATCCATCAAAATGACCCGTGCCTGGCTATCAGGCATTTGCGCACGCAAGTGGGCTAGACTCTTATGAATTGGTTCTACCTGGAGCAACATACCAGCCCCACCACCATAAGGATAATCATCAACATGGCCGTGCTTATTAGTCGCATGTTGGCGAAAATCATAGGTATTAATAGAGACCAACCCCTTAGCTTGGGCCTTGCCTAAAATTGAACTGGTCATCGGACCCGTAAACATATCGGGAAAGAGGGTTAAAAAATCAATTCTCATTAGTCGATCAGTCCTTCCATCACTTCAATGGTTACCCGCCCCTGGTCTAGGTCAATATCTTTAACAACATCCGCAATATAAGGAATTAGGATATCGCGACCAGGGCCCTTTCTTTGGACATGCCAAACATCGTTAGGACCTAAGGCCGTAATTTCGCGAATTTTGCCAAGCTGGTCCCCCTCAAGGGTGTAAACATCCAGACCAATAATTTCATGGTAGTAATATTCATTTTCTGCTAGCTCGGCTTGGTGCTCACCAGCTACAGAGAGAATCGCGCCCTTAAACCGCTCAACATCATTAATGGAATCCAGGCCGGCAAAATGAAGAATATTAAAATTTTTATGGCGGCGGTGGCCGTCAACTGTTACCTTAACAGGACCCGATTCAAGCTCAACGACCAATTCTGACCCTAAAGCAAAACGCTGGTCGGGAAAGTCCGTCGAGGCAATTACCCGGACCTCCCCCTTAAGGGCATGGGTGTTAACAATTTTTCCAACTTTATATAATTCCATCAAAAGCTCCTTTACGAAAATAAAATAAACAAAGATGACATAATAACAATTGAAATTAAAATACTTAGTGAATTGACAGCTGCAGATAATTGAAAATCACTCTTAAGTAGGCGGGTGAAGGTCGGGTTCATGCCAGCAACTGGCGCAAAGCTCAAAATAAAGAGGGCCTGACGCACAGCTTGGTCAAAGGGTAGCAACAAGTAAAGAGCCAAGCCCCAAACTAAAGCTAAGCTATACCGCAGGCCTAGTGATTTAACTAAGAGCGGCAGATTATCCTTGGGTAAAAAGATATTTAAGGCGACCCCAATCATCATCATGGATAAAAAAGTATTAGCAGCAGCTGGCAACTGGGCTAAATCAACGATAAAACGAGGCAAGCGCCAGGAGGCTAGACCGCAAATAATCATTACCATATAAACGACGACAGTTGGTGACTTAAGGATTGTTCTAAATAAGTCAGTAAAACTAAACTGGCCCGCTTGGCCCTGACGCTGGCGAGCAAAGGCATAGTTACCGCCCATCACCATCAAACTTGATCCGGCATCATAGAGAGAAACGGCCAGAATCGGCAGGCCGTCGAGAAAATAGGCAATAAAAGGCAGGGCAAAATTGCCAATATTATAACCATTCACATTAATCATCATAAAAGCTTGCTCTTCTCGATTACGGCCCAGCCAGCTAGCAGCTAGGAGGAAGATAAAATTAGCCAGCATACCTAGCAAACTAATAACTAGCAAATCAGAACCAAAGCTGAGGCCATCTAATTTGACTAAGACAGCTGCTGGCAGGCTAATATACATGACAATTTTAGAAATGGCATCAAAATCACGTTCTCTATTTAAAAGGTCCAGCTGGGTCAACAGATTAGCCAAGGCAATAATGGCAAGCAAAATAAGGACATGGTATAGGGTTGCTAGCACAAGCATTCCTCCTTTTATCTAGGTTGGCTTCAAGTCTATTGTAACGATTATCTGATTAAAAAAGAAGCGCAAGACTTGTCTTAAACTAAAATCAGAATATTCATTTAGAGATAGTATATATAAAGGTCTAAATCCATATAGATAAAATTAAAAGGCTGGGACCTAGTCCCAGCCTTTATTCATAACCTTAGCTATGCTTATCAATAATAAGACGAATCCGGCGGCCATTCTCAGCCCGGATTGAATAAATAATTGTCCGGATTGCATTAATAACCCGACCGTTTCTGCCAATCACCCGGCCCATGTCATCAGGATGGACAAGCAAATGGTACTCAAGAAAATCATCACTATCTTGAATATTGAGTGTCAAATCCTCTGGATGGTCAACCAGTGGTTGGACGATAGTTAATAGTAATTCGTCAATATTAGGCATATAGGTCACCCTTATTTAGCTTGTTTAGACTCGTGGAAAGCTTTCATGATGCCTTGACGAGACAAGATGTTACGCACGGTATCAGTTGGTTGCGCACCGTCTTTTAACCATTTTAAAGCTAATTCTTCATCGATTACAACTTCAGCTGGCTCAGCAACTGGGTTGTAAGTACCAATTTTTTCGATGATACGGCCATCACGAGGTGCCCGCGCGTCTGCTGCTACAATACGGTAGAATGGGTTACGTTTAGAGCCCATACGTTTTAAACGAAGTTTTACTGCCATGAGTTTAATTCCTCCTAAATTTCATTTTTCTAATACTCACATTTGTATACTATAACAAGTTTAACTTATCCCGTCAAGTATTTTTTCTTTACACTCAATATTTCGCCCGGCCCCTGGTAAAAATATTAATAAAGCTAAAGATAAAGAGGCCGACGACACCGATTAGGTAGGCAACCAAACCGCGACTCGCATTGGCCAAACTAATACCAGCAAAAGTTTGGTAGAGATTTGCTGGGACATACTGACCCAACTGGTTTAAAACCACAGATAAGAGGCCGACGAATATGACAATACCTAGTAGGTTTAAAAAGTTCACTAAAAAATTAGTTTTTCTCAGACCCAGCCAGGTACACACCAGGCTGAGTAGTGGCCAAACAACCACTAGACTAGCCGATAATCTTAGCAGGCTAGCCAGTACACCCAAACCAGCTGATAGACTAGTACTGGCCACTAGACCAGTTAGGAGCGCTTGGTCTATATAGTTAGCTGGCAATAAAATTAAGCCACGGAGACTAAAGTCACCAATAAATTGACCAGCTAGCACGCCATAAAGGTTAATAGCAGCCAATATAGTTAACAGTCCTTTCAAAAAGAAGTTGCCTTTAGCCCGCCTTGGCTTGGCTGGCTGGTAGACTGACTTCACTGCCGGACCACTAACTCGCTCCCTACTTTGACGCCGAACCTTAGGCCAAGTCGGCAAAGGAATACGGCTCATAATTTCTTGGTTGAGGGCAGTATTTTGCCCTTCATTATTAACTGCCACAACATAAATGATAATCAAGCCGATGATCAAGGCCACAATCCCTAGCCAGGTAGACAAGAGGGCACAGAGAAAAATCATCAAGTAAACAATATGGACAAAGGCCAAGTTATTTTTAATATAGTTGAAAAAATAATGACCATTCTCTTGGTTGAAGCGGTAAGAGCTTGTCTCATTGTTAGCAGCAGTGGTTTGCTTAGTAGGCTGACTTTTATGATGACGGCGGCTCATCCGTGTCTGCCCCGCCACCTCTTCTGGCTGGCTTGGTTCAAAATCAACCGGAATCGTTGGGTCAGTCTGGTCCACTTCAGTAGCTGTAATTTGATAGCCACAATAAGGACAGCTCGTCACCTGAGGACTTAAGGGCTGACCACATTGGGGACAAAAAATAGTTTTAGTCATCCAACCCCCTACTTTCTAATTATTTTTTGCGGCCACCACGACGGCGGGCCTTCTTCATTTGCCGGGCTAGTTTTTGGGCCTGGATTTGGTCACGCTTGTTACCAGGCATTTGACCACCCCGCATGCCACCACCCATACCACCAAACATGTTGCCTAAGCCGCCCAGGTTACCATTAGTTAAGTTAGACATCATTTCCCGGGTCTGGTTAAATTGCTTGATTAAACGATTAACCTCTTGGATTGAAGTTGCAGACCCCTTGGCAATCCGTTTGCGACGAGACTGGTTAATCTCATCTGGATTTTCCCTTTCATAATTAGTCATCGATTGAATAATGGCTTTAACACGAGCTGTTTCCTTAGGGTCAACCTTTAATTGATCCAAACCAGGCAACTTATTCATACCAGGAATCAACTTAATTAAATCTTCCAAAGGCCCCATCTTGTTCATTTGATCCATTTGTTTGAGGAAGTCATTGAAGTCAAAGGTATTGGCTCGCATTTTCTCTGCGACGCGCTCAGCTTCCTGCTCATCAAATTCAGCATGGGCTTTTTCAATCAGTGTCAGCATGTCCCCCATACCTAGAATGCGGTTAGCCATCCGGTCTGGGTAGAAAATTTCAATATCGGCTAATTTTTCTCCAGTACCGGTAAACTTAATCGGTTTACCAGTAATAGAAACGATGGATAAGGCTGCCCCGCCCCGGGAGTCCCCATCAAGCTTGGTCACCACTACCCCGCTAATACTCAAATCTTCATCGAAGGCCTTGGCGACATTAGCTGCCTCCTGGCCTGTCATGGCATCAACTGTCAGTATAATTTCATCAGGTTGAACAGTGGCCTTGATATTTTTAAGCTCATCCATCAAGGCTTGATCGATTTGTAGACGTCCAGCCGTATCAATAAAGACTAAATCATAACCGTGCGCTTTGGCATAGGCTAAACCTTCTTGGGCAATATCGACCGGATTGGCCTCAGTCCCCCGATCAAAGACATCGAGTTTGAGCTGATTACCAATCGTTTTTAGCTGGTCAATCGCAGCTGGCCGGTAAACATCGCCAGCTACCAAGAGCGGTTTCTTGCTATCCTTATCCCGCAAATAATTGGCTAATTTACCAGTGGTCGTGGTTTTACCAGCACCTTGCAAACCAACCATCATAATCACAGTTGGGCCCTGATCATTGTAAGCAATGCCGACCTGGTCGCCCCCCATTAGATCAGTTAATTCTTCATTAACAATTTTAATCACTTGTTGGGCTGGTGATAGGGAGGCTAAGACCTCAGCATTTAAAGCCCGGTCATTAACCCGGCGAACAAAATCCTTGACCACCTTAAAATTAACATCTGCTTCTAATAGAGCTAGGCGGACTTCCCGCATCATCTCTTTGAGGTCAGCTTCACTAATCTTGCCTTTTTTACCCATTTTTTCAACCGCGCCCTGGAGGCGGTCAGATAAACTCTCAAAAGCCATTCTATCTCTCCTTAATTATCCAAATTAATCAATTGCTCCAGGAGTTCCCTCAGTTCGGGATCTGGATGCTGGTCGCTATAATGCTTTAAACAATCAATAATAGCCAGGCGTTGGTAGTAACTTTTGGCCAGGCCTAGCTTGTCCTCGTACTTCAGTAAGGTCTTTTCTGTTCTTTGAATATTATCATAGACAGCTTGACGGCTGACCGCAAAATGATCAGCAATCTCTCCTAGCGAGTAATCATGACGAAAATAGAGGTCTAAGTAATCCCGCTGCTTATTGGTCAGCAAGGGCGCATAGAAGTCAAATAGCATATTTACTTCATTCGTTTTATTTAACTCCATCTTGGCCTCCTATTGTCAAGTTCATTTCCTTTACAACTCCTTAGCTTACCGAAGTCCCCGGCTATTGTCAAACACTTACTTGACTACCCTTTTCACTTTTCGACAGTTATAATAGATGAAACAGTCTAAGTAAATATTTGAGGGGGATTTTTATGAATCTAGCTAGCCAAATTTTAACCATCTTAATGGACCAGCCAGGGGAGACCCTATCTGGTCAGAGGCTCGCCGATACTTTCGCGGTCTCGCGCAATGCCATTTGGAAAACCATCAAACAACTCAACCAAGAAGGCTATCAAATCACCAGCCAGGGCCGGTCAGGCTATCAACTGGAAAAGCTGTACCAGCGAGCTGATAGCCGGCAATTGCAAGCCTTACTGTGTCATGAGCCAGCTTTGCCAGCTATCCATATCGCAGTGCATGACCAGGTGACCTCAACTAATGACCTAGCCAAACAATTTCTGATTGACCACCCTCAGGATATCGGCCTCTTTATCAGCCACCAGCAAACCGCTGGCCGCGGCCGGCAAGGGCGGCCCTTTAATTCAAATTTGAGTCACGGTCTCTATTTTAGCCTGGCCTTTGGCCCCAAACAAGCTGACCCCCAATTGATTTCTCTCTATACCATTGCTGCTGCGACTGCCTGCTGCCAAGCCTTGGCACCCTACCTTGACCAAGAACTAAAAATTAAATGGGTCAATGATCTTTTCTACCAAAAACGAAAAGTAGCGGGCATCCTCTGTGAGGGCATTACTGACTTAGAAAACATGCGAGTATCAGGTCTCTTAGTTGGTATTGGCCTTAATTTAGCTGGCGACTTTAGCCAGGCTGACCCAGCTATTCAAAAAGTAGCCGGCACCCTCTTTGGCCACCACCTACCGGATAATTTTAATGAAAATCAATTTTTAGCTAGCTTCCTTGTTTACTTTTATCAATACCACAAAGAGCTAGCTAAAAAAGCTTTTATTCCTTACTACAGTGACCACCTGCTGGGGCGCGGTCAAAGGGTCTCTTATCAATCAGCCGGCCAGGAAGAGCAAGGGGTCATTTTAGGAATCAATGATATGGGCCATTTATTAATTGACCAGGGGCAAGGCGAGGTCAAGGAACTGATGAGTGGAGAAGTCCATTTCGGCTCTCAACAATTTACTAGCTGACAGATTATTTAAATAAATCACTATCATCATAGTTGTTTTTTATTAGACTATACTATTGAAATGCAGTGTCTTGAAACCGCAAATTGAAGCAACTAATTTTCATATTTACAACATGCAGTAGACCACCCCAGATTGAATACAGAATACTATTACTAAAGCTCTATAAAACAGGTTGCATTAGTCCATGAAAACCAGCTGTTTGCCTAATCTTTTAAAAGTGCACAACCCAATCCGGTTGACATACAGAGCTGGATTCTAAAAATATTCGAATTATCTTTTTATAAAACCGCTAAACTTACTTGCCTTAAATTTGTAAAATATTGTCGCTCATTTAAGACGGTCTCCCACGCTCAGATAGATTACTAATAATATAGAATTAGGATAGCCCAGATATTTGGCAGCGATATGCTTACCAGATATCTGAGCTATTTTTTGTATGACTTCTTTTTCTACTTAAGCTAATAATAAAATTATAAAAAGCCCCCGTCAGATTATATTAGCGGGGGCTAACAAGTCATGTGTGAGGGGAAGACTTGTTATTTTTACTAGGAGGTTATATTAGTTATCTAATCTTCTTTACGTTTGCTACCAGCAAAAGCAAGCACTGAACCGATTCCAATCAAAGTGACACCTACAGTACCTAAACCAGCTGCGGCGCCAGTGTTAGGAAGTTCATTTTGATTAGTTGTTTTCCCAGATTCTTCTGGTTTACCTGGCTCTCCTGGCTTACCTGGTTCGCCCGGTTTACCTGGTTCGCCCGGTTTACCTGGTTCTCCTGGCTTACCTGGTTCGCCTGGTTCGCCCGGTTTACCTGGCTCTCCTGGTTTACCTGGTTCGCCCGGTTTACCTGGTTCTCCTGGTTCGCCCGGTTTTCCTGGTTTGCCTGGTTCTCCTGGTTCGCCCGGTTTACCTGGTTCGCCTGGTTTGCCTGGTTCTCCTGGCTTACCTGGTTCGCCTGGTTTACCTGGTTCGCTCGGTTTACCTGGCTCACATGGATTGCAGCAAGGAATTTCAATCGTTACGGTCGTATTATCGGTGTAAACAATGGTTAACTGACCATCAATAGTATAAATCTTCTTAATACCGCGGCCATCTTTACCATCGCGGACAAAATGACGACTTGATTCATTACCATCTGGGTCTTTGACAATTATCCAAAGGCCAGTCTCACCTTTGTCATTTTTGCCCGGTACGGTCTCGATACTTGGTGAGCGACCATCTTCTCCGTCTTTGCCATCGCGGACGAATTCACGAGAAACTTCATTGCCATCACCATCATAGATGATAATCCATTGGCCACTTTCACCTTTTTCGTTCTTACCTGGTTCGACTTTGACAGATGGTGTTTTACCGTCGACACCATCTTTGCCGTCTTTGCCGTCATTACCATCTTTGCCGTCGCGGATGAACTCACGAACGATTTCATCGCCATTCGGACGGCTAATGATTAACCAGTGGCCCGTATGACCTTGGCTATCTTTGCCTGGCTCGGTACGAACTTGTGGTGTTTCGCCATCTTTGCCGTCCTTACCATCTTTTCCGTCACGGCCATGGTAAATGGTTCTCGTTTCAGTTGATCCATCTGGGTGGGTAATGCGGATAGTTACACCAATCTCATTGCCATCACGATCAACAACAGGTTCGGTTGTGAGGGTTGAAGATTTACCGTCTTTGCCATCTTTACCGTCGGCAACAAAGTCACGGTCTAATTCTTGACCTGTTTGGCGGTCACGGATAATAATCCATACCCCGGTTTGGCCATTGAAGCTACCTGGTTCAGTCGTTGCTGTGATTGATTGACCATCCTTGCCGTCCTTGCCATCACGACCATCACGGATGATGTGCGTATGGCTAGTGCCGTCAGGATTGTTAATCGTAATTTCAACGCCTGTTTCAGTATCCTTAGAAGAAATGGTTGGTGTCTTACCATCTTCACCATCGGCAATAAATTCGCGGTCGATTTCTTGTAAGCTATCACGGTCACGGATAATCACCCATGCCCCAGACTTACCATTGTAGTCGCCACGTTCGACAGTAGCAATAATTGACTTACCATCAACCCCGTCTTTACCATCTTGACCATCACGACCATGGTTGATAATACGCGCTTCCTGACGGCCGTCTGGATGCGTAATTGTAATCTTATAGCCGAGTTCTTTGCCGTTAGTATCGGTAATTGGCTCAGTGGTAATTTCAGATGAGTTGCCATCTTTACCATCTTTACCATTAGCGACAAAGTCTCGATCTAATTCTTGGCCTGTTTGGCGGTCACGAACAATAATCCAGACACCTGTTTGACCTTGGAAATTACCAGGCTCTGTTTGAACAGTAACTGATTTACCATCTTGTCCCTTATCACCTTTCTCACCTTTGGCACCGTCTTTAACTTCGCCGGTGGCAACTGGATCTTTAGTTTTATCAGGTTCACCTGTTGATGGATCTACTGGATAGAATTTAATAGTAGTTATGCCATCTTTACCTTTTTCAACTACTGGTTTGTAGGTGATGCCATCTTTACCAGCTTCACCCTGGGCACCTTTCTCACCTTTCTCACCTTTGGCGCCGTCTTTAACTTCGCCGGTGGCAACTGGGTCTTTAGTTTTATCAGGTTCACCTGTTGATGGATCTACTGGATAGAATTTAATAGTAGTTATGCCATCTTTACCTTTTTCAACTACTGGTTTGTAGGTGATGCCATCTTTACCAGCTTCACCCTGGGCACCTTTCTCACCTTTCTCACCTTTGGCGCCGTCTTTAACTTCGCCGGTGGCAACTGGGTCTTTAGTTTTATCAGGTTCACCTGTTGATGGATCTACTGGGTAGAATTTGATGGTGGTCGTGCCATCCTGACCTTTTTCAACTACTGGTTTGTAGGTGATACCATCTTTACCATCCTTGCCAGGTTCACCCTGGGCACCTTTTTCTCCATCTTTACCATCAGGAATAAAAGTAGTTTTAGGGGTTTCTACAATATTACCATCAGGTCCATAACTCTTGTTAACTACAGTAACTAAGGTACCGGGAACAGGGGTACTACTTCCTTCAACAGTTCCAGTGGTCCTTTTAGTTGTTACCACAGGAGTTAAGCCGTCACGATTAGGTGAACCAGTTCCTCGAATAATAACTTCATCTCGTTTTTCAATAAGATGCTTACGACTTTTTTCCTCAAAATAGTCTTTAAAATTATCCTCGGTTAAATCTTGTCTATCAAGAACATCTTGTTTTTGTTCATAGATAACACGATCAATACCAACTTTCCCGCTTACTTTTACAACTTCAACCCCTTGAGGTAGATTAGGGTTTTCTTCGTATTTAGTTTCAAAATCAGTTGTTTCAGTACGCACTTCATAGTGTTTCACACGACGGAATCCAGAGTTAACCACTTGGTCTGCACTTAAATTACTAATAATTGGAGATGTTAAACCTACAGAATCAGCTTTTTTTACAGGGACAAAGCGATTAGGCGCCTCGAACTGAACTCGATAGCTCTCTTTACCTGCTACATTATCGAATCTGTAGTTTCCATTTCCACTAGTTATAGTTGTCGCTATAACTTTTTTATCACCACTGAGTAAATGCACCGTTACATTAGCTAGATTTTCTTCTCCGGATTTTGTTCCGCTACCATCAGCATCATTCCAGACATTACCAGTAATATTATAGGTTGGAACATTCCCAATCTCAGGAATTAATTCAGTCACAATCCCAGATACATTACCTGTGTTATATAATGAACCATTCACCTCAAGAAATTCACTTGTGGGGTTAGTACCTTTATTACCGGTATTTAAATCTACAGCTTGGTTTCCAAATTCGTCAACAAAAGTGATCTTGACAACAGGATCTCCACTATTATATTGTAAAGGGCTCTGTGGTTGAAGCGGTTGCTGGTCATTCGGCACTCTAACAGTCACTACATTATTTCCAGGAGTTAGATTATGCTCTGTGAAGTTGCCCCCTGGATAAGTTACTCGCATTTTTGACTTGGTATCTGTTAAACGTGCTAATGACAAGTCATCAATCGTTACCTTAAATGATGTATCATTTGGATTGATATAGTTTCTACCATTCATATCCCTTACAAACGGAGTATTAATAGCTGGGCCAATTCTGCGTTCGACATTTAATGTTTTACTAAAGCTGGTACCAGTATCTGTAGCGGTAACTTTATCGCCTACTTTAAAATTAGTTCCCTTAGGTACGTCCAGTTTCCAAACACCATCTTGATTAGCTGTCGTTTGTCCTAGTAGGGCATTATTATGAGTTATTTGAATAGTGTTACCAGCAGATGCCCGGCCAGAAATTTCTGTTTGATAGAGTGTATTTTCAAATTTACCATTAGCTTCGATATAGTCTGGCCCAAATGATAAACTGCTGGCAGCAGTTGTAGGTGCAGCCGCACTAGCCATCAAGGCATTATTTGAATACAAACTCTCTCTATTGGTTACAGCACTTGCATTAACAGCTTCTGCTAAAAGATCGTCTGCTGTTAATGTTCTCGTTAAGTTTCTATAATTCAAAGCATTAAAAGCCGATAAACCTATATTTGGTGTATCTAACTTAAGTTTGAAATCTTGATTATTGCTGGCTGAACTTAAGTGATCACTATTAGAAGAAGTACGATTTTTTCGGTTTCGTTTTGTCCTTGAGTACTAGAAACACGACCAGCTTGTTGATTATCGATCTCAGTATCTAACTGACTCTTATTAGCTTTTTCTGTTTTTTCTACTTTTTCGGATTTGTCAGATTCGGCTGACAGATTGTTCTCACTATGATTTTTACTTTCTGAATTTGAAACTTTTTTATCATCTAACTGACTATTAACCGTCGAAGTATCCTCAGAAATAGATAAGTCACTAGGTAGCTTTTCTTTAGTTAAATCGACAGTGTCACTACCTGCTGCTTCAGAAGCAGGTAAATTTTCTTCTCGTTTGTTTTCGTCACTACTAATTTCTGTAGTAAGCCTATTATTTGCCTCATTTTCTGCTAAAGGAACTGATGTTTCAAGATTTGCATTAACGGCTTGGTTTCCTTCTAAGGCAGCAGCTTGAGCAACAACCATTTCACTATTTAATAAGAAACCTGCCGCTACTGCTACAGATGCTACACCGATACTCAATCGTTTGATTGAGTATCGGTAAAATTTATTAGCCATCTTTTCTTGGTGAACTTTGTGATTATTTTTACCTACCATACAAACAACTCCTATCTAAAAAAACGGCTAAAGAAACTAGAGAATGGTCTTCGTGAATTAACAAAACGGTTGGTTGATGTAGCGTTAGACCTTACAGGTTTTGGTGCAGAGAACATCGATGCGTTACGTGCTAGTGAAGTTACATCTTCGCCCCTTCCACGTAACACCACTTTATTTACCGGAGATTTGATTGGAGTCCTAGTCACCTTTGGATTTGGTTGAGCAACACCATTAATATAGGTTGTTTCTGTAACAACTTTAATAATGCCGTTCTCGCCCTCAGTTTGAACTACATTTGTACCAAATGGTCTAGATGAATCATCAACATAAATTACTTTGAAAGGAATTTGTTCATACTTCACTGACTCAATAACCTCTACCTTACGCGTACCGACTTCAATAATTTTATCTTGTTTATTGCGGACAGTAGTTGTTGTTACTTGAGGATTTGGCTGAGCAACACCATTCACATATTTGGTAATTGTTGTAATGCGCTCAAGACCTTCAATGCCCTCTTGGATAACACGAGTTTCGCCTTCAGTTAAATCAGGGTTTTCACGCTTAATTACCTCAAATGGAATTTTACGTTCCTCTACTTTTGATTTTTCCTCGACTTTACGCGTACCAACTTCAATAATTTTGTCTTGCTTGTTGCGAATTGTAGTTGTCGCGACTCTTGGATTTGGTTGGGCAACACCATTAATATAGCTAGTAGTTGTTGTGACACGCTCAATTCCTTCGATACCATTTTGGATTACGCGAGTTTCTCCTTCTGCTAAAGCTGGATTTTCACGAGTTATCACCTTAAATGGAATAATTCGATCTTTAACAACTGATTTTTCCTCGACTTTACGCGTACCATATTCAATAATTTTATCTTGCTTATTTTGAATAATTGTTTGATCAATATCGAATTGAGATACAATTTGTCCATTCCGTGTCACAATTTGAGTTGTAATTTCAACAATTCCATTTTGTCCTTGTTGAATAACACGAACTTCCCCTTCTGCTAACTGTGGATTTTCACGACGAATCGTATTGTAAGGAGTTTCCATCCGCCGTTTTACATGACGAACATCTTGCTTGCCTGTACCAATTTCAATTATTTTATCTTGTTTGTGTTGTAGCACTCTATTTTCAACTTGTTGACGTTTGATTTCTTGATGGTTTTCGTACCAAATACGGTCTGTTGTTCTTTTAATACCATTGCGTCCAAATTGTACAACACGTTGTAAACCTTCAGATAAGTTTGGATTTTTACGATAAATTGTATTGTAAGGTGTTCTAGTTTCTTTAGTAATATCCTTACTTTCTTGCAGAATAGGATCTTTCTTCTTCAAGTAGGTAATACTTGCTGTCCCGTCTTGACGAACGGCTACACCAGCTCCGCCACGATAATAAGGAGCAACCTCAGAAGTGATCGCAAAGGTATAGTTTTTACGGCGATCAACACCAAGAGCAGCAGCGTTAACTGATTGACGGATTTGTCCAGTACCATCGCCATATACAACTGAAAGTTGTCCATCAATAGCAGTATATTTTATCTTGATCGGCTCTAATTCTTCCGGACGGAACATCGATTGATCAGTTTCAGTCCTTTTTTGTGGTTTAGCGTTAATATAGTCGAAGCCTTGAGTATTTCCGACAATTTCAGAATTACCCTGGTTATCATTTTTAACAAATCCTGTATAACCACGCTTAGCAGCACCTATTCTATTAGACATACCGCCTTTATCCATTTTATTTGTTTCAGGATTATAGCGGATATCAATTTTATAGCCAAAGCTATTAGCTACACCTTTATCTTTTAGAATACCACCTTGGTTAATATAATCTTGGCCCCGTTTTTCACCTTCCATAAATAGGAAACCGAAACCATCTGCATTAGTAGTATTTCCTTGATGGTCAAGACGCACTTCAAAGTTCATTTCAAAATCATGATCAAAACTAATGCTGTCTTTTTTTACTAAAGCACCCCGCTGTGTCTGAACATTGTTTATCATTTTACTTCCTAGAGCATTAGAATTACCAAACTGAACAGTATTTACATTTTCAGCAGAACGATCAGCCTTAGCAGGATTATATTCTGTAGGGTCAAACTTTGTGACATTTGGTCCAAGACGATCAAATTTATCTAAGCCAAGTCCTTTTTCAGTGACAACTTCCTCGTCTTGTTTAATTTCAGAGCTTACAACTTCTTCTTTAATAACACGAGTTGTTTCAGGTTGGTTTGTATACTCAATAAATTCGTCTTCAGTACTAGTCGTGGTACCATCTAGATTCTCATTACTTATACCATAACTAGCTGAATTATTAGTGACAACCGGTCGTTCCGTCGCTGCTTGAACCACTGCTTCTTGACTAACTAAAAGCAAACTTGCACCTAGCGCTACCGAAGCAACTCCTACCGATAATTATCTAATTGCGTACTTATATCTTTTTTCCCTTAAAATATTAGTATTACTAGCTTCCATTTTTGCCCTCCTGGATATTTTAAAACTATTTTATTCTAGTTTTGATTATGATAGCAAATAGTTCCAGAAAAATTAAGACATTTTTTGCATATTACCAATTTTATTAGGGTTTTAGTTAAAAAACTCACATTTATCAGTACCAAAAAGCACCTCAAATATACAATATCGTATATTTGAGGTGCTTTTTTGTAGCAACTTAAATTTACTTTGACACAATAAAGAAGAATTTCCACAGTTAAATAATACAGTTGTTGTTTAAATATCAAGCTGTATTTTTTACTTTTTGCATCTAAAAAAACTAAAAATAAACATTTTTTAATTATCACTTAAATGTAAAAAGGCTAGGACACCTGCCCTAGCCTTTTTAATATACTCATTTAAACTTCAACAACGTCCTTGACCAATTGATAGATAAAGGCTTCCGCATCAAAGGCTTGCAAATCATCCAATTGCTCACCCAAACCAATGAACTTAACCGGAATATCTAACTCATAACGAATGGCGAAAATAACCCCACCCTTGGCGGTACCATCTAACTTGGTCAAGACTAAACCTGTAATATCAACCGTTTGGTCAAATTCTTTAGCCTGAATTAAGGCGTTTTGACCAGTAGTCGCGTCTAGAACTAATAAGGTCTCATGGGGCCCGCCAGGAATTTCCCGTTCAATGACCCGTTTCATCTTCTCTAATTCAGCCATCAGGTTAACCTTGTTTTGCAAGCGCCCCGCTGTATCAACTAGCAGGTAGTCAAAATCTTCTGTTTTTGCTTGCTTGACTGCATCAAAAACAACCGAAGCGGGATCGCCATTAGGTCGGCCGACTACAACCGGCACGTCCACTCGCTTGCCCCACTCTTCTAATTGGGCCACAGCACCAGCCCTGAAGGTATCGCCAGCAGCTAAGAGCACTTTCTTACCTTCTTGCTTAAGTTGGTAGGCCATTTTACCAATGGTCGTTGTTTTACCGACACCGTTAACTCCTACAAATAGGACAACAGTTGGTCCGTCAGGATTTTCTACAATAGCCACATCAGCCTGGCCACCCTTATCATAAATCTCAATCATCTTTTGGATAATCGTATTTTTAACATCCTCACCCGACCGGGCATTCTTTAGCTGGACTTCCTCGCGTAGGGCGTCAGACAGAGCTAAGGTCATATCAAAACCCACATCGGAAGAGATTAGCACTTCTTCTAAGTCATCGAAAAAGTCTTCATCTACCTCCCTGAAACCAGCAAAAAGTTCATTCATCCGGTCAGAGAAGGACCGACGCGTTTTCTCGACCCCCTTGTCATACTTGTCAAAGACAATCTGGTCTTCTTTTTCTTCAGCTGTCTGGGCCTGGTCAGCAACTAGGGGGTCTTCCCCAGTAAAGGCCTTTTTAATACGATTAAATAAGGACATCACATTCACCTTTTTCTTTATTAATTCAAGACAAAATGGTCGATAGCCTGGGCTACGCCATCTGCCATGTTAGAGCCAGTAATATAAGTTGCATAAGCTTTTATATCATCACGGCCATTAGCCATAACAACTGCCTCTCCTGCCCATTGTAACATAGCTAGATCATTCTCTTCATCACCGATGGCCATGACTTGGTCAGCCGTTAAATCCAATCGTTCAGCCAAGCGAGCCAGGCCATAAGCCTTGTCAATACCCAGCGGCATAAATTCTAGTTGGTGGGGGTGAGACCGCATCACCGACAAGCCAGCTAAAAGCTCAGAATCTAACTTAGGCAATTGTTGGGCTAAATGGTCGGAATCAGTAGCCACAACACATTTAAATACCAAATCTTGGCTTGTTAAGCTGGTCGGATCCTGCTCATTAAAGGGGAGGAAGGGCATGGTCTTGTGGTAATTCGACGGGTAAGCAAGTGGATCAGGAAAGGCATAGACCTGGTCTAAACCTACTGCCACCAAGGGGAGGTCTAATTCATGACAGGCCTGGTAAATAGCCTGCACCTGGTCTTTGGTCAGGTGACGATCAGCTATCACATCCTTAGAACCATTATTTAATACCAGCCCCCCATTATAGGTCACCGAATAATGGGCATCATTATCAGTTCCTAAAATTTGATTAAAGGCCTGGATGGCTTCAATGGGACGGCCAGTCGTAATCACGACATGAACCCCTTGGTCAATGGCTTGGCTAATACTAGCCACATTGCGGGCAGATATTTGCTTGTCGTCAGTCAGTAAGGTCCCATCTAAATCAATGGCAATTAATTTTATCAAGCTTATTCCTCCAAATCATCATATTCTTCTAAGCGCACAGCTGCTAATTGGGAGACACCGTCTTTTTGCATAGTCACCCCATAAAGTAGGTCAGCCTCAGCCATGGTTCCCTTGCGGTGAGTAATGACGATAAACTGGGTTGACCCCTTAAAATTCTTCAAATATTGGCCATAACGCGCCACATTGGCCTCATCCAAGGCTGCCTCTACCTCATCTAAAATGGAAAAAGCGACAGTATTAGCTTCTAAAATAGCAAACAGTAAAGCAATTGCCGTCAAGGCCTTTTCCCCACCAGATAAAAGTGACAGGTGCTGGAGTTTTTTGCCGGGCGGTTGGGCCTTAATTTCAATGCCCGTATGCAAGAGGTCGCTAGGGTCAGTCAAAATCAAATCGGCCTGACCACCCCCAAAGAGCTTAGGAAAAATCTTCTGGAAATTAGCCTGGACTACTTTAAAGGTCTGCTTAAAGCGACGACTCACTTCCTGGTCCATTTTAGCCATGGTCGCCTCTAAATCTGCCTTGGCCTTTAAAATATCCTGACGCTGGCCTTCCGTAAATTGATACTGGTCATTCACCTGGTCATACTCATCAATCGCTGCCAGGTTAACGGGACCGAGTTGGCTTAATTGGCGTTTCAGGTCCCCTACCCTTTGACTAGCCGCCTCAATCGACATATCCAAGTGGCTTTGGGCCTTGGCGCGCTCAAAGGTCAAACCGTAGTCTTCATTGAGCTGGGTCAAATGATTATCGATGGTCACTTCAAACCGGGAAGAACGCGCCTCAAGCTTGCTTTGTTGCTGGTAATAGTCCTGCAAACTAGCAGTTACTTGGTCCAAAGCAACCTGCAAGTCGTTATTTTTCTGGGCTTGATTTTGGCGGTCAGCCTGGGCCTGCTTGAGTTGCTGGTCCATGTCTTGGCGCCAATTTTCGGCCGCTTTTAGGTCAATCGCTAACTGAGCCTGCTTGGTCTGGTCAGCTGTTTGGTCATCATTAATTTGGTCCAGGTCAGCTAGAATAGTCGCTAAACGATCTTGGCGACTGTCAAGATCTGCTTGACTCTGGCTGAGTTCTTTTTGCTGCTGGGCTTGGCGCTCTACCACCACAGCCCGCTCTGTTTTTAGCTCTTGCAACTGGGCTTGCAGCTGGTCTTTGGCCTGGCGACTCTCCTCAGCTGATTGGTTATAAGTTTTTAAACGGGCCTGACTCTCTTCGAGCTCAGCCTCCTTTTTTGCCAATTGCGCCTGCAGTTCCTCAGCTTCCTGGCTGAGTTGTAGTAGATTTTCTTGGTTAACCTGGTGTTCATAGCCTTGGGCTGCCGCTTCCTTTTTGCGGTCTGCCAATTGCTGGCTGGTTTGGTCAAGCCGGTCTTTTAGCCGTCTTTCTTGATAACGGGTTTCGTCACCTTGCTCTTTAAGCTTAGCCAATTGCGCCTCTTGATCTTTTACTTGGTCAGCCAATTGCTGGTAACTAGCCTGGGCTTGGTGGTAGCGATCTTTTTCCTGGTCCAATTGGGCCTGGAGTTGGTCAATTTCATGTTGGCGGCCTAGTAAACCTCTTGCTTGTTTTTTTACCGACCCACCAGTCATAGAACCGCCCGGATGGATTAAATCCCCTTCAAGGGTCACGATGCGCACCCGGTTTCCCTGGCTACGGGCAAAATGGCGGCCCTGGTCAAGGTCAGTGAAAACTAGAGTTTGGCCTAATAGATTATAGATGATTTCTCGGTAGACCTGGTCATAGTCCAGCAATTCAGCCAAAACGCCGCAATAGCCCGGCGCTAGCTGGGCGGCCTCTCCTACGCTTTTATGCAGGTAACGTCCTTTAATCGTATCCAGGGGATAAAAAGTTGCCCGTCCAGTCTGGTCTTTTTTCAATTGCTTAATGACCTGACTAGCAGTCTGACTAGTATCCACAACAATATTTTGACTGGCACTGGCTAGAGCAATTTCACTGGCCACTAGGTACTTGGCCGGCACCTGGATCAATTGGGCCACGGCCCCTTTGATGCCAGGGTGCTGGCTTTTTAAGGCTAAGGCGGCCTTTGGTCCCTGGTAAAAGCCAGTATGGTCGGCGGCTAGTTCTTTGAGACTGTGTAGGCGTGACTCGGTTCGCAGCATATGCTGGTTAGCCTGCTGACGACCCTGGTCAAGTTGCTTTAAGTCAGACTGGCGGTCTTGGTAAAGCCTTGCCTGCTGGCGGTAGCGGTCCAACAGCTCTGCCAAATGCGCTTGAACTTGGTCAAGTTCCTTAGTTTGAGTCAGCTTAGTCTGGTCTAACTTGTCAATAGCCGCCTGGTCCTGATTGCTGGTCCGATCTAAGCGTTGACTCTGGGCTTTTTCTTGGTCCTGGTCTTTTTTATTTTGCGCTAGACGATTACGCAGGTGGACCAGGTCTTGACGCAGATTAATATAACGCTCCCGCTCAGCCTCAATCTCTTGGTCAGTGACTGGTTGCAGGTGGTCTAGGTCAGCTTGAACTTGCTTGATCTGATCAGCTAAGTCAGCTTGAGCTTGGTCGATAACTGCCAGGTCCGCTTGGACTTGGGCGACATCATCAGTTCCTGTTTTAATAGCTCCCCGCAATTCTGCTAGCACCTGGTCTTGACTAGCCTTACTCTGCTTCCGGAATCTAGCTTGCTGGTCTAGCACTTTTAATTCTGACCGGAGTTGTTCGATTTTTTGCACACCAGCAACATAGGCCTGGTTATCCTGGTTAACCAACTGGTCTAAGTCTTGGTAGCGGTCCTTGCCTGCCTTGATTTGTGCTTGCAGCTGACTGGCCTGGTCTTGGTTTTGATCAATCCGGTCATTTAATTGCTCCAGGTCTTGCTTAGTGACTGCCCACTGGTCTGACAAAGTTTCAACTTGGACAGTAGTCAAAGCGATATCCAGCTGGCTCAGTTCCTCTTTCATCGTTTGATACTTAAGCGCCGCCTCTCTTTGGTCAGCCAATGGGGCCAAACGCTGGCTGAGGCCATGAACGATATCATAGAGGCGACTCAGATCGTCTTCTGTCGCTCTTAATTTTTTCTCAGCTTCATATTTACGGGTCTTATACTTTAAAACCCCAGCGGCTTCTTCAATAATACCGCGACGATCACCAGGCTTTTGACTAAAAATCTCTTCAACCCGTCCTTGGGAAATAATTGAAAAGGAGTCCCGCCCCACGCCTGTATCCATCGTCAAATCAGTAATATCCCGCAAGCGACAATTCTGTTGATTAATTTGATAAGTCGACTCCCCGCTACGGGTAAAGCGCCGCGAAATCGATACCTCATCCTGGTCGATAGCCAAGACACGGTCGCTATTATCGAATACCAGGGTTACTTGGGCATATTGGCTGGGACGTCGTTCGCTAGCACCCGCAAAAATAACATCATCCATCCGCCGTCCCCGCAAAGATTTAGCTGATTGCTCACCCAAAACCCACTTGATGGCTTCAGTAATATTAGACTTACCTGAGCCATTGGGACCGACAATGGCAGTAAAGCCAGGATTTAATTCGATATGGGTTTTATTAGCAAAGCTCTTAAAACCCACCATATCAATCGCCTTTAAATACACAAGACAACTCCTTCACTGCTAAACCTGCAAGGCTTGCAAAGCCTGGCTGGCCGCTGCTTGTTCAGCTAACTTTTTAGTTCGTCCTTGCCCCTGGCCGATAGTTTGACCGTTAACCTGGACAGCCACCTTGAAGCGCCGATTATGAGCTGGACCTTCCTCACCAACTAATTGATAGCTAATTTGGACCCGACCGCTCTTTTGTAGCTCTTCTTGTAGGGCCGTTTTAGCATCAACCAATTGATCAAATGCGCCCCTCTTGATCTTAGGGTAAATGGTTTGATTCATAAAATGAATAATCGCATCTTTCCCAAGATCAAGATACAGGGCACCGATTACGGCTTCAAAAAGGTCGCATAAGAGGGCCGGACGCTGGCGCCCACCAGAAGCTTCTTCCCCAGTCCCTAGACGTACGTATTGATTAAAATGGCAGTCTTGGCAGAACTGAGCTAGACTCTCTTCCCGTACAATCAGGGCCCGCATCCGAGATAGCTCTCCTTCACTTAATTGGGGATAATGAGCGAATAGATACTCTGATACGACTAGCTCTAAAACCGCATCCCCTAAAAACTCAATCCGCTCGTTATATTTGTCAAACTCTGACCGGTGTTCATTATAATAAGATGAATGCGTAAAGGCTTCCTCATACAGAACAGCTTGGTCAATGCTAATAGCAAATTGGTCTAAAAATAATGCTTTAACTTCCTTAAAATTAAAGGCCATAAGTGTCCTCCTTTTAGATTTTATTGTTATAAAAGATTCAAGAGCCTGGGTCATAAGTCCCAGGCTTTCGCTTTATGCGAACATTTGCAGCATAGTCGAGTTCAAAACGCTTCTCCTCACACCCTGCTTAGTCGGGTTTGGTCTGGCAGAACTGAAGCCCCAGCCCTCACACCCTGTTTTAGTCGGGTTCGGCTTGGCAGGACTGAAGCCACTTCAGAAATTAGTCTCAATAGCTTGAGCTTGCAGATATTGGCCTAATTCCTTCCAGTGGTTCATTCCTGAACGCCAAGCCTCACACCCTCTTATTATATTTACTTGCTGGCTACTTCGTGGTCAATAATGCGCACCAGGTCGCCCATGGTTTGGATGTTTTCCAAATCATCATCGGCAATCCGAATCTCAAACTTATCTTCTAGTTGCATAACAACTTCAATAATATCTAAGGAATCAGCCCCCAAGTCACGACTGAAAACCAGATCGTTACCAACCTTATTTTCATCAACCCCAAAACGCTCAACCAGTAATTGAGAGACAATCTCAACTGTTGTATTAGTTGGTAGCATGCTTATTCCTCCTCTTTAGCGGCCTGTAAGCTTGCCGCCAAGGCCAAAGCCATGGACTGACTAATATCTTTAGCCAACATGTCTTGAGTTTGTAGCAAGGCCTGGTAGATGGTCTGGCGATTAGCGGTACCATGACACTTGATAACTGGTGCTTGACAGCCAAACAAGATGGCACCACCAGCCTGGTCATGGTCAACATGCTGGAGCATCTCTTTTAATGGTTTTTTCAGCATAGCACCTGCCATTTTGGCAGATAAACCACTATTCATAATCGTGGACTTAAGCAACTTCATTACTGAGCCCGCCGTACCTTCAATGGTTTTTAGAACGGCATTACCAGTAAAACCGTCAGCAACTACAATATCGGCCACACCATTTAAAAGGTCCCGGGCCTCCACATTACCAATAAAATTAATCTGGTCTTCTTGAGCTAAGAGTTGATGGGCAGCCTGGGTGAGCTTACTACCCTTGCTAGCTTCTGCGCCATTGTTCAATAAGCCCACCCGGGCCTGGCTTAAACCAAGTACCTGGTCAGCATAAATAGTAGCCATAATCGCATATTGGTGTAAATGCTGGGCTTTACTATCAGCATTAGCACCGGCGTCAATTAACAGCCAGTTCTTATCCAGATCTTGAATACTAGGTAGGCTAGCCATCAAGCCAGGTCGGTCGACACCCTTCATACGTCCCACGATTAACAGGCCAGCCGCTAGTAGCGCACCTGTATTACCGGCGGAAATGAGCGCCTGGGCATGACCCTGCTTGACATCTCGGGCCGCTCTTACCAACGAAGCATCTTTTTTCTTGCGAATCGCCCGGACAGGTTCATCTCCAGTCGCAATTACTTCTTGGCAATCCACGACACTCAAGTTAGCCAGATCCTGGCCCGCTAGGTAAGGTTTAATCTGATCTGCTTGACCATACAAGATTAAGGATAAATTAGGATAATCTTGGGCGGCCTTTACAGCTCCTAGACAAATTTCTTCTGGGGCATTGTCGCCGCCCATGGCATCAATTGCGATTCTCATTTTTATCTCCTTTATTGGTTGAAGTTTTTCGCTTGTTGGCTTAACCAAGCTTGTAGCTGTGGGTATAATTGAGGATTGGCTTGCATATCTCTAGCCACTTGACCGGCATCACGACGGGCATAACCAAGCATGACTTGGTCGCCGATGGGGTCTGCCAGCTTAAAACGAGGCAGGCCTGATTGTTTAGTGCCAAAATAGTCCCCCGCCCCCCGCAATTCCAAATCTTGCTGGCTCAAATAAAAACCATCTGTCGATTGGGTCATAATCTGCATCCTTTGCTTACCATTCTCAGTTTTTGGATCAGCAATCAACACACAGGTTGAAGCCCAAGCCCCTCGGCCAATCCGCCCCCGCAATTGGTGGAGTTGAGCCAGGCCAAAACGGTCAGCATCTAGGATTACCATGAAGGTGGCATTGGGGACGTTAACACCAACCTCAACTACAGTCGTTGCTACTAAAATTTGGCAACGATTCGCTTGAAAATCAGCCATGACCTGGTCCTTTTCTTCATTAGTCATTTTACCATGAAGGAGCCCTACGCCAAAGTAGTCACCATATTGTGCTTGGTAGTCCTGGTAAATATTTTCAGCATTTTGAACTTCCAAACTCTCAGATTCCTGGATTAGCGGGCAAATAATATAAACCTGGTGCCCAGCCTTTAATTGGCCCCAGACCTGGTCTTGGACACGGTCAGCCTGGCTGGGTCGCACCCACAGGGTTTGGATTGGCTGGCGACCACTGGGTAGAGCCTTAATTTTAGAGACATCCATATCGCCCATAATCGTAATTTCCAGGGTCCGGGGAATTGGGGTAGCGGTCATATAAAGCAAGTTAGCTGCTTCTTCTTGGCTCTTTTGACGCAGGGCAGCCCTTTGGTTGACACCAAAACGATGTTGCTCATCAATAATAGCCAAACCCAGGCGGCGAAAAGCAACATCATCTTGGATCAAGGCATGGGTACCCACTACCACATGGATGCTGCCCTCGGCTAAACCCGCTAAAATTTGCCGCCGGTCTTTAGCCTTGGTTGACCCAGTAAGCAGGGCAACTTGGACGGGTGTCTGGTCAAAAATAGCCTGAATCGACTGAAAATGTTGGTCAGCTAAAATCTCAGTTGGCACCATTAAAGCTGATTGGTAACCTGCAATAGCCGTAGCATAAATGGCAATAGTCGCCACAATTGTTTTACCGGACCCCACATCACCTTGAAGTAAACGATTCATGGGATAGGTTTGCCGTAAATCAGCGCAAATTTCATTGACCACTTTTTTTTGGTCACTGGTCAACTCAAAGGGAATGGTCTGAATAAAGGCAATCAGTTCTTGATTATTATAACGTATTTGAGCACCAAGCTCATGCTGACGCTGACTGAGGCGGCGCCACTGTAAGCCGAGCTGGTAGAGGAAGAATTCTTGGTATTTGATTTGCCGCCGGGCTTGCAGGCTAGCAGCTTCGCTATCCGGGAAGTGAACCTGCCCTACCGCCTGGCGATGCCCCATCAATTGGTAGTGGTCACTAATTGCCTGGGGTAAAATCTCTGGAATTAAATCTTGGTAACCAACTAGGGCCTGGGTGACTAAATCCTGGATCGTTTTTTGGCTAAGTTTGGCAGTGGTAGGATAGATAGCAGCCATTTGGTCATCTTCCTGGTGGTGGTTAAAGACCCGGTAGGCCAAGAGTTGCTGGCGACCTGCCTCATATTTCCCATAAACATAAACTGACTCGCCGATTACGAAATTTTTTTTGAGATAGGGCTGGTTAAAAATAGTCACCTGGACCAGGTCTGGACCAACAGCTAAGCGTACCGACAAGCGACTTTTTTTACCGCCATAATACTGGACAACTGGTTCGGTACGAACAATTCCGGCCAAGGTCGCTTCCTGGCCGTCAACCAGCTGGTGTAGGTCCTTGACCGAAATATCTTGATAACGAAAAGGAAAATGGTAAAGCAGGTCTTGGATGGTGGTGATATTTAATTTTGCCAATAAATCCGCCTTAGCTTGGCCAACGCCCTTTAGGACTGTGACTGGGTCTAATAATGATTTCACGAACCCCTGACCTCCTTATAGTTTAATCCTATTCTAACATGTTTTAACGGCTGGCAAAACCTCAGCTTAGGCCTGTAAACACCAATAGAGCCTAACCCACCGGGCCAGGCTCTAGCAGAAATATACTTCAAAATTTTAGCCTCGAAGGCTTACTGTTAACTACAATTTTATTTGGGCCAAAATCTCCAGTAAATTACGTCTGGCTGGTAGGGTCGATAGCATGTTGCCAATTAGAAAATTATCACACTTAGTCTCGGTCATCAGCGCCTTAAGTTGCTTTTCTATAGTCAAAGGATCCCCTACCACTTTACGATAAGTAAAATCAGCGACAAAAGCCTGTTCTTCCTTGGAAAAAGGATAGTCAGCAGCATCATCCGGACTTAAGAGCGAATACACCGACCGCTTATCAGTCAAAAAGGCCATTAACCAGTAGTCCAAGGCGTGTTCTAATATTGGAATCAGGTCTTCATTATAAGCTGAGACAGCAAATAGCGACAGGGTTGCCTCAGGTTGGCTCAGGAATATCGAGGGCCTAAAATAATCTCGGTAAATCTGAATAGCCTGCTTGGCCTCATCCAAATTATTATTGAGAAACAGACCAAAATTAAAACCTAAACCCATTTCACCACAAAATTGGGCCCGCTTAGCTGACGCTGACAGAAGGTAGAGCGGCATGCTATCCTCATGAATGACTGGCATCGCTATAGGGGAAGCATTCCGCTGGCCATTAAGGGCAAAGTTAGCATCGCTATAGGCAACTAACTGTCTAAGTTCAGCTTCGTAATCAAGATTATGGCGGATGTTCAAACCCAGTTCATCCTGGGCTTCAAGTTCGGTAGGTGTTGAATGGCCCACACCCATTTCAATCCGGCCTGGTAAAATTGCTGAAAAAGTCTTCATATTTTCAGCTAACTGGTAAGGACTAGTATTATCTAGCATTACCCCACCGGCCCCCACCTTAATCTCTTTGGTGATAGATGCCAGGCGGGCCATCAAGATTAAAGGAGAATTTCCTAATATCGAAGGGGTGTTATGGTGTTCGGCTACCCAGTACCTTTGCAAGCCTAATTCATCAGCATGTTGGGCGAGTTTAATGGTATTTTGAAAGGCTTCAAAATCGCTAGTATATTTATCCCGAGGGATAAAATCCAGTATCCCAATTTTTGAGGACATTATTGTTTCTCCTTCCACGTTTATCATAAATTGATTATAGCATTAAAACAGGCATAAAAAGAAAAAAGCCGGTACTGGGGGGTAAAATAACTTCCCTAGTCCGGCACAGTTTTTCTGGCGTAAGTAAGATGAAAACTCAATATTACGCTTTTTTGAACGCTGTTTTGATTATTCTACTGATACTAAATAATGGTAAACAGGTTGGTCGCCTTGTACAATCTCGTACTCAACTTCTGGATAATCAATCTGTAATTGACCTATGATTGCCTCAGCTTGAGCTTGGTCACCTTGGTCACCAATAATTAAGGTGACAATTTCACTGTCCTCATCTAGCATCGCTGCAATGGTTGCTTGGGTTGCACTAGCTAAATCAGCGTCAGCAACCTTAATATCCCCTTCCACAATACCCATAAAGTCATCTTTCTTAATGGTTAAACCGTCAATCTGGGTATCACGAACGGCATTAGTAATTTGACCACTCTTGACAAAAGCTAATTCTTCAGTCATAGCTGCCTGGTTATCTGCCAATTCAGCAAGGCCATTATAAGCTAGCAAGGCGGTAATTCCTTGAGAAATGGTCCGACTTGGAATCACTGCGCATGGCATATCAGCCACTTGCGCAGCCTGCTCGGCGGCCATAAAGATATTCTTATTATTAGGCAAAATAATAATATTTTCGGCATTAGCTTGGTCAATCGCCTTGAGAATATCCTCAGTAGAAGGATTCATGGTTTGACCACCATTAATAATATTGGTAGCCCCCATGCTCTTGAAGAGGTCTTGAATACCTTGGCCAGCAGCAACTGCAATAATGCCATACTTAGCAGGTTTTTCATCAGAAACTGGGATGGCTTCGCTCACACTGCCTTGTCCGTCTAGAAGGGCATCGTGTTGCTCGCGCATATTATCCACTTTAATTTTAATCAAGGATCCGAATTTCTGACCATAGTTCATGACTTCACCCGGTGTTTCCGTATGCACATGGACTTTGACGATTTCATCATCATTGACGACTAATAATGAATCGCCCAAATCATTTAAATAATTACGGAAGCTATCATAATCAAATTCATCAGTATAGGTTGGCCCATCCTTAAGGCGGACCATGATTTCAGTACAGTAACCAAATTTAATATCTTCTGTATTTACCGCGTGGGCGGTATCAAAATGATGCTCATGGTGGGCAATCTCTGTCACATCAGCTTGGGATAGATTGCTTGGTTGGCTAGGAACAGCCTCACCAGTTAGCGATTCTAAAAAGCCGGTGTAAATAAAGAGTAAGCCTTGACCACCAGAATCGACCACACCAACTTCTGCTAAAACTGGCAAAAGATTAGGCGTATTATCCAAGGCCACTTGGCCAGCCGCTTGTACCTGGCGCATCAATTCAACCGGATCATCACCCTCGGCTAAATAAGCTTGACCTGCTTCCGCTGCTTCACGAGCCACAGTGAGGATGGTCCCTTCAACAGGTTTCATAACTGCTTTGTAGGCTGTTTCTACACCCTGGCTAAAAGCTTGACCCAATTGCTTAGCATTAACAGTGTCTAAATCTTCTAAAGCCTTAGCAAAACCACGGAATAATTGGGAAAGAATGACACCCGAATTACCGCGTGCGCCCATCAAGAGCCCCTTGGCTAAATCAGCGGCAATTTCACCAGCAGTTTGTGATTGTTTTCTGATTACCTGGTCTACACCAGATGTAAAAGATAAGTTCATATTGGTTCCCGTATCACCATCCGGAACGGGAAATACATTTAGGGCGTTAACATAGTCAACATTTTCCGTCAGGCGGTTAGCCCCTACTTCAAACATGGCCTGCAAATCTTGGGCCTTTAATTCTTTGGAATGCAACAAAATAACCTCCTTATTTGTTTTTAATCCTCTTGGGTACGGACGCCTTGGACATAAACGTTTACCACGTTAGCCGACAAGCCCAACACCTTTTCAAGCTCATATTTTACTGAACTTTGGACATTACGACAAATTTCAGAAATTTTTGTTCCATAGTTCACAATAATATACAAATCAACAACGATTAGGTTGTCTTCAACCCTGACTAAAACGCCACGTGCATAATTTTCGATATTTAAAATTTCTTGAATGCCATCACGGATTTGATGCTTGCTGGCCATGCCAACCACGCCATAATTACGGGTAGTAGCGACACCAACAACAGTGGCGATTGCTTCATTTGTGACATCAATTTCACCCAAATTTGATTGAATTTTTACTGCCATAACAGAAGCCTCCTCTATATTTATTATCTTCTTTGAGATACGGAAAAGACATATCAATTTATTTTACCATAAATTCAGCTAATATCCTAAAGCTGATTGAATTATTAGCTAGATCCATGACCACTAGAGTAGCTTTTCAGGCAGAAAAAGCAAAAGAAAAAGCCTAGCCGCAGCTAGACCTTTAAATTCAAAATTATACGCGTTGTACTTTACCGCTCTTTAAAGCACGAGCAGAAACCCATACACGTTTTTTATTACCATTTTCATCGATAATACGAACTTTTTGTAAGTTTGGTTTATAAGTACGTTTAGTTGCGTTTAACGCGTGTGAGCGGTTATTACCAGATTTAGCCTTGCGACCAGTGAAATAACATTCTTTTGCCATTTGATGTTTGCCTCCTTTAAAAATCGTATACTAGAATAGTTTAGCAAGCTTGCCAATAAAATTCAAGCTTTTTTTATTTTTCTTAATTAACCAGCATCTCGCGACTGAATCGCCATGAGCAAACCATGGCTAAACGAAAGCCTCATATCCTGGTCTGAGCTGATAAATTCATTGGATACCAGCGCAATCGGATACGGGTAGTCAACCTGGTCCAGTTCATATTTAACCCCTGTTAAAGTGAGATTTTTTATCGATGTTAGTCCAATAAAAGATAAGTAGTCATAATCTGGTAACGGGCTAATTTGATAAGTCCCTGGCCGATAAAATTTTAAGCGATTACTTAAGCCAATAAAAGTCATATCAATTAACTTATCTTGGAGCTGAGGCTGGTAGGCCAACCATAAATTTGACAGCTCGTGGTCTATACGTCCACCAAAAATACCATAGAAATAATAAGCCTGGTCAGGGTAATGGTTAAGCGCCCACTCAATCGCAGCCTCAGTATCTGTTTGGTCTTTGTCAGTCGCTAAACGGATAAAATGTTGGGCAACCGCCTCGGCCTGCCACTGCACAGCTAGCGGCACAGAATCATAATCACCAATGGCTAATTCAATCGGCAAACCAGCTTCAAGTAGGCGGCTGACACCACGATCAATCCCAATAAAAACAGCTTGGTCCAAGCCGGCAACCTCAGCCAGAAAATGGTCCTGGTCATAATCTGGACCAGTAGCTACGAAAACAACCGTCATTTTTTAGCCACCTCGCGCATACCAGCAATAGTCTGCGCAATGTCATCACTACCGTAGATATAAGAGCCGGCAACAAAAACATCAGCACCAAGCTGGTAGCATTGTTGGCAAGTTGCTTGGTTAATGCCACCATCAACTTCAATCAAATAATCATAGGACGGATTTTCCCGCCGCAGCTGGTCCAAAATTTCAATTTTCTTAACCGTTGATGGAATAAAGGCCTGGCCACCAAAACCAGGGTTAACTGTCATCACTAAAACTAAATCTAGGTCAGCTAAGACCGGTTCAATAACCGAAACTGGTGTGCCGGGATTAATGGCTAAGCCTGCCTTCATACCAGCTGCCTTGATTTTCTGTATGAGCGCATGCAGATGAGGGGCAGCCTCATAATGGAAGGTAAAGTAGTCTGCACCAGCTTGGGCATAAAGATCAATATAATCTTCTGGATTGGTAACCATTAAGTGACAGTCTAATTTAAGTTCGGTTTGTGGGCGTAGGGCTTCAACCACGCTAACTCCAAAGCTCAAATTAGGCACAAAATGACCATCCATAATATCAATATGCACAAAGTCCGCACCAGCCTGGTCAATTTTTTCCACATCCTGACCCAAGTGAGCAATATTAGCAGCTAAAATCGAAGGTGCAATATACATAAAATCATCCTCTCTAACGATAATCAGGTTTAATTTGACTGATTTCTTCAAATAATTGTAGGTAACTGTCATAGCGTTCCTGGCTAATCGTCCCCTCAACTAGACCCGCCTTGACGGCACACTTAGGCTCAGGAATATGGGTGCACTCCCTGAATTTACAATAAGGCGCTAAATCACGCATTTCTGGAAAACAGCTAGCTAGGTCGCGCTTATCAAGGTGGTCAAAGCTGATGCTGGAAAAACCTGGGGTATCAACTATTTGTCCACCCAGCAGATGGTGCAACTCAACATGCCGGGTCGTATGACGCCCCCGGCCTAAAGCTTGAGATACGGCGCCAGTCTCAAGAGCTAGTTCAGGTAAAACTTGGTTGAGGAAGGTTGACTTACCCACACCAGATTGGCCAACAACTACCATCAACTGGTCTTGGGTTAGGCTAGCTAATTCATCCAAGCGCTCATGGGCATCTAGGTTATCAAAGACCTGGTAACCAACTGACTCATAAAGTCGACGAGCTAGCAGATAGTCAGCATAATCAGATTGATTAAGTAGGTCTAACTTAGAAAAATAAATCAAGGGCTGGATAGCCAGACTCTCTAAGTAGACTAAATAGCGGTCAATGAGTTTTGGACTGATCTGCGGTTCAACAACTGAACAGACTAGAAAAGCTAGGTCAACATTAGCGACAGCTGGTCTGACTAAGGCATTTTTGCGGTCATGAATGGCCACTAAGTAGCCTTGGTCCCCTTCCGTCTTGATGAAATCAACATAGTCTCCTACCAGGGGCTTGGTATTGGTATTACGAAATTGACCTCGGGCCCGTGTTTGGTAAATCTGGCCATCAGCTTGGCTGCGGATGTAATAAAAACCACTCAGAGCCTTTTCAACCTGGCCCTGGTAGACTTGTTCCTTTTCCTGCATATTAGTCCTCACTTGCTTTAACTTTATTTTCCATAATTACTTCACCATCTCGTTCAATTTTAAAGCGCGCTGTCTCACCCTTCTCAGTTTCAAAGGTCATGGTATATGACCGGTCTGAGGATATGCTAAAGGTATCGGCTGGGGTATCGTAGCTATGGTTGAGGTCATCCATGTAAACTTTAATTTCATTACTAGATCGTCTAAACAAGCTGGCATAAACCTGCTGACCTTGCCACCAGTCTTTCACGCCTTGCCACCAAGCAGTATCCTCACTTGATTGCCGGGCATTATTGGCCTTATAAGGGATAGTGACAGTATGCCTAAAGGTAACCTTTTCTGGTTCCTGGGCGATAGTGACTGATAACTTATCACCAATATGAAAGTCTTGACCCACGCCGATACTTTGGTCAAGTACCGTACCTGATGGCACTGCTCCGGTTTTTTCTTGCTTGGTTGCCAGGCTTAGCCCATACTCTTCCGCATAAGCTTCGACATCCGACTGGGCCCAACCAGTTAGATCGGGCATTTGGAATGTTTGCCGGCCTAGTGATACGGTCAAATCAATCGCAGTATCTTGGGCGATGACTGATTCGCCAGGAGCAATACTCTGACTAATGACCTTATCCTGGCCAACCGTTTCACTATAATCGTCAATGCGATTCACGGTAAAACCAGCCTTTTCCAGGTCCTTTTTAACCTGTTCAAACTGACTACCAACATAATTGCCTACCTGAACGGGTTCCGGGCCTTGACTGATAATTAGATCAACCTGGCTTTCTTCTTTAACATGGCTACCGGCTTTGGGTTGGCTGGCAATTATCTGGTCACTGGCTATCTGGCTATGATATTCATAGTCGCTATCACCAACCTGCAATTGGTGGTCAGCTAGGGTTGAAGCTGCTTCAGCCTGGCTAAGGCCTTGGAGATCAGGCACAGTAACTTCACGCGCAAAAAGCCCGGTTGCTTGGGCCAAGATGGCTAGCACTAGGATGGCTAAGACCCCTGAAGCCATGAGCAACCACTTCTTCATACGAGCTTGGTGGTCAGGGTCATTAATCTTGATTTTACCCTGTTTATCACTACTGCTAGCTATTTGAACTTGGTCCTGAGATTCAGTAGCTGAGTCTGCCGCAAAAGCTGGGCGCTCCTCAACTAGCGGCGCGGCCTGGACTGGTGTTAAACCCTCATTTAAAAGGATCGTTTCCTCGCTCGTCCCAATCTGCCCTTCTATATCCTCCTTAGCTAAAAGCAAGCTTTCTTCTGGTACATGGGAGGTCACCAGGATGGCCTCCCCGGCCCGGTCACTGTCTAGGGCGGTCTGCAAATCACTAATCATTTCTGCGGTCGTGCGGTAACGCTCTGTTACCTTCTTAGCTGTTGCTCGCTGGACCACATTGATTAGGGCGTTAGGCACATCAGCGCGATAGTCGCGAATATCAGGCAAGGGTTCTTGAAAATGTTTGAGAGCGATGGTAACAGCGGACTCGCCTTCAAAAGGAATGGTCCCCGTTAATAACTCAAACAGGACAATACCGATCGAATAAATATCAGACTGGGCAGTCGCCATGGCGCCCCGGGCCTGCTCGGGTGACAGGTAGTGGACAGAGCCAATAATGGCGTTAGTCCGAGTAATAGAGGTTTCAGAGGAAACCGTGGCAATACCAAAATCCATAACCTTGACTTGGCCATCATCTTTAATTTTGATATTTTGTGGCTTTAAATCACGGTGGATAATCCCCTGCTGGTGGGCAGCTTGGATACCAGCCAAAATCTGCAGGGTAATGTCGCAGGCCTGGTCAATCGGAAGCGGTTGATAGGTTTGGATATAAGTCTTTAAGTCTAAACCATCCACATACTCCATCACAATAAACTGTACATTACGGTCAATCCCCACATCATAGATATTAACAATATTAGGATGGTTGATTTCCGATACCGCATTAGCTTCACGCTGGAAACGAATGATGGCATCATGGAGATTGTGGCTACCAACCCGCAGAAATTTGATGGCTACCTGCCGGGCTAAAATTGGATCATAGGCTAGATAAACATCTGCCATACCCCCGGTACCAATTAAATCAATAATCTCATAACGGTCATCAATTATTTGTCCGGGATTCATACACGGCCACCTCCTTCACGACGGGCTAAAACCACTGAGATATTATCGCGCCCACCAGCTGCGTTGGCCTGGTCTACTAACTTATTGACAGCCGTTTTTAGGTCTGGGCTGGTAACTATTGTTTGATAAATGTCTTGGTCAGTCAGCATGTCTGTGAGACCATCTGAACATAGTAAAAAGACATCGTCTGCATTGACATAAAAGCGGACTAGGTCTACTTGAACCGGGTCCTGACTACCTAAAGAGCGGGTAATAATATTTTTTTGCGGGTGGTGGTCAGCCTCTTCGGGTGTAATCATCTCAGCATCAACTAGTTCTTGGACATAAGAGTGGTCCTTGGTCTTTTGCTCAATATCAGTTGGTGTAATGAGATACAGGCGCGAATCTCCCACATGGCCAGCTAGGGCAAAGTCATCAATAATAACTAAGACAACAATGGTCGTACCCATACCTTGGAGGTCTTGAAAAAGCTGGGACTTTTCATATATGCGCTGGTTACAAGCCTCTATCTCCGCCTGTAACCAGCCCTTGGCTTGATGGCTAGAGGAAAAACCTGTTTGTTCAAAAGCATGACCTAGCTGGTAGAGGGCCATTTCAGCGGCAACATCTCCAGCATTGTGGCCCCCCATGCCATCGCACAAGATAAGCATGGGCTGGCCAGTTTTGTCATAAAAAACACCCACCTGGTCTTGGTTGACCTGGCGTCGCTTACCAACATCGGTTAGTTTGGCAATCTCCATAGCTAAACCCCTTTACATCTATTTCTTGATAAAATTGGCAATAAAAAATCCGTCACTTGATACATAATGCGGCAAAATTTCCAGGCTGCTACTGCTAGTCAGGGCACGCTTGACCTGGTCATTCATCAGCTCGCCAGGCAGGGGCTGGGGCTGTAGCTGGTCGACCTGGTCTAAGATACGCTCAACCACCTGCTGGTTTTCTTCTGCTGTAATTGTACAGGTACTGTAGGTTAAAATACCATCTTTTTTCAATAATTTAACTGCTTCCTGGAGAATCTCTAGCTGGATATCTTGGAGACTAGAGAGGTCTGCCAATTCCTTGCGGTATTTGGTATCCGGCTTACGTCTAAAAAGCCCAATACCAGAGCAAGGCGCATCCACTAAGATACGGTCGAAAGACTCAGCTGGATATTTGTGACTGGCTTGACGCGCATCTCCCTGGCTAAGGGCAACCTGGTCAGCGACCCCCATGCGCTTTAGATTTTCAACAATCAAGGCTAATTTGTCACTAGCAATATCTTGAGCCATCACTTGCCCATCTGATCCGACTCGCTCAGCCATCTGAACTGTCTTACCACCAGGGGCAGCACACAAATCCAAGACCCGTTCACCGGCTTGGGGGGCCATCACTTCAACTGCTAGGGCGGCTGATTCATCCTGGATGGTGATTTGTCCAGCGAGAAAAGCTGGGGTTTGGCTGACATTACCACGGCCAATCCGGTAACAGTGGGCCGTCAAGGGGCTGGCCTCAAGCTCTAGGCCTTGGTCGGTTAAGTCCTTGATAATACTGGTTTCCTGGGGCCAATCGTGCTGGTTAACCCGGATTGTCAAGTGACTATCCTGGTTAAAACTGGCCATCACTAATTCTGCCTGGTCCCGGCCAAATCGCCTTTCAAAATAAGTGACCCAAGTAGCAGGGATAGAGTATTTCAATTGCGACTGGGTCAGCCAATCCTGGGCTTGGCTAGCTAGAAAACTAGCCAGGTCGGGATACTGGCGACGGGCATTACGCAAGACACCATTGGTAAAACGAGATAATTGGTAGTTACCACGTTTTTTGGTGATTTTAACCGCCTCATCAACAACTGCATGGTCAGGCACCTGGTCCATATAGTAAAACTGGTAAAGGCTCATCAAAATCAATTGCTTGAGCCAAGATTTAACACCCTTGGGCTTAGCGACTAGGTCCTTAAAAATAGCTGTCAAAGGGAGCCGGTATTGGGTGGTGCCATAAACTAGGCGGGTATAGAGCCGGCGGTCAGGATCGGAAAAATGATGGCCCTTTAAACGCTGGTTGACCACCTGGTCAGAAAATGCTCCTTGGTTGATAGCAACCAGGTCAACCATGGCCAAATAACGGGCTGATTCCCTAATCGATTGGGTCAAATCGGTCACCCTCCTGTAATTGGCCAGCGCCACCATTGATAAAGCTAGCAATATCCATCTTTTTCTTGCCAGCCGGTTGAATTTCCGTTAAGGCCAATACGCTTCCATCACCTGTTGCCACATAAAAACGGGCTGGCTTTTTATTAATCTCAACAATGGTGCCTGGCTGCGCTTGGCTGTCTTGGTCAGTGACTTGGCTAGCCCACAGCTTCCAGCGTTCGCCAGCTAACATGGTATGGGCCACTGGCCAGGAATTAAAGGCGCGGATCTGGTTATGAATCTCCTGGGCCGATTGCTGCCAGTCCACCCGCTCTTGGTCCCGGCTAATATTAGGCGAATAGCTAGCCAGGGCTTCGTCTTGGGGCACTTCCTGAATCTTACCAGCAAACAAATCAGGCAGGGTCGTCATTAAGAGGTCACGACCAACAATTGATAGTTTATCAAACATGCTGGCCACAGTATCCTGGTCTTCGATGGGAATAGCAGCCTGGCTTAAAATAGCCCCTGCATCCATGGCTTTTACCATCCGCATAATCGTCACACCTGTTTCTGTTTCACCCTGCCAAATCGCGTAATGAACAGGGGCACCACCCCGGTATTTAGGTAGCAAGCTGGCATGAACATTAACAGCTCCGTACTTAGGCAGCTTAAGCAGACGCTCAGGTAAGAATTGTCCAAAGGCCGCTGTCACAATCAAATCACAGTCACTGGCTAAAAGCTCAGCTAGTTCTTGGTCCTGGCCGATTTTTTCTGGCTGGTAGAGGGGAATATCATGGGCTAAGGCCGCTTCCTTGACAGGACTAGCTTGTAATTTACGTTTGCGGCCAACTGGTCTATCCGGCTGGGTCACTACGGCAACCACTTGATAATCCGGACTAGCTACTAAGGCCTGTAAAATTGGTACAGAAAAGGCTGGCGTGCCCATAAAGACAATTTTCTTCATATTACATTTCCTCCTACATAAAACTCAAGGGCTCCACATCAATGGCTAGGTATATTTGCTTCTTAGCCCATTCCTGGGCTAAATCGCGTAAGCTAGCTAATTGATCTCTGGCCTGGTCAGGCTGACGATACTGATAAATAATTTGAAAATAATAGCGATTTTTAACCCGGCTAATCGCCGACTGGCTTGGACCCAGGATAATCGTTTCAGGATTTTGGTTCTTGGTTAACATTTGACTGATTAGGTTGATCGCCTTCAACGCTTCCCGTTCATCAAAATGAGAAACGGTCAACCGGGTGCTGTAATAGTAAGGGGAATAGTGGTTAATCTTACGAAAGGCCATCTCCCTTTGATAAAAACTAGTGTAGTCATGGTCTTGGGCTAACTGGATGGCATAATGGTCCGGATTAAAGGTCTGAATCAGAACCTGACCGGCCTTATCCCCGCGCCCAGCCCGGCCAGCTACCTGGGTAAGGAGCTGGAAGGTACGCTCGGAAGCCCTAAAATCTGGTAAATAAAGGGATGTATCTGCATTAATTACCCCAACCAGGGTAATATTAGGAAAATCTAATCCTTTAGCAATCATCTGCGTGCCTAGTAAAATATCAGCCTGTCCTGAAGCCACCTGGTCTAATAGCCGCTGGTGGCTCCCCTTCTTACGGGTAGTATCATTGTCCATCCTAACGACCCGATAATTGGGAAACAATTCTTTAATCTCTTCCTCAACCTTCTCCGTCCCTGATCCAAAAGATCTGATATGGGTAGCCTGGCAGTTAGGACAGCGCTGGGGCTTATTTTCTTCATGGCCACAATAATGACATTTCAAATGTTGACCATGGTAATGATAGGTCAGGGAAACATCACAATTAGGACATTGAAAAACATAGCCACAATCTCGGCACATCATATAATTGGCAAAACCGCGTCGGTTAAGCATCAGTGCCACCTGGTCACCCCGGTCAACCCGGGCAATAATCTCATCACGGAGGCGACGAGAGAACTGATAGTAGTTTTTGTGCTTAAATTCTTCACGCATATCCACAAGTTCAACTTGAGGCAAGGCCTGGTGGTTGGCCCGGTCTGGCATTTCTAACAAATGGTAAACCTTGTTTTGGGCCCGCGCCCGGGACTCCAGTGATGGCGTCGCTGACCCCAAAAGGACCGGGCAGTGGTGGTAATGGCCCCGCCACTTAGCCACTTCGCGGGCATGGTAACGGGGATTATCATTTTGCTTATAGGTCGTCTCATGCTCCTCATCAATAATAATAATGCCAAGCTTATCCAGAGGTGCAAAAACCGAAGACCGAGCACCAACAACAATTTTTGCTTGCCCGGCTCTTAGTTTACGCCACTCATCAAACTGCTCACCCTGGGATAATTGTGAATGCATCACGGCCACCGCCTGACCAAAACGACCCTTGAGCTGGTTGACCATCTGCGGGGTCAAGGCAATTTCCGGCACCAATAGCATAGCTGTTTCACCTTGGTCTAGGGCTTGCTGAATAAGCTGGAGATACACCTCTGTCTTGCCCGACCCAGTCACTCCTTGCAGTAAAAAGACCTGGTCAGCCTGGTCAGCCATGGCCTGGCTCACCTGACTAAAGGCCCGCGCTTGCTGGTCTTGCAAAGGCCGGGCCTGGCTAGGAGAGAAATCCTGGTCTTGGTAAGGATCACGGTTAACTGTTAGCTCTAATATTTCTAACCAGCCTTTTTCGGCCAGTGCCTTAATTGTCGGACGCTGAATTTGATATTTTTGCCGTAATGCTTTAACTGCTAGTCGCTGACCCTCATGAGCCATCAACAGCTCAACCAAAGCAATCTGCTTGTGGGCATTTTTTGACAAACTAGACCGGGCCTCCGCGAGCTCTTCGTAATCTAAGAGAGCTTGAACCCACTCCTCTTTTTTTACTTGCTTGCGATCTTTTAACCGATAGTCAAGATTAACTAAACCAGCCTTTCTCAAGCTGAGCAAATCCTTTAAGTAGCCCCTTTCTTCTGCCAAGTCCCAGTCTATTTCTAACTGATTGGCAAAATATTTTTGCTGGTCCTGGTAGGCTAGTCGCTCAGTCATGACAAAAACCTTGTGGTAATCTGCCTTCAATAAGCTGGGTAGCATGGCCTGGTAAACATCAACTTGGAAACAAAATAGGTCTTGGGCCATTTGCTGACCCAGTTCAAGTAGTTCGGTATTCAGCACCGGTTGCTCGTCCAGCAAGCCCATAATACTTTTCAGGTCGCCCGCAAAATCCGTCTGGTCACTTAGGCCGACGACATAGGCCAGGAGCGTCCGAACCCCAAAAGGCACCTGGACGCGCATGCCCACCTGAATCAGGTCCTGATAATCTTCAGGAACCAGGTAATCATAGCTCTGGTTAGTTTGCATGGTCGCAACATCAACAATGACTTGCGCAATCATCGGCATAAAACGAGCCTCCCTTCCAGTATATTCCTCTCTATTGTACTAAATTTATGGGTATAGACCAATTTAACTGCCATATTTACAGAAAAATAAAAGGTGTTAGTGAATATATCTTTCACCAACACCAATCTGCAGCAATTAAATTTATCTCAATGATTCTGGATCAATCACAAGGTCATCGGAAGCAATTTCTTCTAAGGCGTAACCAACTTCAGTATGACTCTTATAGCTTTCAAGCATGCCGTTATCTTCTTCATGAATTTCATGTGCGCGTTTAGCTGATATTGCGCATAGAGAATATTTTGAATCAATTTTTTCTAATAATTTATCTAGTGAGGGATAAATAATCATAGTTGTCCTCCTTATTATTGTAAGTAGTTGCCTACCAAATCATCCATAAAACGCTCAACCTTGAGATGTTCGGCCTTAATAATGGTTTGAATGCGCTCAACAGCGGCATCAACATCATCATTTTCAACCACATAATCGTATTGGGTCATCAATTGAAGCTCTTCACGCGCCTTGGTCATCCGCTGCTCAATCACCTCTGGGGCATCTGTTCCCCGGTTGACAATACGCGATTCTAATTCCCCCATATTAGGTGGTGCGAGGAAAATAAATACCCCATCCGGCATCCGCCGTTTAACTTGTAAGGCGCCTTGTACTTCAATTTCAAGGAAGACATCCTTACCCTTTAAAGTCATCTCTTCAATATAGGCTAAAGGCGTGCCATAATAATTATCAACATATTGGGCATATTCAAGTAATTCCTCATTTTCAATCATTTGCTCAAATTCTTCTTTGGAAACAAAGAAGTAATCCTTGCCATGGACCTCGCCTTCACGAGCTTGTCGTGTTGTAGCTGATACTGAATAGAAAAACTGTTCGCGGTCATGGTCTTTTTCAAATAATGCTTGCCTGACAGTCCCTTTACCAACACCTGATGGGCCTGAAAGGACAACGAGTAATCCTTTTGATTCCATTGAACACCTTTCCATTCTCTGTTTTATACTTTATCATACCATATTTGAAAAAAATTGAAAGTAGGCCTCACATTTTCAATTAATGTCAGACAATTAACTAGTTTAAATAAACATCTCATAATAAGCTTGCATTTAGAACAAACGTTCGCTATAATCTATTTGTCAGAACAAATGTTCTATTTTTATAAATCAAGGAGGTCTACCATGCAAAATCCAATTTCCCCATCCTACCTACGCCAACTCTTCCAACCTCAGCGCCTAGACAAGCCTGAACCAGCCCCTAATCGTCTACATCAAATTAATCCCCTTAGCCAAATGATGCCCCTTGACCAGGTCACATGGGCATTGACCAAGGCCCATAGGCAAAGGCAACCCC